>NZ_JBIAGO010000001.1:530479-926425 GCF_042869775.1 Streptomyces sp. NPDC006711
TCGCGCCTGAAGGGCGCTCGTCCTCAAACGCCGGACAGGCTGAAGTCGCCGGTCCGGACCAGGGCCGAGTAGTTAGGGGCGCGGGGAACTGCGCGAACCGGGGCCGGGGTTACATGTGGACCGTGCGGCCGCGGTACAGGGGGCCGGGGACGCCTCGGAAGCGGAGGTCCAGGCCCACCCCCTCCCGCACCGCCTGCACATGCAGATGCGGCTCCGTGGAGTTGCCCGAGTTCCCGACCGCCCCGACCACCCGCCCCACCCGCACCCGCTCGCCCACCGACACCGCCACACTCCCCGGCCGCAGATGCGCCATCGTGACGATCTCGTGGCCCGTGTCGAGGGACACGTGGTTGCCGTACGGCGGCACGTAGCGGATCGTGCCGGGAATCTGGTCGTCGAGGTCGTCGACGGCGGACACCACGACCCCGTCGCAGGGGGCGTACAGCGTCGCACCGTAGATCGCGTACGAGTCGAGCCCCGCGCCGTCCCCCCGGCGCGACCCCCGCGCCGTGACGCCGATGATGTCGAGCGCCCCGCGCTGTTCCGGGTGGGACGCGTGGTGGTTGAGGCCGGGCCCGCCGCCATGGACGATGAGCCACTGCCCGTCACGCAGCGGGAACTCCAACGGCGCGGACACCGGCGCGCCCCAGTCGTAACGGCGCGCCCACACCAGATATCCCGCGCACCCCGCGAACAGGACGAGCCCGGCCACGAAGTACGGGTCGGGCCGGCCGACGGGCAGCCGGGGCAGGCGCCAGAAGGACGCGAGCGTCACGGCCAGGGCCGCCCAGGCCGTCCTGCGGGCCCAGCGCGGCAGCCGGGCCGGGGCGAAGAGGCCGGTCAGGAGCAGAGCGCCGATGCCGATCACCGACACGGCCGTGCACCAGGCCACCATCGTGGGGGCCCGCCAGCACGCCGCCACGCGCAGGGCCAGCGTCGCGCACAGCACCGTACGGAACACGGCGCCGCGCACGCGCGCGGGCAGCGGGACGCGGCGCCGCGCGGGCCGGTGGAGGCCGGGGGCGATGAGGAGGCCCACGAGTTCGCCCTCGGCGTCCGCCCGCGCGAACGCGAGGACCCGGCCGCGCGGCCCCGCTATCACCAGCCCCTCGGGCCCCTCGGTGACCGAGGTGAAGCCGCCGACGCGTTCGCGCGTCGCCGTCAGGACGCCACGCAGACGCTCCTCCCCCACCCCCGCCACCAGACGCGGCGCGAGCACCGGCCACTGTTCGGGGGCGGCCAGAAGAAAGCGTTCCAGCACGCGGGCCGGCCCGCTGTGATCCGCCTGGTGCGTCGACTCCACGGCTGGCCGCTCCTCCTGTCCCGGGTGGCGGGGCGGGGGCGCTCCGTCACGTGGAAGACGAACGGAGTCACCGCGCGGTTGTGCCAGCACTGGTCCCATGAACTCGCCGTGACCGAAGCGCGCCGCACTCATCGGTATGCTCGGCGAGCGGATCGCCCCGGTGCCCTGGGTGTACACCGGCGATCCCGCCCAGCAGATTCCGCGCCGGCGCGATCAAGGCGCGGGCTGAGGGCACCCGGACTTGCCCCGGCCCCTTTCCGGGAAACCCCCGACGGGGTCGCTAACCTTACGTGTCCGCGCTGGCCAGGGACCAGACCCCGGACCCGTGGCACAGTGCGGTACGTATCGCACCCAACTCATGCGAAAGGCCTCGCCCATGGGCATTCGGAGCTTGCTGCGCAAGGTGTTCGGACGCGATCGCACGGAGCGTGCCGAAGCGACGGCGGCTTCCGTACCGCCCCAGACGGAACGGGCCGAGGCGGCCGGAGTGGCGTCGCCTGCTTCCGTGCCGTCGCAGGCGGAAGGTGCCGAGGCGCCGTCGTCGGCCTCCGTGCCGTCGCAGGCGGAACGCACCCTGGAGACCGGGACGTCCGGAACGGCCTCGGTTCCGGCCCCGGCCCGGGGTGACGACCTGACCCCGGCGCAGGCCCTGGTGGCCGCCGCGTTCGACGGCCCGCGCCCGCCCGCCCAGGCCTCGGACACCCCGGCATCGGACACCCCGTCCGCCGGCACCCCGGTCGCGGACACCCCGGTCGCGGACGCCGCCCCTGAGCCGGAGCCGGAGCCGGAGCCGAAGTCCGAGCCCGCCGCCGCCGAGGTGCCCCAGCCCAGGACCGAGGCGCAGCCGGAGCCGGAGCCGGAGAAGGAGAAGGAGAAGGAGCCTGAACCGGAGCGGGAGCGGGTGGCCGAGCCGGAGACGGTGGCCGAGCCCGAGCCCGAGCCCGTACGGGCCGAGGAGCCCGCAGCCGTCGAGCCCGAGCCCGTACAGCCTGCGCCCGTGCGGACCGAGCCCGTACAGGCCGAAGCCGAGCCCGTCGCCGCGCCCGCGCAGGACGACGAGGCCGAACCCGAGCCGGGCGCGGCCAAGGTGGCCAAGTCCGCCGTTTCCGCCGCTCGGGTCAAGTCTCGGGCGGCCGGGCTCGCGGGGGCGTACAAGGCGGCCGGGGCCGCGCTGAAGAAGGCGGGGCTCGGCGGGGCCCGCGCCAAGGTGTACCTCGTGCTCGACCGGTCGGGGTCGATGCGCCCGTACTACAAGGACGGCAGCGCGCAGAACCTGGCCGAGCAGGTGCTCGCGCTCGCGGCGCACCTCGACGAGGACGCCACCGTGCACACCGTGTTCTTCTCGACCGACATCGACGGTTCGGTGGACGTCACCCTGGACGCGTACGAGGGTGTCGTCGACGAGACGCACGCCGGGCTCGGGCGTCTGGGCCGCACCAGTTACCACCGGGCGGTCGAGGAGGTCGTCGAGCACGTCGAGAAGGCGGGGCACGAGGGGCCGGTGCTCGTGGTGTTCCAGACCGACGGCGCCCCTGACGCCAAGCTGCCCGCGCGCCAGGCGCTCGCCGATGTCGCGGACAAGCCGCTGTACTGGCAGTTCGTGGCGTTCGGCGAGCAGGACTCCAAGGCGTTCGACTTCCTGCGCACGGCCGAGGACGAGCACGCCCACGTCGGGTTCTTCCACGCCGGTCCCGCGCCGCGCGAGCTCAGCGACGCCGAGGTCTACCGGGGTCTGCTCGGTTCCTACCGCCCCTAGCCTGCGCCCCGGCGCCCTTCGATGGCGGTGCGGTCACGGCCGCCCCGCCTCCGGCGCCGGGCCCGGCGGTGACCGTGCCACCGGGGGCGACGGCGCCTGGGACGGACCGCCCGCGGGCGGTCCGCCATCCGGACATCCCGGGCGGCCGGTGCGGGCCCGGCGGCTAGGATTCCGTGCATGCCTTCGCCGACGTACTACGTTTCGACGCCCATTTACTACGTCAACGACGCCCCTCATCTGGGTCACGCCTACACCACCGTCGCCGGTGACGTGCTCACCCGCTGGCACCGCCAGCGCGGCGAGAAGGTGTGGTTCCTGACGGGCACGGACGAGCACGGTCAGAAGATCATGCGGACGGCCGAGGCGAACGGCGTCACCCCCCAGGAGTGGTGCGACAAGCTCGTCGGCGAGGCGTGGCAGCCCTTGTGGGAGCACCTGAACATCGCCCACGACGATTTCATCCGCACCACCCAGCGGCGGCACACCGACCGGGTGCAGGAGTTCGTCCAGGACCTGTACGACAAGGGTGAGATCTACAAGGGCGGTTACGAGGGCCCGTACTGCGTGGGCTGCGAGGAGTACAAGCTCCCCGGCGACCTGATCGAGGGCGAGGGCGGCGCCCAGCTGTGCGCCATCCACAAGAAGCCGGTGGAGCTCCTGAAGGAGGAGAACTACTTCTTCAAGCTGAGCGCGTACGGTCCGAAGCTGCTTGAGTTCTACGAGGCGAACCCGGGCTTCATCCAGCCCGAGTCGGCCCGCAACGAGGTGCTGAACTTCGTGCGGCAGGGCCTTCAGGACCTGTCGATCTCGCGGTCCACGTTCGACTGGGGCGTGCCGGTGCCGTGGGACCCCCAGCACGTGATCTACGTGTGGGTGGACGCGCTCCTCAACTACGCGACGGCCGTCGGGTACGGGGCCGACGACGCCCGCTTCGAGGAGATCTTCCCGGCCGACGTGCACCTCGTCGGCAAGGACATCCTGCGTTTCCACGCGATCATCTGGCCCGCGATGCTGATGGCCAACGGGCTGCCCGTGCCGGGCCGGGTGGCCGCCAACGGCTGGCTGATGGTCGGCGGCGAGAAGATGTCCAAGTCCAATCTGACCGGCATCAAGCCGCAGGATTTGACCTCGCACTTCGGTGTGGACGCCTACCGGTGGTACTTCCTGCGGGCGATCGCCTTCGGCCAGGACGGCTCCTTCTCGTGGGAGGACTTCACCGCCCGCTACACCTCCGAACTCGCCAATGACTACGGCAACTTGGCGTCGCGCGTGGCGGCGATGGTCGGCAAGTACTTCGGCGGTGAGCTGCCCGCGTCGGCCGCCGACGGGGACGCCGAGCAGGCGGTCAAGGCGGGGCTGGCGAAGGCGGTGGCGGAGGCGGACCGCCGCATCGGCGACGAACTCGACTTCCAGGGGGGCATCCTGGCGGTCTTCGACTTCGTGAAGCAGGTCAACGGCTATCTCACGGAGCAGGAGCCGTGGAAGGTCGCCAAGGACGAGTCGCCCGAGGGGCGTGCGCGGCTCGCGACCATCCTGTACACCGCCGCGGAGGCGCTGCGCGGCGTGGCGGTGCTGCTGAACCCGGTGATGCCCGAGACCTCGGGGAGGCTGTGGAACTCACTCGGCGCCGAGCCCGCGCTGGGCGCGCTCGCCGATCAGCGGGTCCAGGATGCGGGCGGTTGGGGCGCGTTGCCGGCGGGCGCGAAGGTCACGAAGGGGGCGGTGCTCTTCCCGCGCCTTGAGGAGAAGCCGGAGTAGCCGAGCAGCGCGAGTAGGCCGAGCAGGGCTTGCGCCCTACGCAGCACCCCGGCGGCCGGGACTGCCCGGGCTGCACCGGCACCCCGAACTGCCCAGGCGACCCGGGCTACCCCGGCGGTCCCGGCTATCCGGCGATCCCGGCCACTCCCGGGGGTCCCGGCCACCCCGGCGCTCCTTGCGCGCGGCCCGGGCCCTCCGAAGCGCCCGGGCTGCCCGCGTCGCGGCCCCGGCGGCCCCGGCGCTCTCTGCGCGAACTCTTCACGCCCAGCTCGGAGGACCAGATCGAGCGGCTGGCGCGGGGCCGGTCGCGCAGTTCCCCGCGCCCCTCATGACCAGGAGCACCGGGGGCGGGCCGGGCGCGCGGCCCCGGCCGCCCGGACTGTCTACGCCGCCCGGACTGCCTGCGCGACCCGGGCTGCCCCGGCGGTCCCGGCTGCCCGAACTGTCCGCGCCGCCCGGACTGCCTGCGCGGTCCCAGCCACCCCGCCGGTCCCGGCCGCCCGGGCTATCGCGCCGCCCGGACTGCCTGCGCGTTCCGGACTGCCTGCGCGGCCCCGATTCTCTACGCGGCTCGGGCCACCCCGGCGGTCCCGGCAACCCGGACTGCCCGCGCCGACCGGGCCACCTTTTCTGACGCTTTCGTGGCTTCATGACTGGATCCGTGGTCCATTCAACGGCTGTTGATTCGCTGTTGATCGGGCCCCGCCATGCTGTAGGGGTCGGTACGCACGGGAAGGAAAAGGACTGACTATGCCATTGCTCGCGAATCGCGTCACGGTGACCGTTCACGCCTCCGATCCGCTGAGCCGGGCCGGAGTCATCAGCCATCTCCAGCACCAGCCCACGGTCGAGGTCCTGCGGGAGAACCGTGACCCCCGCGAGAGCGACGGGCGCCCCTCGGAGCCCACGGTCGCCGTCATGCTCGTCGACCAGGTCGACGACTCGGCAAGCGCGGAACTGCGCCGGGTCGTGCGCGGCGGCGAGCAGCGCGTGGTGCTCATCGCCCGCGAACTGCGCGAACCCGATCTCCTGACGGTGGTCGAGTACGGCGTGCGGGCGATCCTGTGGCGTCACCAGGCCACCGAGCAGCGCCTGTTGAAGGCCGTGCACAGCGCGGCGCGCGGCGAGGGCGAGCTGCCGCCGGACCTGATCAGCCGGCTGCTCGTCCAGGTCGGGCGGCTGCGCCGCTCGGAGACCACGTCCGCGTCCGCCGGATCCTCATCGGCCGCGCCGCTGTTCGGGATGGCGCCGCGCGAGGTCGACGTGCTGCGGCTTGTCGCCGAAGGCCTCGACACCCGGCAGATCTCCGAGAAGCTGGCGTACTCGGAGCGCACCGTCAAGAACATCCTGCACGCCCTGATGACCCGCCTCCAGCTCACCAACCGCGCGCACGCCGTGGCCTACGCGCTGCGCGAGGGCTACATCTAGCATCCCGGTGGCCCAGCGCCACCCCCGCCCGACCCGCGACGCCCACTGATTTGGGAAATTGGCTCCATGATCCACGAAATCGACGAGGCGCTGCGGCGCATCCTGCGCGGCGGGGCGCTGCCCGAGGGAACGGGGGACGTCGTCTTCGAGGCGCCCACCCGCGACTGGGCGGCCCGGCGCAACACGCCCACCCTCAACGCCTATCTGTACGACATCCGTGAGGACGTGGCCCGCCGCGAGCGCGGCTCCTACGCGGAACGCGACGCCAACGGCGTCGTCCTGCGCAGGCGCCAGCCGCCCCGCTGGTACCGGCTCTCCTACCTCCTCACGGCGTGGACCAGCCGCCCCGAGGACGAACACCGCCTGCTGTCGGGCGCGTTGGCGTGCCTGCTGCCGCACGAGATGCTGCCCGAGGAGTACGTGCCGCCGGCCCTTGAGGCGTACACCGTGAGCATTCCGCTCACCGTCGCGGTGCCGCCGGCCGAGTCGCGTTCGCTCGCCGACATCTGGTCGGCGCTCGGCGGCGAGCTGAAGCCGTCGCTCGACGTGGTCATCACGACGCCGTTCCCGGTCACCCCGGTCTACGACGTCGCACCGCCGGTCACCGAGGGCGTGATCACCGTACGCGGCCGGGACGGCGTGCCGGGCGACGCCAAGCCGCGCATGATGCGCACCAACCGAGAGGGCGGCGCCAAGTGAACGCATCCGCCCGCGCGTTGCTCGCCCGCGTCGAAGCCCTGCGCGCCACGGTCGCGGCGCTCGTGGAAGCCCGCTCCGCCGACGACCCGACGGCCCAGGACCCCCTGCGCGGCCTGTACGTCTCGGCGGAGACGGCGGCACGTCTCGCGACCGGACCCGAACTCGGCGCTGGGCGCGAGGCGTTGGTACCGAACGGCGGACCCGCGCTCCCGGACGCCGGGTTCGGGGCCGGGTTCGGAGCCGGGGCCGGGCCCGACGACCGTCTTGCCGCGCTCGCCCGGGACTTCGGGCTCGGGCCGCTCGACGCGATGGTGCTCCTTGCGGCGCTCGCGCCCGACGTGGACCGCCGCTTCGAGGCGCTGTACGGCTACCTCAACGACGACGTCGGGCGCCGCAGGGCCTCGGTCGCCCTCGCCCTGGAACTCGCCGGGACCGGACCGTACGACCCCGAGGGGCGGGGCCGGTTCCATCCCACCGCGCCGCTGGTCGCCAAGGGCCTGGTGGTCATCGAGGACGAGGAGCGGCCGCTGCCGGGCCGGGCGCTGCGCGTGCCGGAGCGCGTGGTCGCCCACCTCCTGGGGGACGACACCCTGGACGGCCAACTGGGCGGCGGCGACGTCGAGTTCCTGGCCCCCGGCGGCCAGGCGCCCCTCGACGGGGTCGCGGCGCGGATCGCGCTCTCGCCCGGGCCCGTCGCGGTCCATCTGCGCGAGCGCAGGGCGGGCAGCGGCGCGGACGCGGTGACCATCGCCCTGCGCGGCGCGGGCCGCGCCGTGCTGCGTCACCGGCCCGGGCACACCGACCACGCGACGGCGCGCGCCCTGCTGCGCGAGGCGCGGCTGCGCGGCGCCGGTACGGCGGTGGTCGTGGAGCTGCCGGACGAGCAGCCCGGGCCGCTGATCCGTGAGCTCGCGGCGGCGGATGTGACCGTGGTGTTCGCCGGGACCGCGCCCTACGACCCCACGTGGGCGCCGGGCGCCGCGCTCCTGGCCCTTGAGGACACCTCCGTCGAGACGGACGCGCTGACCGCGTGGAGCGAGGAACTTCCCTCCTACGAAGGGGACTTGGCCGAGGCGGTCGGGCCTTACCGGCTGGGCGCGGGCCAGGTGCGCCGGGCCGCGCGGGGCGCGCTGGCCCTCGCCGGGTTCGAGGGCGTCCCGGTGGGCCTCGGCCATGTGCAGCACAGCGCCCGGCTGCTGTCGGCGCCGCTGCTCGACCGGCACGCGCGCCGGGTCCGTCCGGCCGTCGGGTTCGGTGACCTGGTGCTGCCGGACGAACCGCTCGGGATGCTGCGGGAGCTGGCCGGACGGGCCCGGCACCGGGACCGGGTGCTCGGCGAGTGGCGCCTTCGGACGGGTGGCGGGCGCGGGCGCGGGGTGGTCGCGCTGTTCGCGGGGGACTCCGGCACGGGCAAGACCCTCGCGGCGGAGGTCGTCGCGGGGGAGCTCGGGCTCGACCTGTATGTAGTGGACCTGTCGTCGGTGGTCGACAAGTACGTCGGCGAGACCGAGAAGAACCTGGAGAAGATCTTCGCCGAGGCGGACCGGACGGACTCCGTGCTGCTCTTCGACGAGGCCGACGCGGTGTTCGGCAAGCGGTCGGAGGTGAAGAGCTCGCACGACCGGTACGCGAACCTGGAGAGCGCGTATCTGCTGCAACGCCTTGAGGCGTTCGACGGCATCGCGGTCCTGACGACGAATCTGCGGGCCAACATCGACGAGGCCTTCACGCGGCGGCTGGACCTGGTCGTGGACTTCCCGTTCCCGGACGTGGAGCTGCGGGCGCTGCTGTGGCGCAGTTGCCTCGCGGGGGTGCCGCAGGAGCCGGGTCTCGCGGCGGAACTCGACGCGTGTGCGAAGGAGTTCGAGCTGGCGGGTGGGGCGATTCGCTCCGCGGCGGTGACGGCGGGGTATTTGGCGGCGGGGCGGGGGGTGGCGGTGTCGGCGGAGGACGTACGGGTCGGTGCGCGGCGCGAGTACGTCAAATCCGGCCGCCTGGTCCCAGGCACCGGCGCGTCCTGGCGCCCCTAGCGACCCTGCGCGGCCCGCGCGCCGGCCCTGGCGGGGGCGTGTGTGCGGGCCGCGCGTGGCTGGTCGCGCAGTTCCCCGCGAGCCTGGCGGGGCCTGTGCTGGCCCGCGCTGGCTACCTCAGCCTGTCCCCGCGCCCCTGGCGGGGTCCGTGCTGGCCCGCAGCGGCACCCTCAGCCCGTCCGGCGTTTGAGGACGAGCGCCTTCAGCGCGAACGGGGTCTGGGGCGGAGCCCCAGGGAGTTCGGCTGCGGGCCGCGCGTGGCTGGTCGCGCAGTTCCCCGCGCCCCTTAAATGCCTCGTGGTCGCGTGCGGGCCGTGGTCGCTCCTCGCGCAGTTCCCCGCGCCCCTGACAGGGTTGGTGCTGGTCCACACCGGCAACCTCAGCCCGTCCGGCGTTTGAGGACGAGGCCGTTCAGGCCGAACGGGGTCTGGGGCGGAGCCCCAGGGGCCCCGGGTGCGGGCCGTGCGTGGCTGGGCGCGCAGTTCCCCGCGAGCCTGGCGGGGCTGGGGGTGGGCCGCGGCATCCGGCCCGGGGGGCCCGGTTATTGGACTATTCGCCAGCGTTGTTGGTCGGTGGGGAGGGCGCCGCAGGGGCGGACCTCGGAGACCTGGAGGTGGACCGGGTCGTTGGGGAACAGGTCGGACATGCACCAGCCCCCGTCCTTGCTGATGATCCGCACGAACCCGTTCGCACCCTCGATCGGCTCGATCGCCCACTTCTGGTTGCTGGTCATCTGCCCGGTCGTCAGGCTCGCCTTGCCACCCGACGCGCCCCACAACTGGATCTGGTTGCCCTCACGCGTGTTGTCGGCGACAGCCCAGTCCTCGGTCGACGCCGTGAAGGCGAACTCGTCGTTCGGCAGCGTACGGACGTACCAGTACTGGTCCCAGTTGGGCTGGTTGCGGATCTCGTTCGCGGTGTAGACGTAGCGCCCCTCGGGCTTCTGGTCCTGGGCCGTGGTCAGGTAGTGCCCGAGCCCGGACTGGATGCGCACCAGCTTCGTCGCGTCGTACTGCGGCTTCTTGGGACCGCTGTCACCCGCCGGCTTGCCACCCGCGGGGGGATCCTTCGGCTTCGGCTTCTCGGCGGCGGGCGGGGGCGCCTGCGAGGGCGGCGCGGAGGGCGCCTTCGGCTGCTCGGAGGGGGGCGGCGGGGCGGAGGGCAGCGGGCTCTTGGAACCCTGCGGAAGCGGTTCCTCCCTGACCGCCGCCTGCTCGGACGCCTGGCTCTTGACGCCGATGTCGTGCTGGAACCAGAACACCGCGAACGCCACGGCGAGCGCCACGAGCACGGAGCCGACCGCGAGGAACCACCCCGGGAACACCGAGGGCTGCACATACGTGCCGCGCAGCTCGGTGGGCGCGGGCTCGCCCGAGCGCAGGACCGAGACCGTGAAGGGATGCTGGCGCCTGCCGCCGAACCAGCTGATGTTGGCCGCGGTGAGCTGCACCTCGGCGAAGCCGGCCCGGCCCGGGTCGACCTGGACGGCGGTGGGGTTGGTCTCCACGGTGACGGCGTCGCCGTTGTCGCGGGTCGCGAAGGACGCGGTGAGCGGCTGGTTGCCGAGGTTGTCGACGGCCACCCGGCCCTTGGCGCGGCGCCGGCCACGGACGGTGCGCGGGACCAGCTCGGTGCGGAGCTCGCTGTAGGGGCCGATGGTGAGACGGCCCTCGACGACATCGGCGTCCTGCGGATGCTCGCGCGGCTCGACCCGGATGCCGAACGGGGAGGGCCCGGCCACGGCGTCCGATGTGCGCGGTGGCGCGAAGGTGATGGTGGCGGTGCCCTCCGCACCGGGATAGAGCCGCAGCACCGCCGGCTCCACGCTCGACCAGCCGGCCGGGTCGCCGACCGGCGAGAGCCGGTACTCCTCGACAGTGTCCCCGGTGTTGCGCACCCGCAGTCGTACGCCGACGCTGTCACCGGGGGCGACGGTGGCGGCGGGGGGCTCCAGGGCAGTCCACATACTCACCCTGTGAGTCAAGTGGGCCGGGGGGTGAAGTACAGGGCCGGAAGGGGCAGTTCCGGGGGCAGGACTGGCTGCCCGAGCGGCCATCTCCGCTTGTCGCGAGGCCGACGGCGGGAGCGGTCCGGTGCGTGTGGCCCCGGGCGGCTGCGGGGGACAACCGCCCGGGGAGTCTGGGGTGCGAGCAGCCTCTCAGGCCGCGATCAGCGGGCCCTAACGCCCGCTAACGCCCGCGCTAACGGCCGGTCTTGCCGGGCTCCTCGACGGCCCCGCCGATCAGCCAGTTCAAGGTGGTGCTGTCGGCGACGCCGGTCGGCTTGAGGCCCACGGCCTGCTGGTACTCCTTGATCGCCGAGGTGAGACCGGCGTCCGCCTTCATCGGCTCGCCGCCCTTTTCGGGGGCCTGGAAGTAGGCGATGCCCTGGAGGGCGAAGGCACGGTCCCGGTCGAGGTCGGCGTTGGAGATCTTCGACTCCTTGGCCCACCACAGGGACGCCGCGAGCATCCTGACCTTGTAGCTGTTGGTGCCGCTCGTCACGTCCTCGGGACGCAGCCCCTGGGCCCACATCGAGGTCAGGGTGGCCCGGCCGAGGGTGCCGTACTTCTTGTCGGTGGCCGTCAGCATGCGGCTGGTCTTCTGGTCCGCCATGACGTGCCTCTGGTAGCAGGCGAGCGAGGCCTGGGTGGCCTTGTCGATGACGGCGGCGGTCCAGCCGGGCTTGAGGGCACACTCGTTCTTGAGCGTGGCCAGGCGGTACTGCGCGAACGTGACGATGGCGTCCGGCTTGTACCCCACGTCCCAGACCGGCCCCTCGGGCGCGTTCGGTGCCGCCTTGGGCGCCGGCTTCGGCGCGGGCGGGGGAACCGGCGGGCCGCCCCCGACCTGCGAGGACTCCTCGCCGCCTCCACCACCACCACCGGCGGCGGGCGGCGCGCCCGCGCCGCCGCCCGAGCCGTCACCGGCCGGTGGCACGGCGCCGGGCGGCGCGGCCGGCGGCGCGGAGGAGGGCGCGGGCGGCAGCGGTGTCTCGGCGCCCTGCGGCACCGGCTGCGCGGCGGCGCTCGCCTGCGCCTCACCGGCCGCCGTGTTCACCTTGGGCTGGAAGGCGAGCCACAGCGCGACGAACGCGACCGCCGCCGCGACGGCCGCGCTGCCGGCCACCAGCAGCCAGCGCGGCAGCACCGGACGCTGGTCGAAGACGCCCGCCAGATCCACCCCGGTGTCGTCGCCCGAGCGGCGCACCGACACCATCAGGCGGTGCTGCTCGGCGCCCCCGGTCCAGCGCACCCGCTGCGGCCGGATCGCCAGCTTCGCGAACGCGGCCCGCCCGGGATCCACTTGGACCGCGTTGGGCGCCATCTCGTAGGTGAGCCGGTTGGCCTCGTCACGCAGGACCAAGGACGCGGTGAGCGCGGTGTTGCCGAGGTTGTCGACGGCGACCGAGGCCCGCGCGCCGAAGCGGCCCACCACGGTCGGCGGCAGCAGTTCGGCCCGTATCTCGGTGAACGGCGCGACCGTGACCTGCCCTTCGAGCACGTCCCGCAGGTCGGGGTGCTCACGGGGCTCCACCCGGATGCCGTACGGGGCCGGGCCCGCCAGGGCGTCGGGGGAGCGCGGCGGCGCGAAGGAGATCTCCGCGGTGGCCTCGCTGCCCGGGTACAGGCGCAGGGTGTCGGGCTCCACGCGGGCCCAGCCGGCGGGCGTGCCGACGATCGAGAGGCGGTACTCCTCGACGGTGTCCCCGGTATTGCGCACCCGGAGCCGTGCGGTGGTCCGCCCGCCGGGATCAACGGCGACAGCGGCCGGGTCCAGAGACGTCCACATGGTCATGGACGAAGGCTAGAGGGCGCACCGGACGCGTCCCTGCCCAAAAGGCCCTGTCAGAGGGCAGCCCTGGCTGCACTCGTGGCCCCGCCCCGGCTCCCGCCCACCGGGTGTTCGGACGCCGTTCCCGGCCGGCGCGGTTCCGCCGGCGCCGTCCACAACAACGATGTCAGCTCGTCGGCCTCCGCCGCGCCACGGGCGCTGAGCAGCCGGTGCGCGGTCCGCAGCGAGGCCAGCGCGGAGAGCGCGGGCGTCTCACCGAGCGCGAGCAGCGCCCGGCCACGGGCCGCGAGCGCGAGCCCCCGGCAGAACGGGTCCCCGAGGTCGCCCTCGATGGACAGGGCCTGCGTGGCACAGGCCGCCGCCTCCCCCGGCCGCTCGCGCGCCAGCGCGCAGTGCGCGAGCCGCGCCCACGCCATCGCCTCCCAGCGCAGATCGCCCACCCACTGGTGGTGCTGGCGCGATTCGCGAAGATGAGCCGCGGCCCGCACCGGCCGGCCGCCCGCGAGCAACGCGCAGCCGATCTGGTACAGCACATGTCCGAGCGTACCCCGGTCCCCCAACTCCCTTGCCGCGCGCAGTACTTCACCGGCGCTGGTCTCGGCGCGCTCCTTGTGTCCGAGCAGCATCTGGGCGCGCACGATGTGGGCAAGGACGCGCACCGCCTCGCCCTTGCTCCCCAGCTCCACATGGCGCGCGTACGCCTGCTCGAACAAGGGCAGCGCGTCGGCGGGGCGTCCCATCGCGGCCAGGATCATGGCCAGTTGGTTGGCCGCCTCCGACTCGGTCAGCGGGTCCTCGGCCCGCGCCGCGCACCGCAGCGCCTGGCGCAGGGTGCGCTCGGTGCGCCGGTAGGTGTCGGTGCTCTGCTGCGGCACGGCGGCGATCAGCCGCAGCGCGCGGCCCTGCGAGCGGGAGTCGCCGTGGCAGTGCGCGACGGACAGCGCGAGCCGGGCCGGGCCGTGTAGTTCGCGGCGGCGCGCGGTGCCGAGCACCAGGTGGGCCCAGCCCGTAAGCAGATCGACGGCGGGGCGCAGCGCCTCGGCCCCCAGGTCCGCCCAGGGCCCCTTGCCGAGCGCCTGCTCCGCGGTGTCCCTGATCAGCGGGTGCGCGTCCTGCAACCAGGCCCGCGCGGCCTCGGCGTCGGCCGGCCGGTAGCCGGGCGCGTCGGGGGCGTAGAGGAGGTCGGGGATCTTGCTGAGCGGGCGCAGACAGCGCACGGTGTTGCGGACGGTGGCCAGGACGTGGTCGAGCAGCCTGCGCTGGGCGACCGGGCGCTCGGCCGCGTCGGGCGAATCGTCCAGGACGCGCCGGGCGAAGATCCGCACCAGGTCGTGGAAGCGGTAGCGGTCCACCCCGCACGCCTCCAGGAGACCGGCGTCCACGAGGGCTTCGAGGGCGTCCTCGGCGGCGTACTCGTCCACGTCGAGCAGGGCGGCCGCGGCGGCGCGGCCGAAGACCGGCACGGAGGTGGCGGAGGCCAGGCGGAAGGCGCGCGCGGCCGGCGCGGCGAGCCCTTCGTAGCTGAGCCGGAAGGCCGCGTCGACGCCGAGCCCGTCGGCCTCCAGCTCGTCCAGGCGGTGGCGCTCGTCGCGCAGCCGCGCGCTCAGGTCGGCCACCGCCCAGTCGGAGCGGGCGGTGAGCCGGGCCGCGGCGATGCGCACGGCCAGCGGCAGCCTGCCGCAGGAGTCCACGAGGCGGCGGGCCGCATCGGGTTCGGCGCGCACCCGCTCGGCGCCCACGATGGTTTCGAGCATGGTGAGCGCGTCCTGCTCGCTCATCGCCTCGACGTCGATGAGCCGGCCGCCGGGAAGGCCGACGATCCGGGTGCGGCTGGTGACCAGGACCGCGCTGCCGGGGGTGCCGGGCAGCAGGGGCCGCACCTGCGCCGCGTCGTGGGCGTTGTCGAGCAGGATCAGGACGCGCCGGCCGGCCAGCAGCGACCGGTACAGGGCGCCGCGCTGGCCTGCCTCGTCGGGCACTGCTTTCTCGGCGACCCCGAGGGAGCGCAGGAGCTGGGTCAGGACGTCCGCGCTGTCGGCGGGCTCGGCGTCCGCGCCGCGCAGATCGACGTAGAGCTGCCCGTCGGGGAAGGACCTGCGCATGCGGTGTCCTGCCCGCACGGCGAGCGCGCTCTTGCCGACACCGCCGAGCCCGGTGAGCACGGCCACCCCGGTGAACCGTCCCTCGGATGCCTCCCGCAACAGATCCGACACCTCACCGAGGAACCCGACGCGGCCGGTGAAGTCCGCGATGGCGGGCGGCAGTTGGGAGGGCCGCGCCCGCACCGACCGCCGCTCGGACGTGGCCGGGGGAGGCGTGCGGGGGTCGGGGGTCGGGTGCGTCGGGTCGGGCGCCGGGTGCGCGGGGTTGCGCGCCGGGTCGGTTGCCGGATGCGTCAGGTCGGCTGCCGGACGCGTCGCGCCGGGCGCCGGGGGCGTCGGGGCGGCCGGCGGGGTCGCGCGGTCGCGCTTGAACTCCCAGGTGGGCAGCGGCTCTTGGGGGGCGGGCCTGGGTGTCGGGACCGTACGCGGGGCTCGCGGCTCGACGTGGGCCGGAGGCGCCGGGCGGGGTGCGCGGGCGCCACCTGCCGGGCCGGGACGGCGCGGCGCGGCCGTCGTCCCGGGTGACGCCGGGTCCGTGCCGTCCGCCGGGCGGGTCAGGAGGCGGGTGTGCAGGGCGGTCAGCTCGGGCCCCGGAGGTACGCCCAGTTCGGCGTCCAGGGTGCGGCGCGTCGCCTCGTACACCGCGAACGCGTCCGCCTGGCGGCCCGCGCGGTGCAGCGCCAGCATCAACAGGGCCTGGGTGCGCTCGCGCAGGGGATGCTCGGCGGCGAACGCGCGCAGCGACGCGATCGTCGCCACGTGCCGGTCGAGGGCGAGGGCGCCATGGAAGTGGTCCTCGCGCGCGGAGAGCCACAGTTCGGTGAGCCGGTCGCGCTCGCGCTCCGCGTGCGGCCCGGGCAGACCGGCCAGCGGGCTGCCGCCCCACAGCGCGAGCGCCCCGCTCAACTCGCGGTGCGCCGCCGCCGTCTCGCCCACGCCGCGCAGCCGGGCGGCCTCGGCGAGCCGTGCCTCGAAAACGGCGGTGTCGAGCGCCGATGCGGGCACCCGCAGCGCGTATCCGTCGTCGGCCGACACCAGGAGCCTGGCCGGAGTGCGCGAGGGACGACCCGGCTCCAGCAGGGTGCGCAGGCGCGAGACATAGGTGCGCAGGGTGCCGACGCCGCGCGGCGGCAGCCGCTCCCCCCACAGGGCGTCGAGCAGTTCGGGCATGGAGACCGGGCGGCCCTCGCGCAGCAGCAGCACGGCCAGCAGGGCGCGCTGCTGGGGTGGGCCGAGCGGCAGGGGCCGGCCGTCGAGGTCGCCCTCGACGGGTCCGAGCATGCGGAACCGCAACCCGTCAGCGATGCCGCCGACGCCGCCGGGTATGCCGCCCTCGCTCGTTCCGCCGGATTCCGCCACGCCGCCGCCCTCTCGCTCGTCCGGCCGATTCGTCCCCCGACGTTTGCCCTTTCGGCCCCCGGATCCTGTTCGTCCGGTCACCGAAACGCTACGCCAGGACCGCCCGATGGCTCGCATCAGCACATGTATCGCACAGGGAGTTGGCTTGAACTGCCCCTGTATCCCCTGGGTAACCGGTCAAAAGGGCACCCTCCCTGCCCCCAAGACGGGCCCCGCGCCTCCTGCGTTCCCTCGTGGGCCCACCAAGAATCGCGAGACGGCGGACGCGGGGGCGCGAGCCGTCGCGTGAGAACCGGTGCGCGCGGCCCGGCGATCGGGGCGAGTTCACGCCATGGCCTCTTCGGCGGGCGGGGCCCCTGGCCAGACCGCCGCCACGGGAGCACTCTGCTGGGAGTGCGGACAGCCACCGCACGCTCACTGCCGGCGGACGGCGCGGGGAGCCACCCACGAGCCCAGGGAGTTCGCGCATGAGTGACAGCACGGCGGACGACCAGGCGGCCGAGGACGCCAGGCGAAGGGAAGAGCTGTTGGAGAAGGTCCGCGAGGCGAACCGTCTGAGCACCGGGCGTCCCGTGCCGCCGGAGGAGTCCGGCGCCGGACCCGCGGCCGGTACGGCGGGCGGGAACTGACCCCGCCGGGCGCCGCGCACCCGCCCCGGCCCGACCGGCGCGCAACCCTTCCCCGTACCCCATCCGGCCAAAAGAACGCCCGCCGATGACCGGAAGGGCACCTCGTGCTGCCCTCGCCCACGCACCTTCTCCCCTCCCCGCACGGGTCGCGGCGCGCGAGGCTGGCACGGTAATGGGCCGGTAGCAGCGTTTTTCGGGGGCGGAACAACCGTGTGCAGCTCGGATGCGGGATGAGCCGTCCGCCCCGCGCTCCGCACAGCCCGTCCGCCTTCGGGCGCAAGCCGACACCTCCGTAACCCAGGTAACCCAGCAACAAGGAGCAGCTTCCCGTGCCCAACTACCTGTCCCCCGGCGTCTACGTCGAGGAAGTCGCCAGCGGATCCCGCCCCATCGAAGGGGTCGGCACCTCGGTGGCCGCCTTCGTCGGACTCGCGCCCGTCGGGCCGCTCAACGAGCCGACGCTGGTGACCAACTGGTCCCAGTACGTCGCCGAGTTCGGGGAGTTCACGGACGGGTACTACCTGGCGCACTCCGTCTACGGCTTCTTCAACAACGGCGGCACCGCCGCCTACGTCGTGCGCGTCGGCGGTTCCGACAACGGTTCGGGGCAGAGCACCCAGCGGGCCGCGGCCGCCCCCGCGCCGCAGGCGATCACCGCCGGTGAGGCCGTGGCGCTCGGCACCTTCAAGGTCTCCGCGATCGCGCCCGGCACGGCCGGCGGCGCGCTCACCGTGGAGGTGCAGGACGCCGAGGGCGAGGCGGCCGGTGACCGCTTCAAGCTGATCGTCAAGGACGGCGAGACCGTCGTCGAGAACTTCGACGTCAGCGCGAAGAAATCGGCCCGCAACTTCGTCGTCACCCAGGTCAAGCAGCGCTCCAAGATGATCTCCGTCGAGGAGACCGTGGCCGGCGCCCAGCTGGCCAAGCCGGACGCGCAGGCCATCACCCTGGCCCCGCCGGCCCCCGCGCCCGCCCCGGCCCCCGTCGGCGGCACGGTCGCCCGCATCGAGACCGGCCAGTTCATCGGCGACTCCGCCGACCGCACCGGCTTCGGCGGCCTCGAGGCCTTCGACGAGATCAACATGGTCGCGGTCCCCGACCTGATGGCCGCCTACCAGCAGGGTCTGATCGACCTGGAGCAGGTCAAGGCCGTCCAGCTCGGTCTGGTCGCGCACTGCGAGCTGATGGGCGACCGCATGGCCGTCCTCGACCCGCCGCCCGGGCTCAACGCCCGCGACATCCGCAAGTGGCGGATGGAGGGCGCCGGTTACGACTCGCGCTACGCCGCCCTGTACTACCCCTGGATCAAGTCGTTCGACCCCTCCACGGGCCAGACCAAGCTCGTCCCGCCGTCGGGTCACATGGCCGGCATCTGGGCCCGCAACGACTCCGAGCGCGGCGTCCACAAGGCCCCGGCCAACGAGATCGTGCGCGGCGCCGTCGACCTGGAGCTCCAGATCACGCGCGGCGAGCAGGACCTCCTGAACCCGATCGGCGTCAACTGCATCCGCGCCTTCCCGGGCCGCGGCATCCGCGTCTGGGGCGCCCGCACCCTCGCATCCGACCCGGCCTGGCGCTACCTGAACGTGCGCCGCTACTTCAACTACCTGGAAGAGTCGATCCTGATCGGCACCCAGTGGGTGGTGTTCGAGCCGAACGACCAGGCGCTCTGGGCCCGTATCCGCCGCAACATCTCCGCCTTCCTGGTCAACGAGTGGCGCAACGGCGCCCTGTTCGGCCAGCGCCCCGAGGACGCCTTCTACGTGAAGTGCGACGAGGAGACCAACCCGCCGGAGTCGGTGGACCTCGGCCGTGTGGTCTGCGAGATCGGCATCGCGCCCGTCAAGCCCGCCGAGTTCGTCGTGTTCCGGCTCGCCCAGTTCTCGGGCGGCGGCGGCGAGCTGGAGGAGTAGGAACGCGCCCACTCGCCCCGCCCCCCAGCCGATTTCGCACGAACAGGAGTAACCCAGCATGTCGCTTCAGCCCGGTGATGCGCTCACCACACACAACTTCGGTCTTCAGATCGACGGCATCATGATCGAGTACTTGCAGGAGGTCAGCAGCCTCTCGATGGAGCAGGAAGTCATCGAGTACCAGCAGGTCTCGTCCGAGGGCAAGCCGATCATCAAGAAGCTGCCCGGCGTCAAGAAGGCCGGCGAGTGCACGGTGACGCGCGGCGCCACGCAGTCGTCCTCGTTCTCCGAGTGGATCAAGCAGTCCATCGACGGCGACATGGGCTCGGCCCGCAAGAACGCCTCGATCATCATGATGGACTACCAGGACAACCCGGTGAAGCGCTACCACCTGCGCAACGCCTGGTGCACCAAGGTCGAGGTCAGCGCGGTCAAGGCGGGCGACGCCGCCGCCATGACCGAGCAGGTCACCATCACCTTCGAAGAGCTGGTCATCGAGTAATGCGGCGCGAAGGTCCTGGAGTTCCCGGCGCACCGTCCGTCGGGACGGAATCCCTGTCCCACCCGGTCGCCGGTGCGGGCGCGGCGGCCGCGACGGCGGGTGCGCGGGACACCCTGCGCACCGAGTTCGAGTTCGAGCTGCCGCGCGGGTACGTCGACGAGTCGGGCACCGTGCACCGGCGCGGCTCGATGCGGCTCGCCACGGCCCGCGACGAGCTGCTGCCGTTGCGGGACGTACGGGTGCGGGAGAACCCGGCGTACCTCTCGGTGGTCCTGCTCGGCCGGGTCATCACCCGGCTCGGCACGCTGGGTGATGTCCACGACGGCACGGTGGAGAACATGTTCGCCTCCGACCTGGCCTTCCTCCAGGACTTCTACCGGCAGATCAACGCCGAGGGCCACACCCGGGCGGCCGTGGCCTGCCCGCACTGCGAGCAGTCCTTCGAGGTCGAGCTGGCCGGGAGCCGCCTGGGGGAATCGTGACGTACGCGGCCGACCGGATCGAGGAGGAGACCGCGTACCTCGCCTACCACTTCCACTGGGACATGGACTCCATCCTCGACCTGGAGCATGCGGACCGGCGGGCGTACGTACGGCGGGTGGCGGCACTGGTGGAACAAGGCGAAGGGGAGCGGTGACGGGGGATGGGCCTGTTCAAGCGCCGGCGTAGCCGGCCGGCCGAGGCCGCCGGGGCATTCGTCCCGGACGCCGCGACAGCGTCGGCCACATCAGAGCCGTCGGATCCGTCGGTCGCGTCGCCGTCGCCCTCCCCCGTGCAGGGTGACGGCGGCTGGGCGGCCGCGCCCGCGATCCAGCGTGCGCTGGCCGCGCCCCGCCTCACCGCCGAGGCGGGCTTCGGCTCGACGCTCGCCGCGCACCAGGACCTCTCGGTCGTCCGTCCCCTCACCCACGCCGTCTCGCCATCGGCGCCCCACGGCGTCCTGCACAACGCCGTGACCCCGGTCGCGGGCCGCCCCTCCTCGCTGCCGCTGCCGCTCCTGCGGCTTCCGGTGGCGGGCCGGGCGGCCGAGACCCCGGCCGACTCGGATCCGGGCGCCGGGTGGCCGTCCGGTGCGCCAAGTCCGGCCCCAGCGCCGGGCGCGGTGCAGCGGTCCGTCGCGTCGGGTGGCGCGTCGGGTGGCGCGTCGGCGAAGGGGCCGGGTACGGCGCCGGGCGCCACGGGCGGCGGCGCATCCGGGTCCGCGCCTGGCGGGTCCGCGCCTGCCGGGTCCGCGCCTGTCGGTGCTGGCCCTGTCGGTGCTGGCCCAACTCCCTTTACACAGCGGCCAGTTGGGTCTGCGGCGGACTCCGTCACGTCCGGGGAGGGCCCGGCCGTACAGCGGTCCGCCACGCCCGCGCGCGCCTCCGGGAACACCCCGGCCGGGCCCGGCACACCGCCTTCCGTGCAGCGGTCCGCCACCGCCACCAACGGTCCCGCGAACACCCCGGGCCCCGCCGTGCGGCGGTCCGTCACGCCCTCACCCGGCTCGGGCACCACCCCGGCCGGGCCCGGTCCTTCCCCCGCCGTCCAGCGCTCGGCCACTCCTGCGTCGGGGCCGGGACACACCCCCGCCTCGCCGGCTTCGCCCCCGGCCGTGCAGCGGTCCGCGACACCCGGGACCACACCCGCCCCCGCAGCCCAGAAGCCCGCGACACCCGCGACCGGCACCACCCCGGGCAACACCACGCCCGGGAGTACCCCGGCCGTCCAGCGGTCCAGCACCACCGCGACCGGCCCCACGACCAACCCCGGCACCACCCCGGGCAACACCAGTGCCCCGGCCGTCCAGCGGTCCAGCACGCCCGCGCCCCGCCCAACTACCGGCCCCAGCGCCGCCCCGGGCAACACGACGCCCAGCGCCGCCCCGGCCGTGCAACGGTCCGCCACGCCCGGGACCACCCCGGCCCCCGCCGCGCAGCGGCCCGCGACACCCGCGACCGGCGCCACACCGGGCAACCCTTCCGCGACTCCGGGCACGCCCGTGACCGGCCCCACGACCAACCCCGGCACCACCCCGGCCGTTCAGCGGTCCGCCACGCCTCCGCGCACCCCCGGCGCCGCCCCGGCGGCGCCCGGCGCATCCCCGGCTGTTCCCGTCGTCCCCGCTGCCCCCGTCGTCCCGCCGTCGGCCACGCCCAGGCCCGCGACCACGCCCGGCGCACCCCCCGTCGTCCAGCGGTCCGCCGCGCCTCCGCGCACTCCGGGCACCGCCCCGGCGGCCGGCCCCACGGCCGCACCCGGCCCGGACCAGGGGAACAGCGCCCCAACCACCGCGCCCGCCGTGCCCCCGGCCGTCCAGCGATCCGCCGCGCCCGCGCGCACCTCCGACACCACCCCGGCCGGCCCCGGCCACCCCCGTACGCCCACCGCACCCCCGGCGGACGGACCCGCGCGGCCCGCGTCGGACGGTCCCGCCGTGCAGCGCGCCACCACGCCGCAGAACGCGAACCCGGGCTCCGCCTCGCGTGGAACCGCGCCCTCCAACTCCGCGTCCAGCAGACCGAGTTCAGGTCCGGCCACCACCAGCACCCCCGGCGCCGCACCGAGCGCGCCTTCCGCCGTGCAGCGGTCCGCCGCCACGCCCCCGGTCCGCGCGGCGAACCCTCCCGCCGTGACGTCGGCCCCGACCTCCCCGGCCGCCCCGGCCCCAACCAGCCCCGTACAGCGGGCCATTGGGCGTCCGATCGACCCCGTGAGCAACCCGGGTACGCCCGTGAGCCCCACCGCGCCCGCCGGGACCGACGCGCCTTCCGCCCGGCCCGCGCACGGGGACGCCCCTCGCACGGCGCCCCCGGTGCGTCCCTCCACGGGCGACACCCCCGCCACCGCCCCGACGCCCGCACGCGACCGGAGGGCCGAGCCGAGGCGGACCAGCCCGATCGGGGCCCCGATCCAGCGGGCCGCCGCGCCCGGCAGCCCCGCCAGCACGCCGTCACCGACCCCGCCGTCGCCCGGCGCGAGCGGCGGGTCCACCCCGGCCGCTCCCTCCGTCCAGCGCGCCGCCACGCCCGCGCCGGGCCAGGGGCAGCCCCCCGCGCCCTCCGCCGCGTCGCCGCGCCGAGCGCAGGACCCCGACCCCACCACCCCGCCGCCGAGCACCCCGGCACCGGCCGTGCAGCGCGCCGTGACGCCCCCGCGCGGCCCCTCGGGCCACCCGGCCCCCGGCGTCGCGCGGGGCGGCACGACGGAGGGTGGACCGTCCGGCGACCCGTCAACCCCCTTTGCCCAGCGCGCTGTTGACACCTCTGGCGGCCCCCGCACGACCGCGCCCGCCGAGCGCGGCACCCTCGGCGAGAGTGGCGCGGCCCTGCCCGTGCGCGGTCCCGTCGGCGCGGCCTCGTCCCCGCAGTCCGGCCCCGCCGTCCAGCGGGCGGCCGTGGAGGACGCGCGCCCCGCGCCGGTCGCCGCGTCAACTCCCGCCCAGGTACCGTCCGTTCAGCGGGTCGCGACGCAGCGGTCCCTCACCTCCGCGCCCCGGCCGGTGCGACCCTCGTACCAGCTCGACCCCGTCGGCGTGGTGCGCCCCGCCGCCAAGGCACCCGCACCCGCGCCCGCGCCGGAGCCCGCGCCCGCACCCGCGCCGCAAGCCCCCGCCCCGGTCGCGCCCGCACCGGCCCCCGCGCCCCCCGTGCAGCGCAAGCCCATGGTGCGGCGGGTCAGCAGGACCCAGAGCGCCGCCCCGGACGGAACCCGGCGCCGGCCGCTCATCGGCGCGCCCATCACCCCGGGCGCCGCGCCCGCCACCGCGCCGAGCCCCGCGCCCGCGCCGGCCGCCCCCGCGCAGCCCGCCGTGCAACGTGCCGCCGTACCCGCGCCGCCCGCCACGCCCGCGCCGCCCAGCGCACCCGCCGCGCCCCCGACCCCGTTGCGCAAGGTGCGGCTGCCCGCGCCCGCGCCGTTGCAGCGGATGGCCGTCTCCGGTCCGCCGCTGGCCTCCGCCCGGCCGCTCACCACCCGCCACCAGAACGCCCCGACCCCCGTGGGCGGCGCCGCGCCCGCGACCGTACCGCTCAAGCGGACGGCGCCCGCCGCCGAGGAGAGCCGGCCGGTCGTGCCGCTGCGCACCCCGGCCGCCTCGGGCGGCCGGGCGCAGCCGTCCGTGCAGCGGGCCGCCGCGCCGGCCCCGGCCCCCGTCGTGCCCGTACGCCGCGCGCATCCGGCGCCCCCGCCGCCCCCCGCGCCCGCGCCCCCGGCGCCGCCCGCCTTCATCCAGCGGGACGCCGCCGAGCCCTCGCCAGGGCCGAACACCGCTCAGGCCACCGCACAGGCCGCCGTACCGGTGCCCGCGGAGGAGCCCCAACCGCCCGCCGACATGGACGCGTTGGCGCGCCGGCTCGTCGCCCCGCTGTCGCGGCTGCTCCGCGCCGAGCTGCGTGGCGACCGCGAACGGATCGGCCGGCTGCGCGACAGCTGACCCGCCACGACTGCCCCGTAACCACTCCCACCGACGGAAGACCACCCCATGCCCACCACCCTTGACCCCGGCTCCACCGTCTTCTTCAAACTGACCATCGACGGCCAGAACCTCGGCCTGTTCAACGGCTGCGACGGTCTCGCGTCCGAGGTCGAGGTGGAGCAGCGCCAGGAGGGCGGCAACAACGGGTTCGTGTGGCAGCTGCCCACCCGCGTCACGTTCTCCACGATCCGCCTGACGCGCCCGCTGACCGCCGACACCTCCAAGGTGGCGTCGTGGATCTCCTCGCTCGCCACCGGCATCACGCGGCCCACCGCCCAGATCGCCGCGCTGCGCGCCGACGGTTCGATCGTCGCGCAGTGGGGTCTGGTGGAGGTGCTTCCGGTGCGCTGGACGGGTCCGAGCCTGGACCCGGCGAGCCCGAGCGTGGCCACCGAGACGCTGGAGATCGCCCACCACGGCTTCACCGACGCGGGAGGTGCCTGAGCATGGCCGCACCCACCGGAGGCAAGGCCGCCAAGGGCCTGTCCCGCGCCACGCTCGCCATCCACCAGCCGCCCACCGACCTGGGCGGCTCGATGGGCGGAAAGATCGGCGAGGTCAAGTTCCAGTTCAATCCGTCGCAGGTGCAGATGGGCCGCTCCGCCAACTGGATCACCACGCCCGCCATCTCCTACAACCGGGGCGCGCCGCCCAAGTTCACCGGCGCGATGCCCGCCTCGCTCCAGCTGGAGGTGTTCCTGGACGCATCGGGCACGCCCACCTCCAACACCGTGCAGAGCCAGGTGGAGCTGCTGCTCTCGTGCTGCGAGGTGACCTCGCAGAGCATCAGCGCGAAGGCGCCGTCGCCGCCGTGGGTGGAGTTCAGCTGGGGTTCGTTCTCGACGGTCCAGTTCGTCGCGTACGTCACCAGCGTCAACGCCAACTACACCCTGTTCAGCCCCAACGGCACACCGCTGCGCGCCACCTGCACCCTCGCACTGACCGAGGTCTCCAGCGAGACCAAGCGGCAGAACCCGACGTCGGGCGCGCTGTCGGCGCGCCGGGTGCACCGCACGGTCGCCGGGGACACCCTGGCCTCGCTCGCCTGGCGCGAGTACGGCGACGCCACCCAGTGGCGCGTCATCGCCGAGGCCAACGAGATCGACGATCCGATGCGGCTGCGCCCCGGCACCGAGCTGCTGCTGCCCGCTTCCTCGGAGGGAACCGCGTGACCGAGAAGACTTTCACCACCGTCCTGCACGTCCAGCTGGGCGGCGCCGTCCTTCCCAACGAGCTCGCGCTGCGGCTCGTCGAGGGCTGGGTGGACTCCTCGGTCAACGTGCCGGCCGCCTTCCAGCTCACGTTCAGCGACAAGGACAGCAAGGTCACCACCAAGTTCCCGATGCTGAAGATCGGGGCCAAGGTCGTCATCAGCCCGTTCACCGACGGCCGGCGCGGCGAGCCGATGATGACCGGCGAGGTCACCGCCCTGGAGATGGACTCGGAGCCCGGCGTGGGCCGCCATCTGCTGGTGCGCGGCTACGACCCCGGCCACCGGCTGCTGCGCAACCGCCGCGTCGAGGGCTACCCGAACATGAC
The DNA here is from genome assembly GCF_042869775.1 of Streptomyces sp. NPDC006711. Lineage (NCBI taxonomy): Bacteria > Bacillati > Actinomycetota > Actinomycetes > Kitasatosporales > Streptomycetaceae > Streptomyces > Streptomyces sp. NPDC006711. The sequence continues at coordinate 555,748 of NZ_JBIAGO010000001.1, forward strand.
GGCATCCGACATCGTGCGCAAGATCGCCGGGCAGAACGGCCTGAAGATCGGCAAGATCGAGTCGACGTCCACGGTGTACGACCTGGCGACCCAGCCCAACATCACCGACTGGGACTTCCTGTCGCGCCTGGCCGCCGAGAACGACGTGCGGCTGTCCTTCGACAACGAGGGCAAGCTCAACTTCGCCGGGCTCGACCCCGCGTCCGGCGCCCCGTCCGACACCACCCCGGCCGCGCAGAGCCCCTACGTCCTGGACTTCGGGGCGAACAACCTGCACAGCCGGGCCACGATGACGGCGGCCGGGCAGGTCAGGAAGGTCAATGTGCGCGGCTGGGACATGCGCACCCGGCAGAAGCTCCAGGCGCCCCTGCCCGCGGTCCAGAGCAAGGACATCTCCGCCGACATGACCCCGGGCCAGGTGACGCTGCCCTTCGGCGCCTCCGAGCTCACCGCCACGCAGGTCCCGTACACCACGCTTTCGCAGGTCACGCACGCCTCGCAGGCCCTGGCCGACGACGTGGCGGGCTCCTTCGCCGAGCTGGAGGTCGCCGTCACCGGCAACCCCAGTCTCACGCCGGGCACCCCCGTGGCCCTGAAGGGCGCGGGCTTCCCCTTCGAGGGCAAGTACACCGCGACCGGTGTGCGCCACGTCTTCGCGTCGGGCGACCTGTACACGACGTGGCTGACCGTCTCGGGCCGCCAGTTCCGTTCGCTGTACGGGCTCGCCGCGGGCGGCACCGACCAGGCGCCCCCCATGCCGGGTGTCGCGGTCGCCCTGGTCACCAACACCAAGGACCCGCTGCGCATGGGCCGGGTCAGGCTGTCCTTCCCGTGGCTGTCCGCGACGTACGAGAGCGACTGGTGCAGGGTCGCGCAGTTCGGCGGCAAGGGCGGCGGCGGGCTGCTGCTGCCGGAGGTCAACGACGAGGTGTTGTGTGCCTTCGACCGCGGCTCCCTTGAACACCCGTACGTCATCGCCGGGCTCTACAACGGCGTCGACAAGCACACCCGCGAACCCGACAACTATCCGGCCGTCGACCCGACCAGCGGGCAGATCAACTGGCGTTCCCTGACCGGGCGCAGCGGCCACACCGTCGAACTCCTCGAAGAGGGCGGGGCCGCGCGGCTGTCCAGCGGCATCCGGCTGCGCACCGGCAAGGGCCGGCTGCACATCCAGATGAACGAGGCGAAGACCTCGATCACCATCGACAGCGACGGCAGCGTCGAGATCAAGGGCAACCGGAGCGTCGACATCGAGGCGGGCGGTGACCTGTCCCTGAAGGCCGGCGGCATGCTCAACATGAGGGCGGGCGGCGCCATCGAGATCGGCGCGGGCATGGGCGTCAACATCGACGCGGGGGGCGAGTTCAACGCGAAGGCCGGCGGCGAGGCGGCCATCCTGGCGGGCGGCGTGGTGACGGTGGACGCGCTGGGCGAGCTCGTCCTCAACGCCGTCGCCAACACCACGATCAACGGCGGTACCGTCATCGTCAACGGCATGGCCGGCCTGCTCCTGAACTCCCTGGGCGGGCCCCCGCTGGCCAACGGCATGCCGGTCCTCTAGGAGAGTCGAGATGAGCGAACATTTCGTCGGGGCCGGCTGGGCCTTCCCGATGCGCACCGAGCCGGGCGGCGGCATCGCCCTGGCCCGGCGCGACCGCGAGATCGAGGAGTCGATGCGCCTGGTGCTGGCGACGGCGCCGGGCGAGCGGCCGATGCGGCCCGAATTCGGCTGCGCCGTCCACGACTTGGTGTTCGCACCGGTCAACGACGCCACCGCCGGACGCATCCGCTACGAGGTGCGCAACTCGCTCGACCGCTGGGAGCCCCGGATCGAGGTCGAGGACGTCACGGTGACCCCGGCGCCCGACGAGCCGACCGTGCTCCACATCGACGTGCGCTACTCGGTGCGGGGCACCAACAACCCGCGCAGCCTCGTCTTCCCCTTCTATGTGATTCCCTCCGAGGGCGGCGACGAGCCAGGCCCGACGCCCGGCGAAAGCGAACGACACTGATGGCCCTGCCCGCACCCCACCTCGACGACCGCCGCTTCCAGCAGTTCGTCGACGACGCCAAGCGCTACATCCAGCAGCGCTGCCCGGAATGGAGTGACCACAACGTCTCCGACCCGGGTGTCACCCTGATCGAGGCCGTCGCGCACATGGCCGACCAGGTCGTCTACCGCCTCAACCGCGTGCCCGAGAAGAACCAGCTGGCCTTCCTCGACCTGCTGGGCGTGACCCTGTTCCCGCCGTCGGCGGCCCGCGCGGCGGTGACGTTCTGGCTCTCGGCCCCGCAGCCCGAACCCGTCGTGCTGCCCCGGGGCACGGAGGTCGCCACCGGCCGCACCGAGACGGAGGAGGCGGTGGTCTTCGCCTCCGAGGACGATCTGACGATCGTGCCGTGCAGCCTCTCCCACGTGCTGCGCCAGCCCGCCGCGTCCAAGCCGGAGGACTGCTCGCAGGACGTGCTCGGCGGCAACGACGTGTCGGTGTTCAGCTCCGGCCCGCTCCCCGGCGACGTCCTGCTCTTCGGCCTGTCGGCGGCGCTGCCGCACTGCACCGCCGCGCTGCGCCTGGACAGCCGCGTCGACGGTGTCGGCGTCGACCCGCGCCAGCCCCCGCTGGTGTGGGAGGCCTGGACGGCCGACGGCTGGACCGAGTGCGAGGTCGCCGAGGACTCCACCGGTGGCCTCAACCGCCCCGGCGAGGTCATCCTGCACATGCCGGCCGCGCACGCCGTCTCCCGGATGGGCGGCCTCGACGCGGGCTGGCTGCGCTGCCGGGTCGTGGAGGCCGCCCCCGGCCAGCCCTTCTACAGCGTCTCGCCGACCGTGCGCGGCGCCTCCGCCTTCACCATCGGCGGCACCACCCGCGTCTCGCACTCCGACACCGTGCGCGACGAGTCGCTGGGCGACTCCGAGGGCGTCCCCGGGCAGCGGCTGCTGCTGGCGCACGCGCCCGTCGTCGGCGGCGTCCGCCTGGAGATCTCGGCGGGCGAGGGCTGGGAGGAGTGGGAGATGGTGGGCGACTTCGCCTCCTCGGCCCCCTTCGACCGGCACTTCACCCTGGACGCGGCGACGGGCGAGATAGCCTTCGGCCCCGCCGTGCGCCAACCCGACGGCTCGGTACGGCAGTTCGGCGCCGTCCCGATCAAGGGCGCCGCCATCCGCGCGTCGCGGTACGGCACCGGCGGCGGCCGCTTCGGCAACGTGGCCCGGGGCGCCATCCAGGTGCTGCGCAGCTCCATCCCGTACATCTCCCGCGTGGAGAACCGGGAGGCCGCGCGCGGCGGTGTGGACGGCGAGACCGTCGAGGAGGCCAAGACGCGCGCGCCGATCGCGCTGCGCGCCCAGGAGCGGGCCGTGACCGCCCGCGACTACGAGGAGCTGGCCCGCCGCGCCGCGCCCGAGACGGCCCGCATCGCCTGTCTGGCGGCGGACGACGTCGAGTCGGGCGACAACGCGGTACGGGTCCTCGTGGTCCCCCAGGCCGTGCCCGACCGGGGCGGCCGGCTGCGCTTCGAGCAACTGGTGCCCGGCGACGAGCTGTTGGGCCGCGTCACGTCCTTCCTCGACGAGCGGCGCCCGCTCGGCACCCGGCTCGCGGTGGGCCCGCCGTTCTACCAGGGCGTCACGGTGGTGGCGACCCTGCACTCCTTCCGCGCCGCCAAGGCCGACTACGTACGCGACGAGGCACTGAACGCGCTCTACTCCTACCTGGACCCGCTGACCGGCGGCGCCCACGGCACGGGCTGGCCCTTCGGGCGGCCGCTGCGCGCGGGCGAGATCTTCGCGGCGCTCCAGCGCGTGCCGGGTGTCGAGCTGGTCGACGAGGTCCTGCTGCACCCGGCGGACCCGCTGACCGGCCGCAGGGGCGATGCCACCGACCGCATCGAGCTGTCCCCCTCGGCGCTCCTGTTCCCCTTCGACCACCGCGTCCGCGTGATCGAGGCCCGATGAGCGCGCGCGGCACCATCGAAGGGCTCGGCTCCTCGCACCCGCTGGGCACCCAGCTGCCCGCGGTGTACGCCGACGACGACTTCGCCCAGCGTTTCGTCTCGGGCCTCGACGTGGTCCTCGCCCCGCTGTTCAACGTGCTCGACTGCCTGGAGGCCTACTTCGACCCGGCGCTCGCGCCGGAGGACTTCGTGGACTGGCTCACCACCTGGGTCGGCACGGAACTCGACGGCACCGAGTCCATCGAGGTGCGCAGGCACGCCGTGGCGACGGCGGTCTCGCTGCACCGGGTGCGCGGCACCGCGCAGGGCCTGGCGCGCGCCGTCGAGCTGGCCTTCGGGGTGCGCCCCGAGATCACCGAGAGCGGCGGCGCGTCCTGGTCGGCGCGCCCGCTCGGGCCCTTCCCGGGCGAGCCCCGGGCCTCACTCCGGGTGACCCTCCGGGTCTCCGACCCGTCCAGCGTCGACCCCTACCGCCTCCAGGCGGTGGTGGCGGCGGCCCGCCCCGCCCACCTCCCTTTCACGGCCGAGGTATCCGCCACAACCCTTACCCACGAAGGGAACTGACCTTTCATGTCCACCCCGGCCATGGTCCCCTGCCCCGACTGCGGCACCCCGGCCCGCGCCACCGGCCAGTCGTTCTGCGACTCCTGCGGAGCCTTCCTGCGCTGGACGGCGCCGACGCCCCCGTCGGTCCCCATGGCCGACACGCCCGCGCCCGCGCCCGCCCCCGACGCTCCCGCCAAGCCGTCCCCGGCGACCACCCCGGAGGCGACGACGACCCCGCTGCCGACGGTGGGCCACGAGCCGGCCGCGCCCCGTCCGGAACGGACGGCCGCGCGCCCCGAGCCCGAACGCCCCGCGACCGCCCCGGCCGCCCCGGCGACGCCCCCTGCCCCCGCCGCGTCCGCAGGGACCCCCGAGGAATCCAGGGCGGAATCCAGGGCGGAATCCAGGCCGGAGACCACTCGGAACGCCTCCGGGGACGCCGGCACGGACGCCGCCGGCGACACCACCCCGCTCCCCGAGGTGCGCAGGCCCTCCGCGACGGACGCCGCGCGCGCCCTGCTCGTCCCCGTGGAGGAGGCATCGGCGCCCCGGCCCCCCGAGGCGCCCGGCACCGTGCTGCCCGGCCGTCCCGAGGCGGCCCGTCCCAAGGTCCGCACGGCGACGCCCACTCCCGAACCGGAGAACGGCACCCCCTGCCCCGCCTGCTCCACCGCCAACCACCAGCACCGCAACTTCTGCCGCAGCTGCGCGACGCCGCTGACACCGCGCCGCCAGGACACCGGTTCGGGCCCGTACGCCGGCCAGCGTCCGCCGCTGCACCGCGACCGCAAGCGCTGGATCGCGCGGGCCCTGGTGGCGCTGGTGGTCGTGGGCCTGGTCGTGGGCGGCGTGTTCGGCGGTCCCCCGGCGGCCCGCGCGGTGCAGGACCACTTCGCCAAGCGGGTGGCCGCGCACCCGGTGTCGTGGACGGCGTCCCACTCCGACCCCAAGCACGGCGCGGAACTGGCCGGCGACAGCTACTCCAACACGTGGTGGGGCACCGGGTACGCGGGCGACGCCGAGGGCACCTACCTGGAGGCGACGTTCGGGCAGCCGACGGACCTGCTCGCGCTCCTGATCACGCCGGGCACCTCCAAGCGCCAGGGCCAGCAGTCGGAGCAGGCCCGGCCCCAGGAGTTCGACCTGGTGGTCACGGACTCCAGCGGCAAGCAGCACGTCTCGCACCAGTCGCTCAACGACGGCGGCGTCCAGCGCATCGACGTCCGCGTACGGAACGCGGCATCGGCGCGCATCATCCTGCGCTCGGCGTTCGGCGCGGCGAAGGACAAGCAGGTGGCGATCGCGGAGGTGGAGTTCTTCAGCCGCTCCAAGAACTGACCCACCGCCCCGCTCGGGCACTCCGGCCCCCGTCTCCGGCACCCAGGTGCCGGGGCGGGGGTCCGGCATATCCCTAACCCCCCGCCGCGCCGCACCACTTGGCGCAGGATCTCGCCCGCGCCGATCAGCGGTCACTCCGGCGTACCCGCCAACTCCACGGCCCCGCGGCGCAAGGAGAGGCCAGCCGGAGCGACCGCCGAGATGACGGCGAGCACCGCGCAGACACCCAGGGCCGCCGCGAGCGCCGCCCACGGGATCTCGATGGACGTACGCACCGAGAGCACACCCAGCGCGCTCCACATGCCCACCAGGTTGAGCCCGGCGACCAGCGCGCCCAGCAGTCCACCGACCACGACCACCATCAGCGCCTCGGCGCCCACCATCCGCAGCACCTGCCACTTGGTGGCGCCGGCCAGCCGCAGCACGGCCAGCTCGCGGACCCGGTCGGAGGTCGCCATGACCATGGTGTTGGCCAGGGAGATGCCGGTGTAGAGCAGGGCGATGCCAAGGACCAGGAAGAAGCCCGTCCGGGTCGTCCGGTTGGTCTCGGGGTACGTCGCCCGCACCCAGGCATCCGGGGTAAGGACCTCCCCGCCCGACGCCCGCACCGCCTGGCGCAGACCGGCGGCCACGGTGGCCGTGTCGGCACCGTCCGCAAGGCGTACGTCGACCCGGTCGACAGGCGCCTCGGGGGCGTTGCGTGGGGTGACGTACACGCCGTTGTTGCCGGTGCCGGTGGTCATGACCGCGGCGATCTTCAGGGACTTCCGCGTGCCGTCGCCGAGCCACACGTCCACCCGCTCGCCCACGGTGTGCTGCTGCCACTCCTCGTTGACGATGATCGAGTCGTCGTCCAGGTCACTCGCCTTCCCCGCCGTGAGCGGGAGGCGGGCCGTTCTTGCGAGCGGCTCGGGCTCGGCGGCTCTGGCATCGGACTTGATGAGCGCCACGCCGTCCTCCAGGACGTACACGGCGCTCGACGAACTCACGGAAACCTCGGCTCCGGACACGGCCCGAAGCCGCTTCAGCGTCGCCCCGTCGAAGCCGGCGGCGCCCGGCGCGGTGACCACGAAGTCGGCGACCGTCCGCTCGCGCACCTCGGTGGCCTTCGCCTCGTTGAGGGTGGCGGCGGCGCCCAGCAGTGAGCCCGCCAGCGCGACCGTGACCAGCACGGGCGCCGCGACGGCGGCGGTGCGGCGCACCCCGGCGGCGGCGTTCTCCCGCACCAGCATCCCGCCTGCGCCGGGCAGTTGGGCCGGCAGCCAGGCGATCAGCCTCACCAGCGGCCGCACCAGCACCGGCGCGAGCAGCGCGACCGCGGTGATCAGCAGCATGGGCCGGCTCACATAGGTCTTGCGCTGAAGCAGGCCGCCCGGGTCCGTCGCCAGGGCCAGGGCCAGCGTGACCGCGGCGGTGATCAGCAGGGCCGCGCCGAACAGCCAACGGCCCCATGTCATCGGCCGGGTGTCCACCGCCGCCTCGCGCAGGGCCTCGGTGGGACCGGTGCGCCCCGCCCGCCAGGACGCGGCCAGCACGCCGCACAGAGCCACGAACAGGCCCGCCCCGAACGCCATGTGGTAGGGCCAGGTGTAGTCGCCGATGGTGAACCAGCGGGGCGCAAGGTTCTTGTCGACCGCCCACGCGGCGAGCTGGGGAGCCCCGTAGGAACCGAGTACACAGCCGGTGGCCGAGGCGAGCACACCGACCGCGAGCGCTTCGGAGACGACCATGCGGCGGATCTGGCCCGGGGTCGCCCCGGCGGTGCGCAACAGCCCGAACTCGCGGCGGCGCTGGGACACCGCGAACGCGAAGGTCGAGGCCACCACGAACACCGACACGAACCCGGTGACGCCTCCGGCCGTGCCGAACATGGCGTTCATCGCGGCCAGGGCCTCGCTGTCCCGGTCGGGGTCGGCGTCGGCGTACCGGCGCGCGTCCCCGGTGAGGACCTGGACGCCTTCGCTGCCGCGCACCGCCCCGCGCACGGCCGCCGCATCGGCGTCGACCACGAGCTGGAGGCTGCGCGGCGAGAGTTCGGCGGCGCGGGGGTCGGTGTAGAACACGGCGTTCTCGAAGCCGAGCGCGGCCACGGTGCCGACGACGCGTACGGTGCCGGCGTCGGTCCGCACCCGGGCCCCCGGACGGGCCCAGTCACCGCTGACGACGACCTCGTCCGCGGCCTCGGGCGCGCGTCCCGCGTCGAGCCGGTACGGCGCGAAGGCCGCGGTGGACCAGGGATGGCCCACCAGATCGGCGGGCCCGCCCTCGCACCGCACGGCGAACGACCGGTCCTCGACGACGGTCCCCAGGTGGCGCAGCTTCGCGACCGCGTCGTCGGGCACGGCACGCGGCTGCGCGAGCTTGCGGGTGCGCTCGCCGATCGACGTGGGCACCACCAGGGTGTCCTGGCCCTTGACCACGACCGGCGCGGCGGCGAACCGCTCCGGCCCCCGGCCGGGTGCGTCCAGCGAGGACGCCAGGGCAAGACCCATCACGGCGATCAGCGCCACGCCCAGGCAGAGGGCGACGAAACTGCCGACGAAGGTGACCCAGCGGGTGCGCAGGGTGCGCAGCGCGGTGCTCAGCACGGCGCCGCCTCCAGCCTGGTCATGCGCGACGCGATGTCCTCGGCACAGGCGCCGATCAGCTCGTCGTTGACACGGCCGTCGACGAGGAAGACGACGCGGTCGGCGTAGGAGGCGGCGACGGGGTCATGGGTGACCATGATGATCGTCTGGGCGTCCCGGTCGACCATGCCGCGCAGCAGGGTCAGCACTTCGCGACTGGTCCCCGAGTCGAGTGCGCCGGTCGGCTCGTCACCGAACAGCACGTCGGGACGGGTGATCAGGGCGCGCGCCAGGGCGACCCGCTGCTGCTGGCCGCCGGACAGCTGCGTCGGGCGGTGCCGCGTCCGGTCGCCGAGTCCGACCTGGTCAAGCACCTCGCGCACCTGGGTCTTCCTGGGGCGGCGGCCGGCCATCCGCAGGGGCAGGGCCACGTTCTGCTCGGCGGTCAGGGAGGGCAGCAGGTTGAACGCCTGGAACACGAAGCCGATGCGCTCGCGGCGCAGCAGGGTCAGCTTGGTCTCGCTCAGCCCGGTCAGCTCGGTGTCGCCCACGGTGACCGAGCCCGACGCGGGCCGGTCCAGGCCCGCGGCGCACTGCAACAGGGTCGACTTGCCTGATCCGGAGGGGCCCATCACGGCGGTGAAGGTCCCGGTCGGGAAGGCCAGCGACACCTGGTCGAGGGCGGTGACGGACGCACCGCCCGACCTGTACCGCCGGGTCAGGGAGCGCAATCGGATCGCGTCGTTGCTCATGTGGTGCCCCACCAGTATCCGCTCCTCGGCTCGTCGGTCCTCCACGAAACCGCGAAAGCCGCCCCGGACGCAGTACGGCCTGAGCGAGACCTGGGGTAGGGCCAGACCTACCCCAGGTACGGACCCTGGACCGATGGCAGCGGGTCTGCGGGGTCGCTTACGGTCGTCCACATGCGACCTCGGAATGTGTGGCAGGCCATGTCGCGTCCGGGCTACCCGCTGTCGGTCTGGCCCTGGCGTGCCGCCGCGTACCTGTGCACCGGCGCCGCCACCTTGGTGGCACTGCTCGCGGCGGCAGCGGTCTGCGGTGTGCTCGCCCTCGTCCTGGTGGGGCTGCCCCTGCTCATGATGGTCGCCCTCAGCGGGATCCCCCTGGCCTGGGTGGAGCGGCACAGGCTGCGCCTGATCGACCGCGACCCGGTGTCCGGTCGGCATCGGGTGCCGAACGCGCCGGGGCTGTGGGCCTGGCTGTCCACCCGGCTGCGTGAACAGGGGACTTGGCGGGAGTTCGGATACGCGCTGCTGTTCGCCGGGATCCTGTGGCCGCTCGACGCCCTGGCCGTCACGATCGCCCTGCTCGTCCCGCTGTCCATGGTCGCCACCCCGCTGCTGATGGCCACGGTCGGCGACGGCCAGGAAGCAAAGGTGCTCAAGCAGTGGACGGTCACCACATGGCCGACCGCTTTCGGCGTCGCCGTACTGGGCCTGCTTCTGATGGGCCTCGGCGCCTACATGCTCGGCGTCACGGCGGGCGCTCGCGCGGAGCTGGCCCGGCTGCTGATCGGCTCCCCCGAGGGTGAGCTCGGCGTCAAGGTGGTCGAACTGACCCGCTCCCGCGCTCGGTTGGTGGACGCCTTCGAGGCTGAGCGGCGCCGTATCGAGCGGGATCTGCATGACGGCGCCCAACAGCACCTCGTGGCCCTGACGATGGCCCTCGGCCTGGCCCGCCTGGATGCGGCGCCCGGCCCGCTCGCCGACCAGCTCACCAAGGCGCATGAGGAGGCGGGCAAGGCGCTCGCGGGACTGCGCCAGCTCATTCACGGCATCTACCCCAAGGTCCTCACGGACTACGGCCTTCAGGCCGCCGTCAGCGACGCCGCCGACCGCTGCGTGGTCCCCGTCGACGTCGACCTCGAACTGCCGGGCCGTCCGTCCCAGCCGGTGGAGTCCGCCGCGTACTTCGCGGTCTGCGAGGCGCTGGCCAACGTCACCAGACACAGCGGGGCCAACCGCGCGCGGGTCAGCGGTGGTCATCGCGACGGACGCCTGTTCCTTGAGGTGCGCGACGACGGTCGCGGCGGCGCGGATCCCTCGACGGGCAGCGGCCTCACCGGTCTCGCGGACCGGGTGTCGGTCCTCGATGGCAGACTCGCTCTGACCAGTCCGCCGGGTGGGCCGACTCTTCTACGTGTGGAGTTTCCTTGCGAGTTGACCGAGACGGCCGATCGCTCCGCGTAGTGCTGGCCGAGGACAGCGTGCTGCTGCGGGAAGGGCTCATCGGCCTGCTCAGCCGCTGCGGCCACGAGGTGGTGTCGGCCGTCGGGGACGCGCGGGCACTGGTCGCGGCGGTCGAGGAGCATGCCCCCGACATCGTGGTGACGGACGTCCGCATGCCGCCCGATTTCCAGGACGAAGGGCTGCACGCGGCGGTGCGACTGCGCGAGCGGCGTCCCACGCTCCCGGTCCTGGTCCTCAGTCAGTACGTTCAGCGTACGTACGCGGCCGAACTCCTGGACTCCGGAGACGGATCGGGCGTCGGCTATCTGCTCAAGGACCGCGTGGGACACATCGAGGAGTTCATGGAGGCGCTGTGCGAGGTGGCGGCCGGCGGGACGGTGGTCGACCCCGAGGTGGTGCGCCAACTGCTGCGCCGCCGCCGCGATCCGCTGGCGCAGCTCACCCCGCGCGAACGCGAAGTACTGGCATTGATCGCCGAAGGCAGGTCCAACGGCGCGATCGCCAAGGAACTGGTGGTGTCCGAAGCGGCGATCGGCAAACACATCGGCAACATCCTCACCAAGTTGGACCTGCCTTTGACGGACCTGACCCACCGCAGGGTCCTGGCCGTCCTGACCTTCCTGCGGGCCTGACCCGCCGAGGGCATCGCGCCGCCACGTCTGGTTCGCACTATTACGGCACGGGTCACTATTACGGGACGGGTGACGACGAGACTCGGGGCCCGCCCCGAAGCACCGCTCCCGCATCTGGACACCGACCGGCTCTCACGGAGGGTGCGTTAGCGTGCTCCCCCATGAGCGCCCAGACATGGCTGACGGACACCCGGGACTCCTACGACACGGTCGCCGTGAGCTATGCCGATCAGCTCCGTGAGGCGTTGGCGGGTGAGCCGTATCTGCGGGCGGTTCTGGCGCTCTTCGCCGAGCTCGTACGCGACGCGGGCGGCGGGACCGTCGCGGATGTGGGCTGCGGGCCCGGCCATGTGGCCGCACACCTGCGGGAGTTGGGCGCCGACGCGCTCGGGGTCGATCTCTCGCCCAGGATGATCGAGGTGGCCCGGCGCGACCACCCGGGGCTCCACTTCGCGGTGGGCTCGATGACGCGGCTCCCCCTCGCGGACGCGTCCGTCGCGGCCGTGCTCGCCTTCTGGTCCCTCATCCACATCCCCGACGAGGCGGTCCCCACCGTTTTCGCCGAGTTCCACCGCGTGACGCCGCCGGGCGCACCGCTGCTGCTCGGCTTCCACCTGGGCGACGAGACCCGCCTGAAGACCCAGGGCTACGGCGGCCACCCGATGAACGTCCACATCCATCTGCGCCGCCCCGACCGGGTCACGGCGTGGCTGGGGGAGGCGGGGTTCACGGTCGAGGCGGAGTTCCTGCTCGACCTCGACGAACGACAGCCGGGCGCGGTCCTGTTCGCGCGCCGGGAGGGCCAGGGCCTGTCGCCCGCTGCGAAAGTCGCTGGTCATGGGCCATCGGGCTGTGCTTCCATGCAGCAGTGAAGATCCGATGCGTGTCCGGCGCGGACGTGGCCCCGAGAGCCCGGCAGCGCAAAGATCGCGATCTCGGTGACTGTGTGCGGGTGCTGGCCGAGGTCCATGAGCAGGACGGCTATCCGGTGAACTGGCCGGACCTGCCCGAGGCTTGGCTCACGCCGCCCCTGCTCATCGCTTCATGGGTGGCGGAACTGAACGGCCGCGTCGCCGGCCATATCGGCCTGTCCCGGAGCGACGCGGGGGACGCGGCACCTGGTCTGTGGAGCGTTCGTGCAGGGGTGGGTACCGACGCGACCGCCGTGGTCAACCGGCTGTTCGTCGCCCCGTGGGCTCGTGGCCACGGCATCGGCGCGCTGCTGATGGCGCGGGCTGCCACCGAGGCACAGGACCGCGGCTTGCATCCGGTGCTCGACGTGGTGGCCTCCGACACCGCGGCGGCGGCTTTGTATGACCGGCTCGGCTGGCAGTTGCTGGCCACCGTCGAACAGCGGTGGAGCCCGGAGCAGACGGTAACGGTCCGGTGCTATGCGGCGGCGCCCTGACGGGGTCCCGGTCGTACCGCGTGGCTAGGGCCCGGCGGTGTCCGCCCGCACACGGCCCGGGCGACCGCGCGACCGCCCCGGACCCGGCCTCGGCACCCGGGCGATGGCTCCGGCCGGCCCCTACGCACAGCCCCGCGTCAGCTCCCGCTCAGCCGCCTCAGCCCCGCCCGGCTCGCGTCGTCCGCCGCGCGGAACAGCAGCAACCGCTGGTCCGGGTCGTGCAGCGGCGCCAGCACTTCGGCGGCGAGGGCCAGCGAACCCGCCTCGGGGTGGCGCAGCACCTTGTGGCCCCGGCCGCCGGCCACGACGTCCCCCTCGGCCCATAGTTCCGCGAACTCCTGCCGCGTGGCACGCAGTTCACCGATCAGGCCGGTCAGGACCGGGTCCTTGGGGTGGGCCGCCCACGCGGCGCGCAAGTGGGCCACCCCTTCCCGTACGACCCGTTCCCGGTCGGCGTACCGCGCGCGGAGTTCCGGGTGCGCGAGGCAGAGCCACATCGCGTTGCGCCGCGCGGGGGGCAGGGCGGCGAAGTCCAGGAGCAGCGCCGCCATTTCGGGGTTCCACGCCAGGATGTCGTACCGGTGGTTCAGGAGCATGGCCGGCAACGGCGCCAGGTCGTCCACCAGCCGGGCCAGCGGGGGCGCCGCGGCGGTGGCGGGAGCCTCGGCGGTACGGGGGCGCCGCTGGGCCAGGTCGAAGAGATAGGCGCGCTCCACCGGTGGCAGTCGCAGCGCCCGGGCCAGCGCGTCCAGTACGTCCGCCGACGGCCTGAGCCCGCGCGCCTGTTCCAGGCGTACGACGTAGTCGACGCTGACCCCGGCCAGCTCGGCGACCTCCTCGCGGCGAAGGCCCGGGGTCCGCCGCCCCGCCCGGCGCGCCGGAAGCCCCAGGTCGCCCGGGTCGAGCCGTTCGCGCCGGGTCCGCAGGAACGCGGCCAGCTCCTGCGTCGCGTCCACAGCCAGGGTCGTCATGCCGGGCCCAACAGCCAGGGTAGGACCGCTGTTCCCAGGATCGTCCCTCCCTTATGCCCGGCTTTCGAAGATCGCAGGGTTGCCCTCGACGACGGATCACGCACGACGGTCCGCTCAGGACCTCAGGAGGACACCATGCCGCTCACTCTCGACACCTACCGGCTGCTGGGCCGATCGGGCCTGCGGGTCTCGCCCCTGGCGCTCGGCACCGCGGCCTTCGGCACCGAATGGGGCTGGGGCGCCGGCGAGGAGGAGTCGCGCCGCCTCTTCGACCGCTACACCGAGCAGGGCGGCAACTTCATCGACACCGCCGCCACCTACACCGAGGGCAGCTCGGAGCGTCTGCTGGGCACCTTCGCCCACGGCCGCCGCGAGAGCCTGGTGCTCGCGACCAAGTACTCGACCCTTCGCCGCCCCGGCGACCCCAACTCCGGTGGCCCGCACCGCAAGAACCTCCTCGCGTCGGTGGAGTCCAGCCTGCGCCGCCTGAACACGGACTACATCGACCTGCTCCATCTGCACGTGTGGGACTTCACGACGCCCGTCGAGGAGATCCTGCGCGGCCTGGACGATCTGGTCCGGCAGGGCAAGGTGCTGTACGTGGCGATGTCCAACGTGCCGGCCTGGCAGGTCTCGCGGATGCAGGCCATCGCCGATCTGCGCGGCTGGGCGCCCCTGGTCGCGCTCCAGATCGAGTACAGCCTCATCGAGCGCACCGGCGAGCGCGACCTGATCCCGATGGCCCGCGAGATGGGGCTCGGGGTGGTCCCGTACTCGCCGCTGGGCGGCGGGCTGCTCACCGGCAAGTACAGCCGCGCCGACCTGACCGGCACGGGCCCCGCCCCGGACGGGAGCAGCCGCAGGGACCACAACGCCGCCCTGGGCATGCTGACCGAGCGCAATCTCGGCATCACGGACGCCGTGCGGGAGGTCGCCCTTGAGACGGGTCACACCTCCGCCCAGGTGGGCCTCGCCTGGACGTTGCGGAACCCGGCCGTGACGGCCTCCGTCATCGGCGCCCGCACACTCGACCAGCTGGCGGACAACCTCGGCGCCCTCGACGTCGACCTCACCGACGCCCACCTGGCGCGCCTGGAGGAGGCCGGCGCCATCGAGCCCGGCATCCCGCACGCGCTGCTGGCCGGCGATCCCATGCGGCGCGCGACGAGGGGCGAGCTGACGATTCAACTCCGCTGACGACCCCGACCCCGCCTGACGGTCCAACTCCGGGGCCGAGCAGGGTGGTTGGGGCTGATCGGGGTGGTTGGGGCCGAGCGGGGCGGTTGGGCCCGCCCGGCCCCAACCACCCCAAGGGAACAACTCCCTTACCCGTGCCGCCTACTTGTCGGCGACCGGCTTGCGCAGCGCGATGTTCAGCTCGCGCAGGCGGGACTCGTCCAGTTCGGTCGGCGCGCCCATCATCAGGTCCTGCGCGTTGCCGTTCAGCGGGAACGCGATGGTCTCCCGGATGTTCGGCTCGTCCGCGAGCAGCATCACGATGCGGTCGACGCCCGGCGCGATGCCACCGTGCGGCGGGGCGCCGAGGCGGAAGGCCTTCAGCATGCCGCCGAACTCGCGCTCCACGGTCTCCCGGTCGTACCCCGCGACCTCGAACGCCTTGAACATGATCTCGGGCTCGTGGTTGCGGATCGCGCCCGAGGAGAGCTCGACGCCGTTGCAGACGATGTCGTACTGCCAGCCCAGGACGTCCAGCGGGTCCTTGGTCTCCAGAGCCTCCAGGCCGCCCTGGGGCATGGAGAACGGGTTGTGCGAGAAGTCGATCTTGCCGGTCTCCTCGTCCTTCTCGTACATCGGGAAGTCGACGATCCAGCAGAACCGGAAGACGCCCTCCTCGAAGTGACCGGCGCGCTTGGCGGCCTCGACGCGTACGCCCGACATGATCTTGGAGACCTCGTCGAACTCGCCGGCGCCGAAGAACACCGCGTGCCCGGGGACCAGGCCAAGACGCTCGGTGAGGACCTTGACGTTCTCCTCGGTGAGGAACTTCGCGATCGGACCGGACAGCGACCCGTCCTCGCCGACCCGCACCCAGGCCAGGCCCTGCGCGCCGAGCGAGACGGCGTACTCGCCGAGCCCGTCGAAGAACTTCCGGGACTGGCCCGCCACGTCCGGCACCGGCAGGGCGCGCACGTGCTTGCCGGCGAACGCCTTGAACGCCGAGCCCTCGAACACGTCGGTGATGTCGACGAGTTCGAGCTTGGCGCGCAGGTCGGGCTTGTCGTTGCCGTACTTCAGCATCGACTCGCGGAACGGGATGCGCGGGAAGGGCGAGGTGACGTGGCGGCCGCCGCCGAACTCCTCGAAGAGCTCGGTCATGAGCTTTTCGATCGGCTGGAAGACGTCCTCCTGCTCGACGAAGCTCATCTCGACGTCGAGCTGGTAGAACTCGCCCGGCGAGCGGTCGGCGCGGGCGTCCTCGTCGCGGAAGCAGGGCGCGATCTGGAAGTACCGGTCGAAGCCGGAGATCATCAGCAGCTGCTTGAACTGCTGGGGGGCCTGCGGCAGCGCGTAGAACTTGCCGGGGTTCAGGCGGGAGGGGACCACGAAGTCGCGGGCGCCCTCGGGGGAGGTCGCCGTCAGGATGGGCGTGGCCATCTCGTTGAAGCCGAGCGCGACCATCTTGGAGCGGATGGCGGCGATCACGGCGCTGCGCAGCATGATGTTGCGGTGCATGCGCTCGCGGCGCAGGTCGAGGAAGCGGTACTCCAGGCGGCGCTCCTCGTTGACGCCGTCCTCGGCGTTGATCGTGAACGGCAGCGGGTTCGCGGCGCCCAGCACCTCGACCTCGCCGACCTCGATCTCGATCTCGCCGGTCGCCAGCTCACCGTTGACGTTCTCGGCGCCGCGCGAGACGACCTTGCCGTCCACGCGGACGACGGTCTCCTTGGACAGCTTGTCCAGGGCTTCGGCGCCGGGGGTGCCGGGGCGGGCGACCAGCTGCGTGATGCCGTAGTGGTCGCGCAGGTCGATGAAGAGGATGCCGCCCAGGTCTCGGCGATTGTGCAGCCAGCCGCTGAGCCGGACGTCGGTGCCGACGTCGGAGGCGCGGAGCTGGCCGCAGGTGTGGGACCGGTACCGGTGCATTACTCATCCAATTCTTCGCGACCGTGGTCGCGACTTCTTCGCGAGATTCTTCGCGAGACAGGCGGGAATCAACCCGCCCAGGTTACCGCCCACCCCACCCCCCTCCGGGCCACCACCAGCCCGGGCTCCGGTCGCTGATCCGGGCCAGCGCCAGCCCCGCCGGGGGCGCGGGACGGGCTCAGGATGTCCATGCGGACCAGCACCAGCCCCGCCGGGGGCGCGGGGAACTGCGCGAGAAGCGACCACGACCCGCACCCGAAGGTCCCTGGGGCTCCGCCCCAGACCCCGATCGCGCCTGAAGGGCGCTCGTCCTCAATCGCCGGACGGGCTGGGGATGCCTCAGCAGGAGCCCTGTTAGGGGCGCGGGGAACTGCGCGGCCAGCCACGCACGGCCCGCAGCCGGGGCCTCTGGGGCTCCGCCCCAGACCCCGTTCGGCCTGAACGGCCTCGTCCTCAAACGCCGGACAGGCTGGGTATGCCTCAGCATGAGCCCCGCCAAGGGGCGCGGGGAACTGCGCGACCAGCCACCCACGACCCGCACCCGACGTCCCTGGGGCCCCGCCCCAAACGCGAGGCGCGGGGAACTGCGCGAACGGACCCCGCCCGCCCGCGCGGGAAAGGCGTACCCCGCAAACGGCACACCCCACGGGGCCACCCCGGCCCCGCCATCGGTGGCGACCGATGCGTACATCTTCTTAAATAGGGGCAATGCGCACAGAGGACGTCCTGGCCGCGATCGCGACTGGCCTGTGGCGGTGGGACAACGCCTCCGGGACGGTCACCCTCGACGCCGAGGCCGCCCGGCTCCTCGGCCTGCCCCCGCACGACACGACCCTGACCGAGGCAGCGGCCCGCTCCCGTTTCCACCCCGTCGACTGGAACGAAGTCGACGGCATCGTCCACCTGGCCCTCGCCGAAGGCACCCTCGCCGAGGTCCGGCTGCGGATCATGGACGAGCACGGCCACGTCCTGCGAACCGTACGCAGCCGCTCCAAACCCATGCTCAACGGCGAGGACTACCTCCTCATCGGCACCATCCAGGAGGTAGCCGAGCCCCAGCCCGGCACCACCGCCGCCCACCCCTCCATCACCGGCGACTGGCGCCGCTCACGCGAGGCCTTCCTGCTCGACGCGGGCCGCGCGCTCGCCGAGGCACGCTCGACCTCCGAGGTGCTGCGGGTGGCCGCGTCGCTGTCCATGCCGGGCTTCTCGCCGGACGGGCTCGCGGTGTTCGGGGTGGCGGGTGAGCGGCTGACGATCATCGGGCACCACGGGCACGACCCCGGCGACGACGGACCGTTCACGGACATGGCGCTCGACACGGACTATCCGGCCGCCGACGTCGTCCGCAACGGGCGGGCCATCTATCTGCCGAGCCCGCAGGAGTACCGGCGCCGCTTCCCCGCGACCTGGCCGATGGCACAGCGCTTCGAGCGCCAGTCATGGGCGTTCGTCCCCCTGATCGTGGCCGGGCGCACGATCGGCGCGTGGATGGCCGCGTTCAAGAACCCGGTCGCCTTCACCCCCGACGAGCGCTCGGTCCTGACCACGGTCGCCCGCATGCTGGCGCAGGCCCTGGCCAGGGCGGGGGAGGCGGAGAGCGAGCGCGAGTTCTCGCTCGGGCTCCAGCGCTCCATGATGCCGACGCTCGGCCCCGAGATCCCCGGCATGACGGTGGCCGCGCGCTATGTGCCGACCGGTGGCGGACTCCAGGTCGGCGGCGACTGGTACGACATGATCCCGCTGCCCGGCGGCGGCTCCCGCACGGACTGCGGGGGCGGCCGCTTCGCGCTGGTCATCGGCGACGTGCAGGGCCACGACGTGCGGGCCGCGGGGCTCATGGGACAGCTCAGGATCGCGCTGCGGGCGTATGCGAGCGAGGGCCACAGCCCCGACGCGGTCCTCTCGCGCGCCTCCCGCTTCCTGTACGGGATCACCGAGTCGTACGGGCTGCCCGAGCCGTCGGGCGACGGATACCAGGACCCCACAGCCCCCACAGCCCACCCGGCCCACCCGGTTCATACGACCCACGCGGACGCCGCCCACGACGCGGACCACGCCCCGCGCTTCGCGACCTGCCTCTACATCGAGGTGGACCCCGCCACCGGCACCCTGGACATCGCCCGGGCCGGCCACCCCGACCCGGTGATCCGCACCGCCGACGGCACCGCCCTGATCCGTCCGACGGCGGGCGGCCTGCCGCTCGGCATCGAGGCCGACTCCGACTACCCGACCACCCGGCTCGTCCTCGACCCGGACGAGACGATCATGATCTGCACGGACGGTCTGATCGAGACCGGCGGCCACGACATGGCGAGCGGCTGGACGCGGCTGCGCCCGGTCCTGGAGAAGCACACGGGTGACAGCCTTGAGGAGCTGGCCGACGAACTGGTCCAGGCCGTGCACGGACCGTCCTCGCACCACACCACGGGCCCGCTCGTGGACCGGCGCGAGGACGACATCGCGCTCCTCCTGCTGCGCCGCAACGACGTGTCCGCCGGCGCGGGGGCCGCGCCGCCCGAGGTGGTACGCCGCACCGCCCTGACCGTCGCCCAGGCCGAACCGCAGCAGATCGCGGGCGCGCGCCGGCAGCTGCGCGAGCTCCTGCACGACTGGTCGGACGACGAGCAGGTCGACTCGGCGGTCCTGATGATCTCCGAGATGATCACCAATGTCCTCGTCCACACCGACGGCGACGCGCTGCTGGTGGCGGAGGCGAGGGGTCCGCTCGGCAGCCGGCGCCTTCGCGTGGAGGTCGCCGACGCCAGCGACGAGCTCCCCCACCGCCGCCGCCCCGGCGAACTGGCCTCCAGCGGCCGGGGTCTGATCCTGATGGAGATGCTGGCGGACGCGTGGGGCGTGGACCCGCGCGGCGACGGCAAGTCGATCTGGTTCGAGCTCTACGAGTCCGCGCCCGGCGCCCGCCCGGACGCGGCGCCCCCTTCCCCGGAGTAACGCCGGCGCACCTCCCCGAGCACCCCGAACGCGGCCGCCGCCACCGGGACCGCGAGCAGCATGCCGACCAGGCCCGCCACATCGGCGCCCGCCGTCAGGGCGACCATGATCATCGCGGGGTGCATCTGCACGGTGCGGCTCTGGATGACGGGTTGCAGGATGTGCCCTTCGAGCTGCTGCACCGCGAGGACGATGCCGAGCGTCCACAGCGCGGTGCCGAACCCCCGGTCGGCGAGCGCCACGAGCACCGCCACCGCGCCGGAGACGAAGGCGCCGAGGTAGGGGATGTACGCGCCGATGAAGACCAGCGCGCCGAGCCCGAGCGCGCCGGGCACGCCGAGGACGAGCAGCCCGACCGTGATGCAGACGGCGTCGATGAGCGCGATGAGCGTGGTCCCGCGCATGAACCCCTCGACCGCCTCGAAGGCGCGCCGCGCCATCGCCTCGACGGTGTCGCCCGCGCCGCGCGGCGCGATCGCGTGGGCCAGACCCACGGCCCGGTCGGAGTCCTTGAGGAAGAAGAAGGTCAGCAGGAGCGCGAGCACGCTGGTGGCGACGAGCGTGCCGAGCAGACTGAGCCCTTGGAGCACCCCGCCGGCCGCGCTCGCCCCGAACTTGGACAGCAGCTTCTTGGCGTTGTCGGCGATGTTGGTGACGCCGTCGCCGCCCGCCACCCCGAAGTGGTCGGCCACCACCCACTGCCCGGCCTGCTTGAGCGAGGCGAGGATCTGGTCCCCGGTGTCAAGGAGCGCGCTGACCACGACGTACCCGGCGCCGCCGACCACCGCGACCAGCGCGACGCAGGTGAGCCCGGCCGCGAGCGAGCGCCGCAGCCCGAGCCGGATCAGCCACCGGTGCACGGGCCCGAGCAGCGCGGTACCGAGGAGGGCGAGCAGCACGGGCGTCACGGCCGTCTTGAACACGGCGCACAACCACACCCCCACCCCGACGACCCCGGCGACGAGCAGCACGACGACACACCAGGCGGCGATCCGACGGGCGGCCTCGGGCAGCACATGCCTGAACGACTCCACCCCACCACCCGACCACGGCCGCACCCGCCCCGCCTCCCGAGCGACCCCAGACGAGTGACACCCCGTCAGGACGGGTCCTGACAGGGTGTCAATGTCCCGTGCAGCGCACCCCGACACATTGAGGCACGCGGCAAGTCACTCTCCGCGTAGGCGGGTTGAGGCGCCACGGGGCCACGGGCCCATGGGGCTACGGGTTGGCCCTACAGGCCGTTCTCGGTCATGCCGTGGACGGCCGGGATCGTGCCCAGGCGGCCCTTCTGGAAGTCCTCGAAGGCCTGCTGAAGCTCGTCGCGGGTGTTCATGACGAACGGGCCGTAGTGCGCCATCGGCTCGCGGATCGGCTGCCCGCCGAGCAGCACGACCTCCAGGTCGGGGGTGTTGGCGTCCTGCTTCTCGTCCGCGCGGACGGTCAGCGAGCCGCCCTCGCCGAACACCGCCGTCTGCCCGGTGTGCACGGGCCGCCGCTCGGCGCCGACCGTGCCGCGCCCGGCCAGCACGTACGCCAGGCCGTTGAAGTCCTCCCGCCACGGCAGCGTGATCTGCGCGCCGGGTGCGAGGGTGGCGTGGACCATCGTGATCGGGGTGTGCGTGATGCCGGGGCCGTCATGGCCGTCCAGCGAACCCGCGATGACGCGCAGCAGCGCGCCGCCGTCCGGCGAGGTCAGCAGCTGGACCGAGCCGCTGCGGATGTCCTGGTAGCGCGGGGCCATCATCTTGTCCCTGGCCGGCAGATTCACCCACAGCTGGAGGCCGTGGAAGAGCCCGCCCGACATGACCAGCGCCTCCGGCGGCGCCTCGATGTGCAGCAGGCCGGAGCCCGCCGTCATCCACTGGGTGTCACCGTTGGTGATGGTGCCGCCACCGCCGTTGGAGTCCTGGTGGTCGAATATCCCGTCGATGATGTAGGTGACGGTCTCGAAGCCGCGGTGGGGGTGCCAGGGGGTGCCCTTGGGCTCGCCCGGCGCGTACTCCACCTCGCCCATCTGGTCCATCATGATGAACGGGTCGAGGTACTTGTAGTTGATCCCGGCGAACGCGCGGCGCACCGGGAACCCCTCCCCCTCGAACCCCTGCGGAGCGGTGGTCACGGCGAGGACGGGCCGCGCCGAAACGCCCTCCGGCGCGGTCACACGCGGCAGGGTCAACGGGTTTTCGACGGTCACAGCAGGCATGGGACGGCCCTCCTTGCGGGATGCTCTACGTTCAAAGTAGTTGAATGCTGAACATCTAGCAAGGGCGGGTTCATTCCCGACCTGGTCACGGGCACGCCGCGGGCCCGCACCCGGAGGGGTACGGGCCCGCAGCCGTACGGAATCGGCGTGCCCGGCCGGGCAGCGCCTGCCGCGAACATGCCGACCACATCTCAGATAGGACCCGGCCTGTCCTACATCCCTCATAGCGTCCCGCCCATGAGCCACGAAGACACGTCAGAACCCACGTTCCGCTACTCGGCGGTCACCTTCGACTGCCCTGACCCCGCCGAGTTGGCCCGCTTCTACGGAAAGGCCCTCGGCCTGCCTGTGGCCCACTCCACCGAGGACTTCATCCTGCTCGGCCAAGAGGGAGCTGCGGGACTGGGGTTCAACCGGCTCACCGACTACCGCCGCCCCACTTGGCCCGACCCCTCCCAGGAGAAGCAGGCCCATATGGAACTGGGCGTCGACGACCTGGACGCCGCTGAGGCTCGCCTGCTCGCCCTGGGGGCGGTCAAGCCCGCATTCCAGCCGGACCCCGACCGGTGGCGGGTCCTGCTGGATCCCGCAGGCCACCCGTTCTGCATCTCCACCCTGGCCTGAGCACGAGCGTCCCGTGCGTGTCCTGCGCGCATCGGGCGCCGGCGCCGGCGCCCGATGCGCGCAGGATCCTCGGCCAGTTTGCCCCGGCCCCAGAGGGCTGCTAGGGGGTGTCTGGTGGATCAGGGTCGGTCAGGGCGCGGCGTCTGGTGCGGTGCATCGCAAGGCGCCGGAGCGTCTCGATAGCGGAGCTATCGGGGCGATTCGGCAACGCCGCGAGGTGCCGTGCCAGACGCCGCGCCCCCGGCCATGGTCCACCAGACACCCCCTAGCCGTACATCCGCCGCATCGCGAAGTCGACCATCTGCTCCACGGCCTTCGCGTCGAAGACCATCCGGTGGTCGCCCTCCATGTCGAGCACGAAGCCGTACCCGGTCGGCAGGAGGTCGATCACCTCGGCGCCGGTGATCACGAAGTACTTCGACTCCTTGCCGGCGTACCGGCGCAGCTCCTTCAGCGAGGTGAACATCGGGATCACCGGCTGCTGGGTGTTGTGCAGGGCCAAAAACCCCGGGTTGTCACCGCGCGGGCAGTACACCCGGGCCCCCGCGAAGATCTGCTGGAAGTCCTCGGCGGAGAGCGAGCCGGTGGTGAAGGCCCGCACCGCGTCCGCGAGCGAGGGCGGCGACGGCTCCGGGTACAGCGGCTGCTCCCCGTACCCGCCCTGCATCTGCTGCTGGGGCGGGGCGTACTGCTGCTGCGCGCCCGGGTTCTGGTCGTAGCCGTACATGGGGGTCAGCCTACCGACGCGGGCCCGCGCCCAACACCGCGATCTCAGCCCTTGAAGGTGCCGTCCTTCACCCCGGTGACAAAGGACGTCCAGGCCCGGGCCGCGATGACGATGGCCGGCCCGCCCAGCACCTTGGAGTCCCGGACCGGGACGACCCCGGGGAGGTTGTGGGCGACCTCTACGCAGTTGCCGCCGTCGCCGTTGCTGTAGCTGCTTCTACACCACCGGGCTATGTCCAAGTCGACCGCTGTGCCCGCCATTTCGGTACTCCTCAGCCGCCTCTTCGATCAGGGCGAGGGACGCCTCGAGCGGCAGCGCGGCAGCCCTCAGCCGATCGTATGCCTTGTGGTAGTGCCTCACGATCACCGGATCGTCGATGATCTGCCCGTGGTACGGGCCCTCCGTGTACAAGGTCGGCGGCTCCGCCTCGAACTCCATGAACGTGAGCGACAGCATGGTGCAGGGCTGCGGAGGCACGTTCCACGGCAGCACCTGTAGAACGACGGCCCGGCGACGGATCAACGCGACGATCTGGTCGAGCAGTTCCGCCATGTCGGCACGAGGCAGCAGCGGGTTGCGCAACAATGACTCGCCCAGGATCACCCAGTACTCCGGCCGCCTGGGCGCACCAAAAACCTCAGCCCTCCGTAACCGGGCTTGCACCTTCGCATCGACGTCCGCAGCAGGCGCCAGAGGGTGCGTCGCGTGAATGACGGCTCGCGCATACGCCTCCGTCTGGAGCAGTCCCGGGACGAGAGCGTTTGCCCACTCCTCAATGACCAGGGCCCGCGCCTCACTCTCGGCCACGGGAGCAAAGTACGCGGCGTGAGCACCCTGACGCGCCTTGCGCACGTCCTCGCAGCAGCGCTCGAAGAATCCGTTCGTTCCCAGCACCTGATCGACATGGCGGGCCAGATCCCGTGGCATCTTGCGCTGACCCCGCTCGATCTCGCTCAGGTAGCTCACCCCGTAGAAGCTGCCCTCCACCAGGCCCTCCAGCGTCAGCCCGGCCCGCTCGCGTTGATAACGCAACTCCTTGCCGTAGAACTCCGGCACACCGGCCGACCCGTCAATCTCCTTGCGCGCAGCCATGGTTGCCGCCCTTCCACCACCCGGGCCGTGGACCCCGAACCCCTTCCGAACGTACGGGACCGGGGCGCACTCTGTGCGGGATTCGTCACACACCGCACTCGCAGGAGGCACCCCCATGCCCATGAGCAAGCCCACCCCCCGCGCGCCGCAGGCACCCGGCGACGACACCTACCGCGTCGTCATGGAGCTCCGCGCCGCCCTCACCGGGCACGGGATCACGCTGCCCTCGCTCGGGCGGGACTTCGGGACGCCCGCACTCGTCATCCTCGGGAACTGCAACGCCGCCACCGCGCGGGCCCTAACCGCCGCGCTGCGGCGCGACCCGGAAAGTTCGCCTGCCTGACGCGTCACAGTTCTCGGCCAGAGGTTGCGCGTTATTACCGGTGGGTAGCATCATCGTAGTACTGACCTACTTGCTGGTAGATGTAACCGACACCCTGCTTACGGAGCCGTCGCCATGGGGCACTACAAGTCGAATCTCCGCGACATCGAGTTCAACCTCTTCGAGGTGCTCGGACGCGACAAGCTGTACGGCACCGGCCCGTTCGGGGAGATGGACGTCGACACCGCCAAGTCGATCCTGGAGGAGATCGCCCGTCTCGCCGAGAACGAGCTGGCCGACTCCTTCGCGGACGCCGACCGCAACCCCCCGGTCTTCGACCCGGCCACGAACACCGCTCCGGTACCGGAGTCCTTCAAGAGCTCGTACAAGGCGTTCATGGACTCCGAGTACTGGCGGCTCGGCCTGCCCGAGGAGATCGGCGGCACCGTCTCGCCGCGCTCCCTGATCTGGGCGTACGCGGAGCTGCTGCTCGGCGCGAACCCGGCGGTCTGGATGTACTCCTCCGGCCCCGCGTTCGCCGGCATCCTCTTCGAGGAGGGCAACGAGCAGCAGAAGAAGATCGCCGAGATCGCGGTCGAGAAGCGCTGGGGCTCCACGATGGTCCTGACCGAGCCCGACGCGGGTTCGGACGTGGGCGCGGGCCGCACCAAGGCCGTCCAGCAGGACGACGGCTCCTGGCACATCGAGGGCGTGAAGCGCTTCATCACCTCCGGTGAGCACGACATGGAGGAGAACATCCTCCACTACGTCCTGGCGCGCCCCGAGGGCCACGGCCCCGGCACCAAGGGTCTCTCCCTCTTCCTGGTCCCGAAGTTCCACTTCGACTGGGAGACCGGCGAGCTGGGCGAGCGCAACGGCGTGTACGCGACGAACGTCGAGCACAAGATGGGCCTGAAGGCGTCCAACACGTGCGAGATGACGTTCGGCGACCAGCACCCCGCCAAGGGCTGGCTGATCGGGGACAAGCACGACGGCATCCGCCAGATGTTCATGATCATCGAGTTCGCCCGCATGATGGTCGGCACGAAGGCGATCGCGACGCTGTCGACGGGTTACCTCAACGCCCTTGAGTACGCCAAGGAGCGCGTCCAGGGCAGCGACCTCTCGCAGTTCATGGACAAGACCGCGCCGAAGGTGACGATCACTCACCACCCGGACGTGCGGCGCTCGTTGATGACGCAGAAGGCGTACGCGGAGGGCATGCGCTCGCTCGTGCTCTACACCGCCTCCATCCAGGACGCGATCCAGGTGAAGGAGGCGGCGGGCGAGGACGCGAAGGCGCTGGTCGGCCTGAACGACCTGCTGCTGCCGATCGTGAAGGGCTACGGCTCGGAGAAGTCGTACGAGAAGCTGTCGTCCGAGTCGCTTCAGACCTTCGGTGGCTCCGGGTACCTCCAGGAGTACCCGATCGAGCAGTACATCCGTGACGCGAAGATCGACACGCTGTACGAGGGCACGACGGCGATCCAGGGTCAGGACTTCTTCTTCCGGAAGATCGTCCGGGACCAGGGTGCGTCCCTGAACGCGCTCTCCGAGGAGATCAAGAAGTTCCTGGCGGAGCAGAACGGGAACGAGGCGCTGGGCGGTTCGCTCGACGCGCTCGCCAAGGCGGCGGTCGATCTCGAGGCGATCGTCGGGACGATGATCACGGACCTCACGGCGACGGGTGAGGACGTCAAGAACATCTACAAGGTGGGTCTGAACACGACCCGGCTGCTGATGGCGTCCGGTGACGTGGTGGTGGGCTACCTGCTTCTCAAGGGTGCGGCTGTGGCCGCCGAGAAGCTGGCGTCGGGTTCCGTCTCGGCGAAGGATGTCGCCTTCTACACCGGGAAGGTCGCTGCGGCGAAGTTCTTCGCGGCGAATGTGCTGCCGGGGGTGGGGATGGCCAGGGCGTTGGCCGAGACGGTGGACAACTCGTTGATGGAGCTGGACGAGGCGGCGTTCTAGCCTCCGGCGTGCGGGGGGCTCGGGGTGGTCGCACCCCGGGCCCCCATTTTGTTTGCCCCGGGCTGGGGGCGGTTGCGTTTGCCCCGGGCTGGGGGCGGTTGCGTTTGCCCCGGGCTGGGGGCGGTTGCGTTTGCCTGCGGCCCGGGGGCTGGTTGCGTTTGCCTGCGGGCCGTCTCGGGCTGGTCGCGCAGTTCCCCGCGCCCCTGGCGGGGCCGGTGCGGGCCCGCATGGGTGTCAACCCGGGGCAGGGCTCATGCCGGCCCACACACAGGCATCCCCAGCCCGTGCCGCTGAGCATCTGGTGCGGGCCTCCATGGGCATCCCCAGCCCGTCATGGGGGTCCCCCCTGGCCCTTAAGGCCTTGGGGGAGATTGAGGACGAGCGCCCTTTAGGCGCGAACGGGGTCTGGGGCGGAGCCCCAGGGACCCCGGCTGCGGGCCGTGCGTGGCTGGGCGCGCAGTTCCCCGCGCCCCTGGCGGGGCTGGTGCGGGCCCGCATGGGTGTCAACCCCGGGGCAGGGCTCATGCCGGCCCACACAGGCATCCCCAGCCCGTGCCGCTGAGCATCTGGTGCGGGCCTCCATGGGCAACCTCAGCCCGTCCGGCGATTGAGGACGAGCGCGTTCAGCGCGAACGGGGTCTGGGGCGGAGCCCCAGGGAGCTCGGGTGCGAGCCGTGGTCGCTTCTCGCGCAGTTCCCCGCGCCCCTGGCAGGGTCGATGCTGGCCCGCATGGGCAACCTCAGCCCGCCCCACGTCCGCATGGGCAACCTCAGCTCGACCCGCACCCCCCGGCGGGACCGGTGCTGGCTCGGGTGGGCAACCTGGGGGGACCCTTCGTGGGGGCGGGAGGGCAGAGCCTTCGGGGTCAAACGGGGCAAGACGCTCGGGGCCCGGGGACGGGGCCGGGGCGCCGTTAGGGTGGCGGGCATGAGCACACCGCCCCGCTTCGACCGCGGCCACACCGACGACCTGCTGACCTTCCTCGCGGCGAGCCCGTCGCAGTACCACGCCGTGGCCAACGCGGCCGCACGCCTGGAGAAGGCCGGGTTCCGGCAGGTCCAGGAGACGGAGGCGTGGGACGGCACGCACGGCGGCAAGTACGTGCTGCGCGGCGGCGCCATCGTGGCCTGGTACGTGCCCGAGGGCGCCGAGCCCCACACCCCGTACCGGATCGTCGGCGCCCACACCGACTCGCCGAACCTGCGCGTGAAGCCGGAGCCGGACACGGGCGCGTACGGCTGGCGGCAGGTGGCCGTGGAGATCTACGGCGGGACGCTGCTCAACACCTGGCTCGACCGCGACCTCGGCATCGCGGGCCGCCTCACCCTCAAGGACGGCAGCCACCGCCTGGTCAACGTGGACCGGCCCCTGCTGCGCGTACCGCAGCTCGCCGTGCACCTGGACCGCTCGGTGAACACCGACGGGCTCAAGCTCGACCGTCAGCGCCACCTCCAGCCGGTGTGGGGCCTCGACGACGACGTACAGGAAGGCGACCTGATCCGCTTCGTCGAGCAGGAGGCGGGCCTGGCCGAGGGCGAGGTGGCCGGCTGGGACCTGATGCTGCACTCCGTCGAGGCCCCCGCCTACCTGGGCCGCGACCAGGACCTGGTGGCCGGCCCCCGCATGGACAACCTGCTCTCCGTGCACGCCGGCGTCGCCGCGCTCGCCGCCGCGTCCGGCGCCGACGACCTCCCCTTCATCCCCGTCCTCGCCGCCTTCGACCACGAGGAGGACGGCTCCCAGGCCGACACCGGCGCCGACGGCCCGCTGCTCGGCAACGTCATGGAGCGTTCGGTCTTCGCGCGCGGCGGTACGTACGAGGACCGCGCCCGCGCCTTCGCCGGGACGATCTGCCTGTCCTCCGACACCGGGCACGCCGTGCACCCCAACTACGCCGAGCGGCACGACCCGACGCACCACCCGCGCGCCAACGGCGGCCCCATCCTCAAGGTCAACGTCAACGCCCGGTACGCCACCGACGGCGCGGGCCGCGCCGTGTTCGCGGCGGCCTGCGAGCGGGCCGGGGTGCCGTGGCAGACCTTCGTCTCCAACAACGCGATGCCCTGCGGCACGACGATCGGGCCCATCACCGCGGCCCGGCACGGCATCCAGACCGTGGACATCGGCGTGGCGATCCTGTCGATGCACAGCGCGCGCGAACTGTGCGGCGCCGACGACCCGTTCCTGCTCGCGAACGCGCTGACCGCGTTCCTCACGGCCTGAACCCGTCTCCGAACCACCGCGCCCCGCAAAGGGATTGACCGTCCGGGGCCCGGGTACCCGGACGGTCCACCACCTTTCACGGAGGCGAGATCCATGGGCTTGGGCGGTTGCATCATCCTCATCGCGGTGGGGGCGATCCTGACGTTCGCGACGGACTGGCACGCGAGCGGTGTGAACCTCGACGTCGTCGGTCTGATCCTGATGGCCGTCGGCATCATCGGCGTCGCCGTCTACACCAGCGTGCTGCGCAGGCGGCGCGTGGTGCCGGGAGCCACCATCGTGGAGGAGGAGCGCCACCACGACGGCCTGCTGTGAACCGTCACCCTGGCGGCCTGCTGTGAACCGTCACCCCGGCGGCCTCATGTGACGCCTCCCCCGTGACCCCGCGTATCCTCGTCTGTCCAGGCCCTGACCAGGCCGGTAAAGGTCCGGGCAGCCGGGAACGGGGAGCTAGGGGGTACCGCCACCGTGGAGTTCCGCGTCCTGGGAACGGTGGCCGTGGCGGCGGAGGACGGCGCTTTTCTCGCGCTGGGCCCGGCCAAGCGGCGCAGCCTGCTGGCCATGCTGCTACTGCGGCCCAACACCGCCGTCTCCGTGGACCGGCTCACCGAGGCGCTGTGGGACGAGGAACCGCCCCTGCACTCCCGCACCGTGCTCCAGGGCCATGTCTCGCGGCTGCGGGCGCTGCTGGCCGAGCACGACGCGCAGGCGTACGGCATCGAGCTGGCGACCCAGGGCCCCGCCTATGTGCTGCGGCTGCCCGAAACCCTCATCGACGCGCACCGCTTCGAAGAACTCGTCACTCTCGCGCGCGGCCCGCGCAAACCCGATGACGCGGTGCTCATGCTGCGCGAGGCGCTGGCCCTGTGGCAGGGCCCGGCCCTCACCGGCACCGTCGCGAGCCCGCCCCTGCGCGCCGCCTCCCACGCCCTCGAAGAGCTCAGGATCGCGGCCGTGGAAGCCCTGGCCGACGCCTACGGGGAGCTCGGTGAGCACGCCAGGGCCGCCGCCGTCCTGCGGACCGAGGCCGTCGCCCACCCCCTGCGCGAACCCCTGTCGGCCGCGCTGATGCTGGCCCTGAGCCGGTCAGGCCGCCAGTCCGACGCCCTCGAATGGTTCCACCGCACCCGCCGCCTGCTCTCCGACGAACTCGGCGTGGACCCCGGACCCGTCCTGTCCGACGCGTACGCCACCGTGCTGCGGGCCGGCGTGCCCGCCCTCACGGCCGCTCCGAGCGCCGATGACGATCCCGAAGTGCCGTGCGCCGTACCGGAGTTGCTGCCCCGCAGACCGCGTGGCTTCACCGGGCGCCGCACGGAGCTCACCGCGCTCGACCTGGCCACCGCGGGCCGCTTCGGCGCCATCGCGCTGGTCACCGGCGGCGCCGGAGTCGGCAAGACGGCGCTTGCCGCGCACTGGGCGCACGAGCGCCGGGGCGACTTCCCCGACGGCCGTCTCTTCGCCGACCTGTGCGGCTACAGCGACACCCCGGCCCGTCATGTCACCGTCGTCCTGCGGGAGTTCCTGCTCGCGCTCGGCGTGCCCGTGCGGCGCATACCCGAGACCGAGGCCGGCATGGGAGCGCTCTACCGCTCCCTGACCACCGACCGCCGCATGCTGGTCGTGCTCGACAACGCCCGCGACTCCGAGCAGGTCCGCCCGCTGCTGCCCGGCGGCGACCACAGCGTCACCCTGGTCACCAGCCGCGACCGGCTCGGCGGGCTCGTGGCCACCGACGCGGCCCGCCCGGTCCGCCTCGACGAACTGCCCGCCGCCGACTGCGCGGCCCTGCTCGCCGCCATACTGGGCGCGGACCGCGTCGCCGCCGAGCCCGAGGCCGCCGCCCGCCTCGCCGAACTCTGCGACTGCCTGCCCCTCGCCCTGCGCGTCACCGCAGCCCGCCTCGCCGCCCACCCCCGGTGGACGCTGGCCGCCCTCGCCGACGAACTGGCCGACGAACAGAGGCGGTTGGGCCTGCTGCGGGTCGAGGACACCGGCGTGGCCGCCGCCCTGCGCCTGACCGTCCAGCACCTGCCCGAGCAGGCCCGCCGCATGTTCCGCGCGCTCGGCCTGCACACCGGCTCCGAACTCGACCGCTACAGCGCCGCCGCCCTCGCCGGCTGCACCCCCGACCAGGCCGCCGCCGCCCTCGAACGGCTCGCCGCCGCCCACCTGGTGGCCGAGTCGGGCCCGCGCGGCCCCGGACACCCCGGCGCGTACGCCCTCCACGACCTCGTACGCCTCTACGCCCGCGCGCTCGCCGCCGAGGCCGACCCGGACGGCCTCACCCGCCTCCTGGACCACTATCTGCACACCGGTCTCGTCGCGACCGCCACCGCCGAGCCCGGCAGCCAGCCCTGCTTCACCCCGCCCCCCGGCGCCCGGCGTCCCGCCGCCGTCCGGGAATTCGAGGACCGTCAGGCCGCGCTCGCCTGGTACGAGGCCGAACGGGCCACCCTGCGCGGCGCGGTCGCCGCCGCCATCGACGCCGGGATGCCCGAGCGGGCCTGGCGCCTTGTGCTGCTCCAGTGGCCGCTCATCCTGTGGCGGGTCCGCGACGGCTGGGTGCCGCTGCTCGAACAGGCCCTGCGCTCGGCGGAGTTGGTCCACGACCTGGACGCGCAGTCCCGTACCCGCGCCCTGCTCGGCTGGGTCCTGCACGAGGAGGGCCGCTTCGACGAAGCCCTCGCCCAGCTGGAGAAGGCCCCCGACCTCGCCCGCCGGGCCGGCGCCGTCACCAGCGAGGCCATCGCGCGCATGAACCTCGCGCTCATCCTCACCCAGTACGGCGAGGCCGATCGGGCCGGCGAACTGTTCGCCCACGCCCTGGCCCTGGCCGGCCAGGTCCGCGACCGCTCCACCGAAATGCTCGCCCACCAGCACCTGGCCCGGCACTTCCTGAGCGCGGGCGAGCACAGGACCGCCCTGGACCACGCCCGGCGCGGTCTGGAACTCGGCCCCTCGCCCGAGGCGATCCCCCGCCGGGTCCTGCTGCGCACCAGCTACGGGGAGGCGCTGGCCGGGCTCGGACAGGTCGAGCAGGCGCGCCGCGAACTCACCGACGCGGCCCGCGAGGCCGACGACCACGGGTACGAGGAGGGCGCGACGGCCGCCCGCGCGAGCCTGGCCGCACTGCCGCCCGGATGAGCGTTCTATTGTCTGACCGTGCGCCGGAGCGCACCCAGGTCCGATCAAAGCGGGAGACACGGATGCGCGGGGGCGGAGGCGGGGGTGCGGGCAGCGGCCGGTACCGGGGTGGCCGGCGGGCCGCCGGCCGGCCCGTGGCGCTGGGGGCCGCGCTGTGCGCTCTGCTGTGTCTCGCCCTGACGGCCTGCACGGACGGCGACCGCGTCCCGGCCGCCGCGTCCGGGCCCCTCTCGGCGACGCCGACGCGTGGCTCCACCGCCCCGAGGCCCAGCACCGCGCGCGAGCGCCCCGGCCCCTTTGCCACCGCGCCCGCTCCCGGCCCCTCGGGCCAGAGCCCGACGCCGGACACCGCACCCGCCACCCCGGCCACCTCCCTCACGTCCGCCCCCTCGCCCGGCGCCACCGGCACGGCGGCCCCCGACGCACCCCTGGACGACGGCGGTGACGACGCCCGGGTCTTCTGCTCGCCCAGCGCGCTGTCCTTCGTCCTGCGTCTTGCGGGCGCCCCGAGCGGCGCGCCCAGCCCTCGGCCCGGCGCCGCCGGCGTGCGTGAACCGGCCCTCGACGACGCGGTCCTGGTGGCCCGCAACACCTCCGGGCACACCTGCGTCCTGCGCGGCACGCCCACGCTGACCGTCACCGACGACTCCGGGCGCCTCACGGTCCCCGCGATCCCCGCCAAGCCGTTCGCGAAGCCCTTCGCGCTGCACCCCGGCGCGGGCGGCGCTGCGCGCGTGCGCTACACCGCGCGCCCTGGCTGCCGGGGCACCGCCGTGCGCGTGGCCGTGCCCGGCTCGGCCACCGCGAACAGCGTGCCGGTCCTGGACCCGCTCGGGCACCCGGCCCCGCTGTCCGTGTGCCCTCCCGCCCTGCGCGTCGAGGCGTTCCGCCCGGGATTCGGCTGAGCCCGGGCGGCCCGACGCCGGGCGCTAGCTCTCCGCCCGGTCCATCCCCGCGAGCACCAGCGGGAGTCGCGCCGCGCCGCCCTCGACGATCCGCAGCGGCACACCCCAGTCCTGCTGGTGCATGTGGCAGGCCGGGTACTCGTTCGCCGGGTCGTCGTCACAGGACGCCGCCATCGCCGACACGTGCAGGACGCCCTCGGCGATCTCCGGGTTCAGGCGCAGCTCACGGGCGAGATCGGTGCCGGTGCCCTCGCCCGTGAGCAGCAGTTCGGGCGGCGTCGAGGACACCAGGAGCCGGGTGGAGGGGCCGTAGCGGGTGTCCAGCTTCTGGCCGTCGGGCGCCTGGAACACCACGTCCAACTGGAGCCTGCCCGGGGCGACTTCGGTCGCCGCGCGCCGTGTGCGGTGCGCCACCGCCTCGACGCGTACGGCCTCGTCGGGCAGGCGCAGCCGCGTCAGGCGGTGGCGCGCGGACTCGACGACGACGATGTCGTCCCCCACCAGGACCGCGTCGCTCGGCTCCCTCAAGTCCGTTGCCAGGGTGGACACTTCACCGCTCGCCGGGTCGTAGCGGCGCAGCGCGTGGTTGTACGTGTCCGACACCGCGACCGATCCGTCCGGCAGCGCGGTGACGCCGAGCGGGTGCTGGAGCAGGGCCTGCGCCGCGTCGCCGTCGCGGTGCCCGAAGTCGAAGAGGCCCGTGCCGACGGCGGTGTGCACCGCGCCCTCGGCGTCGACGTAGCGCAGCGCCGACGTCTCGGAGTCGGCGACCCACAGCCGGTCCTCGGTCGCCGCGAGCCCGGACGGCTGCGCGAACCAGGCCTCGGCGCCCGGCCCGTCCACCAGGCCCTCGTTGGTCGTGCCTGCCGCGACCTCGACCGTCCTGGTCTCCGGGTCGTACGTCCACAGCTGGTGCACCCCGGCCATGGCGATCCACACCTTGCCCCGCCACCAGGCCACGTCCCACGGCGAGGACAGGTCCACCTCCAGGGCGGGGCCCGAGGTGGGCTGCCCCTGCCACCACTGCCTGCCGGTGCCGGCGATCAGCTCGATCTCCCCGCTCACCGGGTCGAAGGCGCGCAGCGCGTGGTGCACGGTGTCGGCGACCACGACCCTGCCGTCCGGCAGCAGCGCGAGCCCCTGCGGCTCCTTGAACTGTCCCTCGCCGCCGATCCGCCGCACCACGCTCTCGCCGTCGGGGCCGAGCTCGACCAGCTGGTGGCGGGTGGTGTCGGAGACCAGGAGATTGCCGCCGGGCAGCGCGATCGCCTTGCCCGGGAAGCGCAGGTCGGTGGCGACGGGCTCCGGCGGCACGTACGGGCCGTCCCCGCGCCGCAGCGTGCCCTTCGCCTCGTGCTCGGCCTCCAGCTCCTGGACAAGCCGCTCCAGGGCGTGGGCGTGGCCCTCACCGGCGTGCTGGGCGACGACGTAGCCCTCGGGGTCGATCACCACGAGCGTGGGCCAGGCCCGCACGGCGTACTGCTTCCAGGTCACCAGATCGGGATCGTCGAGCACGGGGTGCTCCACGCCGTACCGCTCGACGGCGTCCACCACGGCCTGGTGCTCGGCCTCGTGCACGAACTTCGGCGAGTGCACGCCGACGATCACCACGGTGTCGCGGTGCTTCTCCTCCAGCTCGCGCAGCTCGTCCAGGACGTGGAGGCAGTTGATGCAGCAGAAGGTCCAGAAATCCAGGACGACGCACTTGCCCCGCAGGTCGGCGAGGGTCAGCTCGGTGCCCCCGGTGTTCAGCCAACCGCCCCTGCCGACCAGCTCGGGGGCGCGGACACGGGCACGCTTGCGGGGTGCGGGCGCGGGGGTGGGCGCCGGGGCAGCATCGTTCATCCTTCAAGCTTGCCATCCCGTCATGAACGGGCTGTGTCGTCGTTCGGCGGGGCTCGCGGATGGGCAGGGGTGTAGCCATGAAATACCTCGTGCGGGACAAGATCTTCGCCATCGGCGACGACTACTGGATTGAGACCGAGGACGGGCGCCAGGCGTTCCTCGCCGACGGCAAGGCGCTGCGGCTGCGCGACACCCTGGAGCTGAAGGACCCGGCGGGACGGGTGCTGATCACGCTGCGGGAGAAGATGTTCAGCCTGCGGGACGCGATGACCGTCCAGCGGGACGACCAGACGCTGGCGACGGTGCGGCGCAAACGGCTCTCGCTGCTGCGCAACCACTACCGGGTCAGCCTGGTCGAGGGCACCGAGCTCGACGTCAGCGGCCGCATCCTGGACCGCGAGTTCACGGTCGAGTACGAGGGCGAACTCCTCGCGCACGTCTCCCGCAAGTGGTTCCGGCTCCACGAGACGTACGCGGTCAACGTGATCCGCGAGGACGCGGACGCGGCGCTGCTGATCGCGGTGGTGATCTGCGTGATCCGCATGGACGAAAAGGAACGCGCCGACTAACGCGAACACCCGGTCCCACGCCAGCCCCGCCAGGGCGCGCGGGTCGAGCCGAGATTGCCCATACGGGCCGGCACCAGCCCCGCCGGGGTGCGGGGCGAGCTGAGATTACCCATGCGGGCCGACACCAGCCCCGCCAGGGCGCGCGCGGCGAGCTGAGGTTGCCCATCCGGGCCGGCACCAGTCCCGCCAGGGGCGCGGGGAACTGCGCGCTCAGCCACGCACGGCCCGCACGTGCGAGCCGGGGCCGCTGGGGCTTCGCCCCAGACCCCGGGATGCCCCTCCCCGCCCCTTCCGTAAACCCTCCGGGGGCTGAAGGTAACGACCCTGGGGCTCCGCCCCAGACCCCGTTCGGCCTGAAGGGCCTCCTCCTCAATCTCCCCCAAGCCCTTAAGGGCCAGGGGGGACCCCCATGACGGGCTGAGGGGCGGGCCAGCACGGCCCTGTCAGGTGCGCGGGGAACTGCGCGAACAGGCCGAGGCTGCCCATGCCGGCCAGCACCGGATACTCAGGGGCGCGGGGAACTGCGCGGGCCCGGGTTGCTCGTGGCTCGCTGGACGTTCAGCACCCTGTCCTTCAGGGCCGGGAAGGATTCCCGGGTCTCGGCAACCCGCGCCGGGTCCAGGTCGACCGTCAGGATCTCCTCGCCGGACCCCGCCTCGGCCAGCACCTCGCCCCAGGGGTCAACCACAAGACTGTGCCCGGCCTGGGCCACCCCCGCATGCGTCCCCGCCGTACCACAGGCCAGCACATACGCCTGGTTCTCCACCGCACGGGCCCGCGCAAGCAGCGTCCAGTGGGAGCGGCGACGCTCGGGCCACCCGGCCGAGACGACAAAGGCCTGGGCGCCCGCGTCGACCAGCCCCCGAAACAGCTCGGGAAACCGCAGGTCGTAGCAGGTGGAGAGCCCCAGCGTGAGCTGGGGAAGCGCCACCGTGGCCAGCCGGTCACCAGCGCCCATCAGCACCGCCTCCCCCTGGTCGAAGCCGAACCGGTGGATCTTGCGGTAGCTCTCCGCGAGCGCGCCGTCGGGCGAGAAGACGAGCGAGGTGTTGTAGAGCGTGCCGTCCTCGTCCCGCTCGGGGACCGACCCGGCGTGCAGCCAGACCCCGGCGTCCCGGGCCGCCTCGGACATCGCCTGCGCCGTGGTGCCACGCGGCGTCTCCGCCTCGGCGTCGAAGAGGTCGTAGGCGAAGGCCCCCACCGTCCACAGCTCGGGAAGCACGACGAGATCGGCGCCCCGTTGCTCCCGGACCAGCGAACCCACGCGCCGGCGACGGGAATTGATGGATTCGTCGGGATTTACATCGATCTGGATGAGCGAAGCGCGCACAGTACCACCGTCCTGGCCTTCGAGCCGTCAGCACTCCGGGAAAGAGCCTACGATCGTCATACCAAAGCACTGCCGGGGTGCTGCCCGGCAGCGTAACTTAGCGACCAAGCCTCCCACGCAGTCCCGCAGTCCAGCCCGCGTACAAAAGAACCGCCGAGGGGTCCCGTGACCGTCCATCCCAGCCTTCAGACCTACGCCGATGCCTGGACCCACTCCATCGAGGCGATATCGGAGCTGGTGCAGCCGCTCGTCGAGGGCGAGTGGAACCGTGCGACACCGTGCCCCAACTGGTCGGTGCGCGACATCGTGTCGCACATCATCGGCATGGAGTGCGAGCAGCTGGGTGATCCGAGGCCGATCCACAGCCTGCCGCGCGACCTCTTCCACGTACAGACCGATTTCGCGCGGTACATGGAGATGCAGGTCGACGTGCGCCGCCACCACACGGCGCCGGAGATGACCTCCGAGCTGGAGTACACGATCATCCGCCGGCAGCGCCAGCTGCGCAACGAGAACCGGGACCCGGACACCAAGGTGCGTGCGCCGCTCGGCGCCGAGATGACCCTGGAACTCTCGCTGCGGATGCGGGCGTTCGACGTGTGGGTGCACGAGCAGGATCTGCGCTGGGCGCTCAACAAGCCGGGAAACCTCGACTCGCCGGGCGCGTACGTGGCCCGCGACATCCTGCTGCACACGCTGCCGAAGGTCGTCGCGAAGAACGCCGGCGCCCCGCCGAACTCGGCGGTCGTCTTCGACATCCACGGCCCGCTCGAATTCCTGCGTACGGTACGGGTCGACGCGGAGGGCCGGGGCACCATCGACGGCGCGCCCTCGCTCGGCCCGCTGGTCACCCTCGCCATGGACTGGGAGACGTTCCTGCGCCTGGCGTGCGGCCGGGTCCGTCCGCACGCGGTGGTGGACCGCGTCAAGACGGAAGGCGACCAGGAGCTGGCCGACGCCATCCTGCGGGAGTTCGCGGTCACGCCGTAGGCCGGGGCTGCGGGGGCCCGCGCGGCCCGCTACACCGGCACGTGCACCGCTTCGACCCGGCTCGCCACGTGCCGGTCCCGCTCGCGGCGCTGGGCCCGCGCGCGCAGGCGCAGGATCTGGGTGAGTCCGAGGGCTTCCAGGAAGAACACCGAGGAGAACGCGATCCGGTAGTTGTCCCCGGTCGCGTCCAGCAGGACGCCCACCGCGAGCAGCGTCGTCATGGAGGCGATGAAACCGCCCATGTTGGTGATACCGGACGCGGTGCCCTGACGTTCGGGCGGGTTGGCGGGCCGCGAGAAGTCGAAGCCGATCATCGAGGCGGGCCCGCAGGCGCCGAGCACCAGGCACAGGGTGACGAGCAGCCACATCGGCGCGTGCGTACCCGGATACGCGATGGTGGCGGCCCACAGGAGCGCGGTCACCCCCACGGTGGCGAGCGCCAGCGGCAGCCGGGCCGCGTGGTGGCGGGCTATGAGCTGCCCGTACACGAGGCCGATCACCATGTTGGAGAGCACCACCAGGGTCAGCAGCCCCCCGGCCGTTCCCCGGTCCAGGCCCTGCGCCTCCACGAGGAAGGGCATGCCCCACAGGAGCAGGAACACCATCGCGGGGAACTGCGTGGTGAAGTGCACCCACATCCCGAGCCGGGTGCCGGGCTCGCGCCACGACTCGGCGATCTGACGGCGTACGAAGGCGGCCCCGGCGTGGTGTGCGGGCGGCGGTTCGTGGCCCTCGGGGTGGTCGCGCAGGAAGAGCAGGAGCAGGACCAGGACGGCGACCCCGGCCAGCGAGCTGCCCGCGAAGGTCTGGGTCCAGCCGACGCCGTGCAGGGCGCGGGCGATGACGAGCGTGGACACCAGGTTGCCCGCCATCCCGAACAACGCGGCGACCTGCCCGATCATCGGGCCGTGCTTGGCGGGGAACCAGCGTGAGCCGAGCCGCAGGACGCTGATGAACGTCATCGCGTCGCCGCAGCCGAGCAGCGCCCGGGAGGCGAGCGCGGTGGCGTACGAGGGGGACAGGGCGAAGCCGAGCTGTCCGACGGTGAACAGGACGGTCCCGAGCACCAGGACCTTCTTGGTGCCGAGCCGGTCGACCATGAGGCCGACGGGTATCTGCATCCCCGCGTACACCAGGAGCTGGAGTATGGAGAAGGTGGACAGCGCCGAGGCGTTGACGTGGAAGCGGTCGGCGGCGTCCAGGCCCGCGACGCCGAGCGAGGTGCGGAAGATGACGGCGACGAAGTAGACGCCGACGCCTATGCCCCACACGAAGGCGGCCCTGCGCCCGCCGAGCGGCTGCGGCGCCGGCGCAGGCAGTGCGGCGGAGCTCATCGGTCGTCCCCCCTGACCAGGACCCTGACCCAGCTCAGGTGCTGGCGCACACAGTGCGCTGCGCGCTCGCCGTCGCCGTCCCTGATCGCGGCCAGCATCTCCTCGTGCTCGGCGATGTTCTTGGCCACGCGGTCGGGCTGGGCGTGCATGACGGCGACGCCCATGCGCAGCTGACGGTCGCGCATCTGGTCGTAGAGACGGGCCAGGATCTCATTGCCCGCGTTGCGCACGATCTCGGCGTGGAAGCACCGGTCGGAGACCGCGAGGGCCGCGAGGTCCCCGGCGGCGGCCTGCGCCTTCTGCTCGGCGAGCAGTTCCTGGAGCCGGGCGAGCAGGCGGCCGGGCGCGGGCACGGCCCTGCGTACCGCGAACTCCTCGACGAGCAGGCGGGTTTCGACCACGTCGGCGGTCTCCTGCGCGGAGACGGCGAGCACGAGGGCGCCCTTCTTCGGATAGAGCTTGATCAGCCCTTCCACCTCTAGCTTGAGCAGCGCCTCGCGCACCGGCGTGCGCGAGACCCCGACGGCCTCGGCCAGCTCGCCCTCGGTGAGCAGCGTGCCGCCCTCGTAGCGGCGGTCGAGCACCGCCTGCTTGACGTGGAAGTAGACACGGTCGGCAGCGGCGGGCCGCTTGGCGGCGGGAGCGGGGGCGGCAGGCATGCGCACAGGATAGATACAACAGGGGTGCAACAGAAACCACCGTCCGGATCGCGGGACGGTGGTTTCTGGAGGCGCCAGTTCCTTAAGGCCGCGTGGTGAACTCGGGGCCCGCCGCGACGGCGCCTTTCGGCACGACCGAGGTCTGGCCCGGTGCGGCGGCCGAGGGCGCGGAGGACGGCGTCTTGGCGGCCCCGGCGCCGTTCAGCGCGCAGCCCTTGGGCAGCGCGGGGAACTTCTGGATGGCGTACGAGGCTCCCGCGCCGCCCTCCACCTTGGACTTGAGCTGCGGGGCGG
This sequence comes from Streptomyces sp. NPDC006711, assembly GCF_042869775.1. Lineage (NCBI taxonomy): Bacteria > Bacillati > Actinomycetota > Actinomycetes > Kitasatosporales > Streptomycetaceae > Streptomyces > Streptomyces sp. NPDC006711. The sequence goes on from NZ_JBIAGO010000001.1 coordinate 595,678, forward strand.
CACCGTAGGGGTTCAGGATCTCGACGTAGATGCCGGCCGACGCGGGCAGTTTGGGGTGCGCGCGGTCGAGCTTACCGAGCGAGGGGACCGGGGTGCCGGGGCCGTCCTGGAAGGTGACGGTGGGGCCGCTCGGGCTCATGCTCGTCACGGCGGTCGTGCCGGCACCGATGGAACGGCTCTGGGTAACGGTGCAGCCCCGGTCGTGGCGGCCGGCGGCCGAGGACGCGGTGGCGGCGGGCGCCCCGCCCGTCGAGGTGGCGGCGCAGGCGGCGGCAGGGGTGAGGAGGGCTCCGGCGAGGGCGGCGACGGCGATCGCGGGGCGCAGACGGGTGCGCAGTGAGGTGCGGGCGTAGGTCGACATGAACGACTCCATGACACAGGGCGGCCGAGCGGCGCTCACGTTCCCTCACCCCACTGTCCGCCCGGCCCCCTCCCCTTGTCCACCCGTGGCCATCGCTTCTGCCGGGGTGGACGCGCCGCGGCCCCCGGCGGGTACGGGTACGGATGCTGGTGGTTCCGTACGGGTACGCATCGGGGGCCGCGGGCGCAACCGGCGCCGGGGGCAACGGTGTTGCCGGACGGCGTCAGGCCCAGGTGATGAGCCGCTTGGGCCGCTCGAGGACCGCCGCCACATCGGCGAGCACCTTCGAGCCGAGCTCGCCGTCGACCAGGCGGTGGTCGAAGGAGAGCGCGAGCGTGGTGACCTGGCGCGGCTTGACCTTGCCCTTGTGCACCCACGGCTGGAGCTTGATCGCGCCGACCGCGAGGATCGCGGCCTCACCCGGGTTCAGGATCGGGGTCCCGGTGTCCACGCCGAACACGCCGACGTTGGTGATGGTCACCGTGCCGCCGGACATCGCCGCCGGCGAGGTCTTGCCCTCGCGCGCGGTCGACACCAACTCGCCAAGCGATTCGGCCAGTTGCGGCAGGGTCTTGGCGTGCGCGTCCTTGATGTTCGGGACGATGAGACCGCGCGGGGTGGCCGCCGCGATACCCAGGTTCACATAGTGCTTGAGCACGATCTCCTGGTTGTCCTCGTCCCACGAGGCGTTGACGTCCGGGTTGCGCTTGATCGCCACCAGGAGCGCCTTGGCGATCAGGAGCAGCGGGTTGACCCGCAGGCCCGCCATGTCCTTGTCGGCCTTCAGCTCCTCGACCAGCTTCATCGTCCGCGTCACGTCGACCGTCACGAACTCCGTGACGTGGGGCGCCGTGAACGCCGAGCCGACCATGGCCTGCGCCGTCGCCTTGCGTACGCCCTTGACGGGGATGCGCGTCTCGCGGGCCTCGCCACCCTGAACGACCGGCTGGGCGGCGGGCGTTGTTTCACGTGAAACAGCGGCGGCTCCCACCGGGGCCGTCGGCGCGGGCGTCGCCGCCGCGTGCACGTCCTCGCGGGTCACGATGCCGTCGGGGCCGGTGGGCACCACGGTGGCGAGGTCGATGCCGAGGTCCTTGGCGAGCTTGCGCACCGGGGGCTTGGCGAGCGGGCGGGCGGGCGCGGGCACCTGACCGTTCAGCTCGGTCTGCACGGCGCGCAGCGCCTCGGCCGGGGCCTGCTCGGGGACGGGGGTCCCCTTGCGCGGGCGGCGCTTGGTGGAGGCCTCGGAGACCCCATAGCCGACGAGCACGGGCTGGCGGCCCTTGGGCGCCTCCTCCTCGGCCACCGGGGCGGGCTCGGCGGCCGGGGCGGGCGCCGGGGGCTCCTCGGTGCCGGGGGCCACGTCCACGGTGATGATGGACGTGCCCACGTCCACCGTCACGCCCTCCTCGAAGTGCAGCGAGCGCACCACACCGTCGTAGGGGATGGGCAGTTCGACGGCCGCCTTCGCGGTCTCGACCTCGCACACCACCTGGCCGTCGGTGACGGTGTCACCGGGCTGCACGTACCACTTGAGGATTTCCGCCTCGGTGAGTCCTTCGCCGACGTCCGGCATCTTGAACTCGCGGTAGCGGGCTGCGTTCTGCGTCATTGTCGTCACGACCATTCCCTCAGTACGCCAGCGAGCGGTCGACGGCGTCGAGCACCCGGTCGAGGCCCGGCAGGTACTCCTCCTCCAGGCGCGCCGGCGGGTACGGGGCGTGGTAGCCGCCGACCCGGAGCACCGGGGCCTCCAGGTGGTAGAAGCACCGTTCGGTGATCCGGGCGGCGATCTCCGCTCCGGCGCCGTAGAAGACCGGCGCCTCGTGGACCACGACCAGGCGCCGCGTCCGCTCGACGGACGCCTGCACGGCGTCGAAGTCGATGGGCGACATCGAGCGCAGGTCCACGACCTCGATCGACTTGCCCTCTTCCTGCGCGGCGGCCGCCGCCTCAAGACAGACCTTCACCATGGGGCCGTACGCCACCAGCGTGAGGTCCGAACCGTCGCGTACGGTGCGGGCCTCGTGCAGCGGACCGGGGGTGGCCTCCGTGTCGAGTTCACCCTTGTCCCAGTAGCGCCGCTTCGGCTCGAAGAAGATCACCGGGTCGTCGCTCCGGATGGCCTGCTGCATCATCCAGTACGCGTCGGACGCGTTGGAGGGGCTGACCACCTTCAAACCCGCGACGTGCGCGAACAGCGTCTCGGGGGACTCGCTGTGGTGCTCGACCGCGCCGATGCCGCCGCCGTAGGGGATGCGCACGACGACCGGCATCTTGATCTTGCCGAGCGCGCGGGCGTGCATCTTGGCGAGCTGGGTCACGATCTGGTCGTACGCGGGGAAGACGAACCCGTCGAACTGGATCTCCACGACGGGCCGGTAGCCGCGCAGGGCCAGACCGATCGCGGTGCCCACGATGCCGGACTCCGCGAGCGGGGTGTCGATGACCCGGTCCTCGCCGAAGTCCTTGAACAGGCCGTCGGTGACCCGGAAGACACCGCCGAGCTTGCCGACGTCCTCGCCCATGATGAGGACCTTGGGGTCGTCCTCCATGGCCTTGCGCAGCGATTCGTTGATCGCCTTGGCGATCGGCAACTTCTGTACGGCCATGGCTAGTTGCCCTCCCCGTCCGAGAACGACGCCTGGTAGGCGGCGAACTGGGCGCGCTCCTCGTCGACCAGCGCGTGGCCGTCGGCGTAGATGTTCTCGAAGATCGCCATCGGCTCGGGGTCCGGCATGGCGCGCACCGCCTCACGCACCCGCTTGCCGAGCGTTTCCGACTCGGTCTCCAGCTCCTCGAAGAACGCGGCGTCCGCGTGGCCCGCGTTCTCCAGGTAGGCGCGCAGGCGCAGGATCGGGTCCTTGGCCTCCCAGGCCTCGCGCTCCTCGTCGGCCCGGTACTTCGTCGGGTCGTCGGAGGTGGTGTGCGCGCCCATCCGGTAGGTGAACGCCTCGACCAGGGTGGGTCCTTCACCGCGCCGGGCCCGCTCAAGGGCGGCCTTGGTCACGGCGAGGCAGGCCAGCACGTCGTTGCCGTCGACCCGCACGCCGGGGAAGCCGAAGCCCTGGGCGCGCTGGTAGAGCGGGACGCGCATCTGCTTCTCGGTGGGCTCGGAGATCGCCCACTGGTTGTTCTGGCAGAAGAACACGACGGGGGCGTTGTAGACGGCGGAGAAGGTGAAGGCCTCCGCGACGTCGCCCTGGCTGGACGCGCCGTCGCCGAAGTAGGCGACCACCGCGCTGTCCGCGCCGTCCTTGGCGACACCCATCGCGTACCCGGTCGCGTGCAGCGTCTGGGAGCCGATCACGATCGTGTACAGATGGAAATTGTTGGAGTTCGGGTCCCAGCCGCCGTGGTTGACGCCGCGGAACATTCCGAGCAGATTCGTCGGGTCGACGCCGCGGCACCAGGCGACACCGTGCTCGCGGTAGGTCGGGAAGACGTAGTCGTCGTCCCGCAGCGCACGCCCGGAGCCGATCTGCGCGGCCTCCTGGCCCAGCAGCGAGGCCCACAGGCCCAGCTCGCCCTGGCGCTGCAACGAGGTGGCCTCGGCGTCGAACCGGCGGGTCAGCACCATGTCGCGGTAGAGGCCGCGCAGTTCCTCGGCGCTCAGGTCGACGTCGTAATCAGGGTGCTCGACGCGCTCGCCCTCGGGCGTCAGCAGCTGTACGAGCTGGGGCTCGGCGGCCGTCTTCTTCGCGCCGGCGCCGGCGGTGCGCTTGCTGCTGCGTCGCGGTTTGCGCGCGGCAGTGCTCTCCACGGTCACGTGCGTGCTCCTCCGTCTGTCCGGCTCCCGGGTTCGCCGGTGAGCCTGGGGGTCCCCCCGGCTCGTCCGGAGCTTGGGGGAGGCTCGCCTGTCCGTCTCAAGTGCACGGGGTGTGTGCGCTCGGCCGGGGATCAGGCGTGACAGGTGCCCCGGCGAGCGCCCTGTCAAAGGCACGTTACCCAGTGCTGCGCATTACTGCGAAACCCCACTTGACCTGCGATTTTGCTTGGATTTCCAAGTAAATCCAGAAAGTGGGGAACAGCCGCTGGTCACAGCCTTGCAGTCCGCCGGAACAACGGCACGTTATCCCGGTCACGCAGGTTCGGGAAGGGGTCACTTATGGCACCCTTCGGCGTGCTTCGGATGAATGTGTGAGACTGATTCCGTGCTCGAAACAGGCAAAATCAGCGTATTCCTGCTCGACGACCACGAGGTGGTCCGTCGCGGCGTCCACGAAATGCTGTCCGTCGAGGACGACATCGAAGTGGTCGGCGAGGCCGGCACCGCCGCCGAGGCCGTGAGCCGGATCCTGGCCACCCGCCCCGATGTCGCCGTGCTCGACGTGCGCCTGCCGGACGGCAGCGGCGTCGAGGTCTGCCGCGAGATCCGTTCCCGGGACGAGGACATCAAATGCCTGATGCTCACCTCGTTCGCCGACGACGAGGCCCTATTCGACGCGATCATGGCCGGCGCCTCGGGTTACGTCCTCAAGGCGATCCGCGGCAGCGAGCTCCTGACCGCCGTGCGCGACGTGGCGGCCGGGAAATCGCTGCTGGACCCGGTGGCCACCGCCCGCGTCCTGGAGCGGCTGCGCGACGGGGGCCGCAGCAAGGGGGACGACCGCCTGGCCAACCTCACCGACCAGGAGCGCAAGATCCTCGACCTGATCGGCGAGGGCCTGACCAACCGCGTGATCGGCGAGCGCCTGCACCTCGCCGAGAAGACGATCAAGAATTACGTCTCGTCGCTGCTCGCCAAACTGGGCATGGAGCGCCGCTCCCAGGCCGCCGCCTACGTGGCCCGGATCCAGGCGGAGAAGCAGCACTGAAAGCCCGGGCCCGCGAGGGCTCCGGGCCCCGGCCCCCCGGGGATTTCCGGGACCTACGGCCCGGCCGCACGGGGCCCCCAGCTCTTCCGCAGGCCGCCGCGCCCACGCAAAAGTAGGGGGCATGTCCTCCGAGGAAGCAGCCCGCGCCATCGACCTGCTCGGCCGCGTCCGCTACGGCCGGGTGGCCACGAGCCTGCACGCCCTGCCGTTCGTCGCCCCGGCCCGCCACGTCGTCACCGGCGGCGGGGTCCTGCTGCGGCTGCACGCGGGCTTCGGCTACCACCAGGCCTGCCTCGGCAGCGTGGTCGCCTACGGCGCGGACAACCTCAACTCCGGTGCCGAGCACCTGTGGTCGGTGCAGTTCACCGGCACCGCGGAGCCCTGCGAGCCGACCGCGGGCGAACTGGCGCTGTTCGGCCCGCCGCCCCGCGCGGCGGACGGCGAGCCCTTCGACCCGGTGTACATGCGTATCGAACCCCAGTTCGTCACCGTCCATTCGCTGGACTACTCCACAGAGCGTCCGCCCCGACACGCTGCGTGATCTAACATCTGACGAGTGCCGCGCTCATCTGCAACTCCACCCGTGGGCGATCTGCTGCGCCGCTACGAAGCCCCCGGTGAGCCGCTTTCCTGCGAACGCGTCGCCCAGGGCCTGCTGAACCGCGGCTACCGCCTCGCCACCACCCGCGGCGACTACTTCCTCAAGCACCACCTGGACGGCGACCACGTGGCCATCGCCCGCCAGCACCGCGCCACCGAACGCCTCCAGACCCTCGGCGTCCCCGTCGCCCCGCCCGTCCCCGACGCCCAGGGCGACACCGTCGCGGTGATCGGCGGGCACTGCTACGCCCTGCACCCCTGGGTGCAGGGCCGCCACCGCGACGGCGCCCAGCTCTGCGCCGTGGAATCCCGCCGGCTCGGCGCGCTGCTCGGCCTCACCCACACCTGCCTGGCCCAGGTGATGGAACCCGACGTGCCACGGAGCGAACACCACGGCGCCGACCCGGCCGACAGCCTCGCGCTCATCGACGACCTGGTGGCGCGCGCCCGCAGGCACCGGCCGCGCGACGCCTTCGACGAACTCGCCGAACACCGCCTCCTGGAGCGGCGGGTGCTGCTGGGCGAACACGCCCACCGCCGCCCGCCGGCCCCCGCCACCGGCGCCTGGGTGCACGGCGACTTCCACCCGCTGAACCTGCTGTACCGGGGCGAGGGACGCTCGGCCGAGCCCGCCGCGATCGTCGACTGGGACCGGCTCGGCGTGCAGCCCCGCGCCGAGGAGGCGGTACGGGCCGCCGTGATCTTCTTCGTCCGCCCCTCGGGCGAGCTGGAGCTGGCCAAGGTACGGGCCTACGCGCGCGCCTACCGGCAGGCGGCCGGGGCCGACGCCGAGGAGCTGGCGGCCGCCGTGCACCGGGTGTGGTGGGAGCGCCTGAACGACTTCTGGATCCTGCGCTGGCGCTACCAGCTGCACGACCGCAGGGCCGACCCGCAGTTTCCTGCGGCGTCGGCCCTGGCGGTCTGGTGGACCCGCGAGTACGAGGCGGTGTGCGAGGCGTTCGCGGGGTGAGGTCAGTTGTTGGCGGGGGGCTTGCTGCCGCCCGGGCCGCTGGAGGTTCCGGTGTTGCCCGCGGTGCTGCCGTGGGTCGTGCCCGTGGTGCCCGCCGTGGTGCCCGTGTTGCCGGCGGTGGTGCCGGTGTTGCCGGCGGTGGTACCCGTGGAGGTGCCGGTGTTGCCGGCGGTGGTCCCCGTGTTGCCGCTCGTCGTGCCCGTGTTGCCGGCGGTGGTGCCCTCGTTGCCGGAGGTGGTGCCCTGCGTATCCGTACCCTCACTCGTCCCCGACGTCGTGCCCTGGTCGGTCCCCGGCGAGTGCGAGGCCTGCGACTTGCTGGGGGACGGCGAGGCGGAGCGCGAACGGTGGCGCGAGGGGGACTCGCCGTTGCCGTTGGTGCTGCTGCTGTAGGACTGGCCCTGGCTGGTGCCCGGCGTGTCCGGCGTGGGCGGGTTGTCCGACGCGGGCGCCGAGGGCGAGGTCTTCGGGGAGTTCGAGGTCGTGCCCCCGCCGCCGCCGGAGCTGCCGCCCGTGTCCTGCGTGGCCTTCAGCGCGAAGGCGACGCCCACCGCGATCGCGACGATGGCGAGGACCACGAACAGCACCATCTTGCCCGAGCCGCTGCGCTTGGGAGCGCCGTGGCCGTAGCCGTCGTATCCGCCGTCGTCCGGGTTGGACGGCGGCAGGATCGGACCGCCGAACTGCGAGGTGTCCCCGTGCACCGGGTGGCTCATGGCCGCGGTGGCCCCGGCCATGCCCATCGCCGGGGTGCGGGGGCCCTCGTGCATCATCTCGACCGGGCCGGTGTTCCAGGTGCCGGTATGGCCGCCCTGCGCCTGGAGCATCTGCAACCCGTACTGGACCAGGCCGCGCATCTCCTCGGCGGACTGGAAACGGTCGTCCGGGTCCTTGGCCAGAGAACGCATGACGAGGCCGTCGAGTTCCGGCGGCGCGACATGGGCCACCTGGGACGGCGGCACCGGCATGTCCTGGACGTGCTGGTAGACCACCGACAACGGTGTCTCACCGACGAACGGCGGCCGCTGCGCGAGGAGTTCGTACAGCAGACAGCCGGTCGCGTACAGGTCGGAGCGGTGGTCGACGGCCTTGCCGAGCGCCTGCTCGGGCGAGAGGTACTGCGGGGTGCCCATGACCATGCCGGTCTGCGTCATAGTCGACTGGGCGCCGTGCAGGGCGCGCGCGATGCCGAAGTCCATCACCTTGACCGCGCCGGTTTCGGTGATGATCACGTTGGCGGGCTTGATGTCACGGTGCACGATGCCGTGCTGGTGCGAGTACGCGAGCGCTTCGAGCACCCCGGAGACGATGATCAGCGCCTGCTCCGGCGGCGGGGCGTCCGCGTCGATCAGCAGGTCGCGGATGGTGCGGCCCTCGACGAGCTCCATGACGATGTACGGGACGGTCTGGCCGCCCACGAAGTCCTCGCCGGAGTCGTACACCGCCACCACCGCGTGGTGGTTGAGTCCGGCCACGGACTGCGCCTCACGCGTGAAGCGCGCCTTGGACACCGGGTCCTCGGCGAGATCGGCGCGGAGCAGCTTGACGGCGACGGTGCGCCCCAGGCGCACGTCCTCCGCGGCGAACACCTCCGCCATGCCGCCGCGGCCCAGCCGGTGGGTGAGGCGGTAACGGCCGTCGCCGACGAGGCCGCCGACCCACGACTCGTGGTCCTGCCCATCGGCCATCCCGGCGCCGTTTCCGTCGGGTTCGGGTGCCATCAGTCCTCGCCGTCGTATCTGGCCGCGTCCGCGGTCTTCTTACGGGTCTTCCGTCGTACTCATCCGCTGGTTGTGCAGTAGTGCACGCTACAGCGTTGGCGCGAGGCCCCGGTGCGGGATGGACCGGCCATCCCATCGGTTCCACGTGTACCCATGCAAATCTCGTACGCTTTCGATGCCATTCCTGTAACGCTTGCGAGTCTCTTCCCGTGCGTACGGTCACGGAACGGGCATGCGGCTTGACGTGACTGACCCCTCGGGCAGACTTGGCCTGAAAAAATCGAGGATCAGCACTGGCCACCGGGCCAAGGGGGACGCACAGTCATGAGCCAGGACGGCGCACACGGCCGCTATGCGGGCGGTTCCATCGCGGGCGGGCGCTACCAGCTGCGCGACCTCCTCGGCGAGGGCGGAATGGCCTCGGTGTACCTCGCGTACGACTCCGCGCTCGACCGCCAGGTCGCGATCAAGACGCTGCACACCGAACTCGGCCGGGAACAGTCCTTCCGCGAGCGCTTTCGCCGCGAGGCTCAGGCGGTCGCCAAGCTTCAGCACACCAACATCGTCTCCGTCTTCGACACCGGCGAGGACACCGTGATGTTCAACGGCTCCACCGCCGGTGGTGACGGCGTCATGCCGTACATCGTCATGGAGTACGTGGAGGGCGAGCCGCTGGGCTCGACGCTGCACCGGGACACGCAGCAGTACGGCGCGATGCCGGCCGACAAGGCGCTCAAGGTGACCGCGGACGTGCTGGCCGCCCTCGAGGTCAGCCACGAGATGGGCCTGGTGCACCGGGACATCAAGCCGGGCAACGTGATGATGACCAAGCGCGGCATCGTCAAGGTGATGGACTTCGGCATCGCCCGCGCCATGCAGTCCGGCGTCACCTCCATGACCCAGACCGGCATGGTCGTCGGCACCCCCCAGTACCTCTCGCCCGAGCAGGCACTCGGCCGGGGCGTGGACGCCCGCTCCGACCTGTACTCGGTCGGCATCATGCTCTTCCAGCTCCTGACCGGGCGCATCCCCTTCGACGCGGACTCCCCGCTGGCGATCGCGTACGCACACGTCCAGGAGGAGCCGGTCGCGCCCTCCTCGGTCAACCGGTCGATCACCCCGGCCATGGACGCGCTGGTGGCCCGCGCCCTGAGGAAGAACCCGAACGAGCGCTTCCCGAGCGCCCAGGCCATGCAGGACGAGATCCTGCGGATCACCTCGTCCGGCCAGCTGGGCGCGGCCCCGGTCATCACCGGCGGCGGCCCCCTCTCCAGCGGCGCGGGCGTCGGCGCGACGGTCTTCCCGCCACTCGACTCGCAGGCCGCGCAAGGCCTGCCGGGCAGCGTGCAGACGCCGTACCAGGCGAGCCCCTACGGGCCGCCCACCCCGGCCCCGACGCCCCAGGCGCAGCCGTCCTACGGGTACCCGCAGCAGGCCACCCCGGTCGCCTCCCAGACGCCGCCGCCGTACGCGATGTCCCCGGCCCAGACCGCGCCGGCCTCTTCCGGCGGCTCCAAGGGGAACACTCCGGTCATCGTGGGCGCGATCGCGGTGGCGCTGCTCGCGGTCGGTGGCCTCGTCACCATGGTCGTGATGAACAAGGACGACTCGGGCGGCGGCGACGCCAAGGCCAGCAGCTCCGCGAACGCCGCGAACCACAAGGGCCCTGACCGGTTCCGCACGATGGACGCCGCGAAGTGCACCGCGCCCCAGATCTCCACGCTCGACCCGGGCAAGGTCCAGGCGCCGGACTTCTCCTACAAGGACGTCCTGTCGGTGAAGTCCTGCATCCAGGCGGCGGGCTGGAAGGTCAACACCGAGACCGTCGACAGCGCGCAGTGGGGCCAGGACGTGGTCGTCAGCCAGTTCCCCGCGGCCGGCGTGGACGTGGACAAGAAGAACGCGCAGTTCACGATCCAGATCTCCTCGGGCAACCCGCCCGGGCAGTAACCGGACACCGCCCGCACATGAGGCCCGGCGCCCCTGGCGCCGGGCTTCGTCGTGTGCCGGCGGAGTACGCCGCGTCCGTCACCCGGGACGCACCGGACGGGACGCCCGCCGCGCGGGACGTGCCTCCCATTCGGCGCACCGCTGCCGCTCCCGGGATGCCGCACAACTAGCCCCGTGTGACGCTGATTCGGCCACCTCAGGCTCGCGCATCCGTACGGGAAGGGGCCCCTGCCATGGCTCCAGGGATCCGGTCACTCACGGCGGCCGTGTCACTGACGGCAGCGCTGCTCCTGACGCCCCCGCCGCACGCGGCCGCCGTAGGCGACCCGACGTCCAGCCCGTCCGCCTCCCCGTCCGCCGGCGCCTCGCCCTCCGTCAGCCCCTCCGCGACCTCGCCCTCACCGCGTGCGTCCTTCGACGACCAGCACCTCGCGGGCAGCCGGGCGGGCGTGGGCCGGACGCGGCCGGGCCGGATCGACGCCCAGTACCCCTCCGTCGCCGACGCCTCCGACCCCCTGACCCCGGCCCTGGACGAGACGCCGCCGCGGCCCCCGGCCCGCATTCCCGCTCCGGACACCGCACGGCCCTCGCCCCCGCCGGCTCCCACTCCCACGGCCGCCCCGGCCCGCCCCCGCCTCCCGCGCCGCCAGTCGCCCCAAGCCCTGTCCACCGACTCCGATCTGCGTTTCCACGTTCTGTCGCTGGGGGCGGGCCTGGCGCTGACCGGGCTGGGGCTCGGCTTTCTGGCCCTGCGCCTGCGCAGGCCGTGAAAGGGCCTCGGTACGCCGATCGAGGGACGCGGAACAGTCGGCACTGATGCCGGGCGCTGTTTCACGTGAAACACCGTCCACGCGACGGGAATCGCCGCTCTCCGGGCGGTGGATCACTCCTTGCCGGGGGCACAACGTGATGTGAGGCACGTGTGCGAGAGAATGGGCGGCATGGAGATGCCGAGGAACGATAAGTCGCCGGAGAGCCCCCACATCCTGGTCGTAGGCCAGGACGGTATGGCCATCGGCGGTGGAGACGACGAGTCCCGCGAGGTCCCGGTGACAGAGATGGTCGAACAGCCGGCGAAGGTCATGCGGATCGGCAGCATGATCAAGCAGCTCCTTGAGGAAGTCCGCGCGGCTCCTCTCGACGAAGCGAGCCGCGTACGCCTGAAGGACATTCACGCCTCGTCCGTGAAGGAACTCGAAGACGGTCTGGCGCCCGAGCTGGTGGAGGAACTGGAGCGTCTTTCCCTGCCGTTCACCGAGGAGGCGATTCCCTCCGAGGCCGAACTGCGCATCGCCCAGGCCCAGTTGGTGGGGTGGCTCGAAGGTCTCTTCCACGGCATTCAGACGGCGTTGTTCGCTCAGCAGATGGCGGCCCGCGCCCAGCTGGAGCAGATGCGCCGCGCGCTGCCGCCCGGGGTGTCGCACGACGAGGACGACGAGGGCGGCCCGCACGCGGGTGCCCGCTCGGGCCCGTATCTGTAAACCGGCGACCGCCGCGCCGGGAACCGTGCGGGCCGGCCCCCGTGCGGGCCGGTGCGGCCACGGGGTACACGAACCCGTCATGGAGTGAGGGGGCGCCTCAGGGCGCCCCCTCATCGCGTTCACGCCGTCAGCAGGACCTTTCCGATGTGCTGGGAGGACTCGAGCACCCGGTGCCCCTCGGCGGCGTCCGAGAGCGGCAGCGTCCGGTCCACCACGGGCCGTACGCCACCCCCGGTGATGAGCGGCCACACGTGCTCGCGCACCGCCGCCACGATCGCGGCCTTCTCCGACGCGGGCCGGCCCCGCAGCGAGGTCGCGGTGACCGCGGCCCGCTTGGTGAGGAGCGCGCCCAGGTTCAGTTCGCCCTTGGCGCCGCCCTGAAGACCGATCACCGCGAGACGGCCGTTGACCGCGAGCGCCCGCACGTTCCGCTCCAGGTACTTGGCGCCCATGATGTCGAGGATGACGTCGGCACCGACGCCGTCCGTGGCCTTCGCCACCTCGTCCACGAAGTCCTGTTCGCGGTAGTCGATCAGGATGTCCGCGCCGAGTTCCGCGCAGCGCTCCAGTTTGGCCGGGCCGCCCGCCGTGACCGCCACCTTGGCGCCGATCGCCTTGCCGAGCTGGATCGCCATCGTGCCGATCCCGCTGGACCCGCCGTGCACGAGCAGCGTCTCGCCCGGGCGCAGGTGGGACACCATGAACACGTTCGACCACACGGTGCAGACCACCTCGGGCAGGGCCGCCGCCTCGGTGAGGCTTACGCCCTCGGGCACCGGCAGCAGCTGCCCGGCCGGCACCGCCACCTTCTGCGCGTAGCCGCCGCCGCTCAGCAGCGCGCACACCTCGTCGCCGACGCTCCATCCGGACACACCCGGGCCCAGCGCGGCGATCCGCCCGGAGCACTCCAGGCCCGGGTAGGGGGACGCCCCGGCGGGCGGGTTGTAGAAGCCCTGGCGTTGCAGCACATCGGCACGGTTGACGGCGGCCGCGGCCACCTCGACGAGGACTTCGCCCTCGCCCGGTACGGGATCGGGGACCTCGGCCCAGACCAGCGCCTCGGGACCGCCCGGCTCAGGAATCGTGATCGCATACATACGGCCGACGCTACTCCGCCCGCCCCACAACGGGCGCGCCGGACGCTACTGCGCCCGTCCTTCAACAGGCGCGCCACCGGCCCGTACGATCGTGATGAGCCGGTCCGTGAGCTGGAGCGGGCTCGCCTTCGCGTCGTCGTACGCCAGCAGCCGGTGCCCCCGCAGCACGCTCACCACCAGGTCGTCGGTCTCCCGCACCCCGCGCCCGACCTCGCTCTTCTTCACCGGCCGCTCCACCATGTCCAGCCCGCTGCCCTGCTGGATCAGGTCCTCCATCACGGTGCCCGCGCTCGGGCTGAGCACGGACAGACCGAGCAGCCGACCGGCCGCACTGGCGCTGGTGATGACGGCGTCAGCACCCGACTGGCGCAACAGCGGCGCGTTCTCCTCCTCCCGCACCGCAGCGACGATCTTGGCGCCCCGGTTGAGCTGCCGGGCCGTCAGGGTCACCAGGACGGCGGTGTCGTCGCGCTGGGTGGCGATGACGATCTGCCGTGCTCTGCCCAGCTCGGCGCGGAGCAACACATCGCTGCGGGTGGCGTCGCCGACGACGCCGGCGAACCCCTCGGCGTTGGCGGCCTCGATCACTTTCGCGCTCGGATCGACCACGACGACCTGCTCCTTGCTCAGGCCCCGCGCACACAGGGTCTGGATCGCGGAGCGGCCCTTCGTCCCGAAGCCGATGACAACGGTGTGCTCGCGCAATTGGGCCTTCCAGCGGTTGAGCCGCCACTCCTCGCGGGTCCGTTCGGTGAGGACTTCGAGAGTGGTTCCGACGAGGATGATCAGGAACAGCACGCGCAGCGGCGTGACCAGCAGGATGTTGGTGAGCCGCGCGCTGTCGCTGTAGGGGACGATGTCGCCGTAGCCCGTCGTGGAGAGCGTGACGGTGGCGTAGTAGACGGCGTCGAGGAAGTCGACCCTGCCGTTGGCGTTGTCGTGGTACCCGTCGCGGTCGATCCAGACGATGAGCGTCGTCAGTATCAGCACGGCGAGCGCCATGAGGATCCGCTTGGCGACCTGGCGCAGGGGCCGGTCGACGACCCGGCGCGGCAACTGCACCCGCCGGGTGATCAGATTCTCGCCCGCCTGGCGCGCCATCGCGTCATGACCGGGCAGTTTCACGTGAAACATCCTTTCCTGGCAGGGGGTTGCGGGCGAGGACGCGTTGTTTCACGTGAAACACCCATCGCCCGATCCCACATGGGACCAGGGCAGATCCAGGATTTCGACCTCCTGGCCGGCCCGCGCTCCGCCGGGCGCCACCACCGCGAGCCCGTCGGCGGCGGCGACCCCGCGCAACATCGCCGGCCCGTTGTAGTGCAACGGCAGGACGTGCTCCGCGCGGTGGACGACCGGGACGAGCCGGGTGTCGTACGGGTGCCCCTGCACCTCGTTGCGCAGCGGCGCCGTGTAGGTCAACGGGCGGGTTCGGCGGGCCAGTTCACGTAGAAGCGGTTCGGCCAGGGTGAGCAGGCCGGAGACCGCGGCAAGCGGATTGCCCGGCAGTCCGACCAAGTGCTTGCCCACCCCGATCCCCGCCAGCAGCATGGGGTGCCCCGGCCGTACGGCGACCCCGTCGACCAGAAGCTCCGCGCCGGCCTTGAGCAGCACGGGGTGAACGTGGTCCACGGGGCCGGCCGCTGTACCGCCCGTGGTGATCACGACGTCGGCCGAGGAGCCGGTGACCGCCGCGAGCAGGGCGCCCGCGTCGTCCTTCAGGCGGCGGGTGCCGATGACGTCGGCGCCGAGCGCCCGCAGCCAGACGCCGAGCATCGGCCCCAGCGCGTCCCGGATGAGTCCGTCGTGCGGGAGCCCCTGCGTGAGCAGTTCGTCGCCGAGGACCAGCACCTCGACGCGTGGCCTCGGCACGGTGTCCAGCTCGTCGTATCCGGCCGCCGCCGCCAGGCCGAGGACGGCCGGGGTGACCAGCGCGGCGGCGGGCAGCAGCGCGTCGCCCGAGCGGCACTCCTGTCCGCGCGGCCGGATGTCCTGGCCGTGCAGCACCACACGATCGGCCTGGAGCACGGTGCGTGCTTCGTCGGTGCGGGCGTGTTCGCTGCGGATCACCGCCGTGGCGCCGGAGGGGATGCGGGCGCCGGTGGCGATGGGGACCGCTTCGCCGTCGCCGAGCGGGGCGGGCGCGGCGTGCCCGGCGAGGACGCCCCCGTCCTGCACCGACCACGGCCCGGGGCCGGCGACGGCCCAGCCGTCCATGGCGGAGGTGTCGAAGGACGGCAGATCGGTGAGCGCGGTGAGCGGCGCGGTCAGGACCTCACCCAGAGCCCGGTCCAGAGTGACCCGGTGGGCGCGGGCCGGCGCGGAACGGCCCGCCCGCGCGGCCACGGTCCGCGCCTCGTCCCAGGGGGCGGCGCGGCGATGAGGGGTCCGGTGGGCGCCGGATGCCGGTTGTTCCGCACGGCCCCTGGCCGCCGGCGCGTCCCGACCGGAGGCCGGCGCGTTCCGACCGGAGGCCGAGGCGTCCCGTCGGGGTGCCGCTTCGTCCCGTCGCGGGCCCGCGGCGTCCCGTCGGGGTGCCGTGGGGCCGCTGTCACGCAGCAGGGCAAGCGCCTCGTCGGAGCCGTCGTCCGCTGCCGGGGTCCCGGCCGTCATCCCGCGTCGTTCTTCGGGCCGTCGGAGGTCTCGGCCTCGGCCGCCCAGCGGTTGGCGAGTGCGGCGGCCTTGCGGACGGCTTCCGCCACGTCCTCGCCCGCGCCACCCGCCTTGGCCGCCGCGTAGCCGACCAGGAAGGTGGTGAGGGGGGCGGCGGGGCGGGCGACGCCGTGGGCGGCGTCCCTGGCCAGGTCGAGCAGGACGCGGGTGTCCACGTCCAGTTCGATGCCGAGTTCGTCCTTGACTGCGGTGATCCATTCGTCCAGCACGCCCCCATGGTCCCTGATCCGCGCCCGTGCGGCCGCAAGGTCCTCCCAGGTGTCGCAGTCGAAGGAGGCCAGCGGGTCCGCTGCCAGGCGGCCGCAGTCGAGCGCGCGGGTGAGCAGGCGCAGTGGCCGCCCGGCGAGCGAGCCGTGTTCCCGGGCGAGCAACGCGAGCTCCCGGCGCAGGGGTTGGGCCCGGTAGAGGGCCACCAGAGGCTGGTCACGGCCGTCGGCGTCGACGCACAGGACGGCCTCGCGACCACTGCGGCGCAGTTCGCGCACCAGCGCCTCGACGGTCGGTGTCGCGAGGAACGGCAGGTCGGCCGAGAGTACGAGCACGCTCCCGGCCGTGGTGTGCCGCAGCCCGGCGTCGAGCGCGGCCAGCGGTCCGCCGCCCGCGGGATCCTCGCGGGCCCACGCCACCGCCCGCGTGGTGGGCCGCCGTCCGCCCACCACGACCGTGGTCGCGGCACCGGAGCAGGCGGTGAGCACCCGGTCGAGCAGGGCCCGGCCCCCCACGCTGAGCCCGGGTTTGTCGGCGCCGCCCAGCCGCCTGGCGGCGCCCCCCGCGAGCACGACGGCGTCGTAGGAGGTATCGGCGCCGCCGGGCGTGGCCTCGGCGCCCGTGCGATCGGCGGAGGTCCGGCCGGGCCCGGGCCCGGGCTCCGGTGCTGCGGCGTCGTACGCGGTCATCTTCCGAGTATGGGCCGCCGCCGGACGCTCACCGCCGCTGCCGTGCACGTCCGGCCCGCCGGGTGTCCTACAGGGTGCGCAGCAGCACCACCGGGTGTTCCACGCAGTCCGCGACGTAGCGCAGGAAGCCGCCCGCGGCGGCGCCGTCGCAGACCCGGTGGTCGAAGGTGAGGGAGAGCTGCACGACTTGGCGTACGGCCAGTTCACCCTCGTGCACCCAGGGCTTGGGGATGATGCGGCCGACGCCCAGCATCGCGGCTTCGGGGTGGTTGATGATCGGCGTGGAGCCGTCGACGCCGAACACCCCGTAGTTGTTGAGGGTGAAGGTGCCGCCGGTCAGCTCGCCGGGGGTGAGCGTGCCCGTGCGGGCCGCTTCGGTGAGCCGGGCCAGTTCGGCGCCGATCGACTCGACGTCGCGGGTGTGGGCGTCGCGGACGACGGGGACCACGAGGCCGCGTTCGGTCTGGGCGGCGAAGCCCAGGTGCACCTCGGGCAGCCGCACGATTTCCCGGGCCGCCGGATCGACCCTGGAGTTGAGCTCGGGGAACCGGGCGAGGGCAGCCGTGCAGATCCGGGCGAGCAGCGCGAGCACGGAGACCTTGGGGCCGCCCGCCGCGTTCATGGCGGCGCGGGCCGCCATGAGCTCGGTCGCGTCGGCGTCGACCCAGCAGGTGGCGTCGGGGATCTCCGTACGGCTGCGGCTGAGCTTGTCGGCGACCGCGCCCCGGATGCCGCGCAGCGCGATCCGCTCTTCTCCGGCGGCTCGGCCGGTACTCCCGGGGCCCTGCGGGTCGGCGGCCGGGGCCGTCCCGGGCGCCGGGGCCTTCATCGCGGACTCCACGTCGGCGCGCAGGATCAGGCCGTCGGGCCCTGAGCCCCGCATCTCCCGCAGATCCAGGCCGTGTTCGCGGGCGAGCCTGCGCACGAGCGGCGAGATGACCGGCACGGGGCCGGGCGCCTTGGCGGGGGCGGTTGTCACGGGCGTGGCCTGCACCGGCGCCGGGGTCGAAGCCGGGGCCGCCGACGTGGCCCGCGCGGTGCCGGCGGTCCGCGCCGGTGCGGCGGCGGGGGCCGCGAACGAGGTGGCGGGCCTGACCCGGGCGCGACGGCTCGTGGCGGCCGCCCCCGTCCCGTAACCGACCAGGACATTGCCCGAGTACTCCGAGGACTCGGCTGAGTCGGCGTCCACAGCCGCCTCCTGGTCCACTTCCTGGTCCGCCGAGGTTCCGACCGCGACAGTCAACAGCGGGGCGCCGACCGGCAGTTCCGTGCCCTCCTCGCCGAAACGCGCGGTGACCACGCCTCCGTAGGGACAGGGCACCTCGACCATCGCCTTGGCCGTCTCGACCTCGACCACCGGCTGGTCCACGGCCACCACGTCGCCCACCGCGACGAGCCAGCGCACGATCTCCGCCTCGGTCAGCCCCTCGCCGAGGTCGGGCAGCTTGAACTCCAGGACCTTCGGCATCAGTGCCCCGCCTCCCACTGCAAACGCGCCACCGCGTCGAGCACCCGGTCGACGCCGGGCAGATGGTGCTTCTCCAGCATCGGCGGCGGGTACGGAATGTCGAATCCGGCGACCCGCAGCACGGGCGCCTCCAAGTGGTGGAAGCAGCGCTCGGTGACGCGGGCCGCGATCTCGCCGCCGGGGCCCCCGAACCCGGACGACTCATGGACGACGACGGCCCGGCCGGTGCGGCGCACCGATGCGCAGACCGTCTCGTCGTCGAACGGCACCAGCGAACGTATGTCGACGACTTCGAGGTCCCAGCCCTCCTCGCGGGCCGCCTCCGCCGCCTCCAGGCACACCGGCACGGACGGACCGTAGGTGATGAGTGTGGCGCTGGACCCGGTGCGGCGCACGACCGCTTTGCCGATGGGTTCGACCGGCGCCGGGTCCTCTGGGGACCAGTCGGACTTCGACCAGTACAGCCGCTTGGGCTCGAGGAAGACGACGGGGTCGTCGGAGGCGATGGCCGCCCTGAGCAGCCCGTAGGCGTCCTCCACGGTGGAGGGGGTGACGACCTGGAGCCCGGGCGTGGCCATGTAGTAGGCCTCGCTGGAGTCGCTGTGGTGCTCCACGCCCCCTATGCCGCCGCCGTAGGGCACGCGCACCACCAGCGGCATCGTCATCGCGCCACGGGTGCGGTTGCGCATCTTGGCGACATGGCTGATCAGCTGCTCGAACGCCGGGTAGGCGAACGCGTCGAACTGCATCTCGACGACCGGCCGGAGGCCGTACATGGCCATGCCGACGGCCGCACCGAGGATGCCGGCCTCGGCGAGCGGGGTGTCGGTGCAGCGGTCCTCGCCGAACTCCTTGGCGAGGCCGTCGGTGACCCGGAAGACGCCGCCCAGGGTGCCGACGTCCTCACCGAGGACGTGCACGGTGGGGTCCTCGGCCATGGCGTCGCGCATCGCGCGCTGGAGCGCCTGAGCCATGGTGGCGGGCTTCTTGGCGGTGGCGGTCACCTGGTCGGTGGCGGTGGCCATCAGTGGGCCTCGGCTTCCAGCTCGGCGCGCAACTGGGCCGCCTGCTCGCGCAGTTGGCCGTTCTGCTCGGCGTATACGTCGGTGAACAGGTGCATGGGGTCAAGGACCGGCTCGGCGTTCATCCGCTCGCGCAGCGTGGCGGCCATGGCCTCGGCGGCTTCGGCGGCGGCGCGGATGCCGTCCTCGTCGAGGATGCTCCGGGCGGTCAGCTCGTCCTCGAGGAGCCGGATCGGGTCGTGGTCGCGCCAGGCGTCGACCTCGGCCGAGCCCCGGTAGCGGGTCGCGTCGTCGGCGTTGGTGTGCGCTTCCATCCGGTAGGTGACGGCCTCGATGAGCGTGGGGCCGCCGCCGCGCCTGGCCCGGGCGATGGCCTCCGAGAGCACCTGGTGCACCGCGGGCGCGTCGTTGCCGTCCACCAGGCGGCCCGGCATTCCGTAGCCGACGGCCTTGTGGGCGAGCGAGGGCGCCGCCGTCTGTTTGGCGAGCGGCACCGAGATCGCGAAGCCGTTGTTCTGGACCAGGAAGACCACCGGGGCCTGCCAGACCGCCGCGAAGTTCAGCGCCTCGTGGAAGTCGCCCTCGCTGGTGCCGCCGTCGCCCACCAGGGCGAGCGCCACCACGTCGTCCCCCTTGAGCCGGGCCGCGTGGGCCAGGCCCACCGCGTGCGGGAGCTGGGTGGCCAGGGGGGTGCACAGCGGCGCGATGCGGTGCTCGCGCGGGTCGTAGCCGGTGTGCCAGTCACCGCGCAGCAGCGTCAGGGCCTGCGTCGGGTCCAGGCCCCGGGCGACGGCGGCGAGGGTGTCCCGGTAGCTGGGGAACAGCCAGTCGCGCTCCTCCAGGGCGAGCGCCGCGGCCACCTCGCAGGCCTCCTGGCCGGTCGAGGACGGGTACACGGCGAGGCGGCCCTGCTTGGTGAGGGCGGTGGCCTGCGCGTTGTAGCGCCGGCCTCGTACCAGCTCCGCGTACAGCTTCAGCATCAGCGCGCGGTCGAGCTCGGCGCCGGTGCCCAGGACCCGGAAGGGCTCGGGGTCCGGCAGGAGCGGCGCGGGGTCGGTGCGCGGCCTCCAGGCGGGTGGAGGGGTCGGCCGATATGCGGCGGCACCGGGGAGCTCTTGGACCGTCATGCCAATGCACCTCCTTGTCGGGGAGCGGGACATCCAGGACGGGGGCGCGACTGTGACGCCCCTCACCTATCGATTGTTCGATCGTGGACGCATTTTGGCTACAGGCTGCCTCAGTCTGTGGACAAACGGTTCTCCACAGCCTGAGATGGGAACACCTCGTCCACAACAGGAAGGCGGGGGGACATGGCAGCTGAACAAATGGCCACCGGCGACGCACGACAGGTGCCGGCGCGCCCGCTGGACGAGATCGACCACGCCATCCTGCGCATCCTCCAGACCGACGGGCGGGCCTCGATACGCTCCGTCGCCGAGCGGGCACACGTCTCGCGGGCCAACGCCTACGCCAGGATCAACCGGCTCGTCGAGGACAGCGTGATCCAGGGCTTCACCGCGCGCGTGGACCACGAGAGGGCGGGCCAGGGCGCCGCCGCGTACATCACGCTCAAGATCGTGCAGAACTCCTGGCGCACCGTGCGCGAACAGCTGGGGCAGCTGCCGGGCGCCGCCCACATCGCCCTGGTGAGCGGCGACTTCGACGTCCTGCTCCTGGTGCACACACCCGACAACCGCGCCCTGCGCGAACTCGTCCTGACCCGGATCCAGTCCATTCCGGAGGTTCTTTCGACGCGCACGCTGCTGGTGTTCGAGGAGACGGACCTGGACCCCGCGTAGGGCCGGCCACCTGCCCCGCGCGCGAGGCGGCCATGAGCGCGGGTGGTGGTGATCCGCCACCGCGCGCCCGTCAACGGCACCGCTCCTCAGTGACCGCTCCGCAGCCCGTCGAACGCCATCCTGACCACGGTGTCCGCCACCTGGGCGCCGTCCGCCTCACCCTCACGCTGCGGCCGGTACCACTCCACCAGGGAGTTGACCATGCCGAAGAGCAGCCGGGTCGCAAGACGGATGTCCAGGTCGGCGCGGAGATCACCGTCCGCGACGGCAGCCTTGAGCAGATCGGCGACGCGCTGGTCGAACTCCCTGCGGCGCTCCATCGCCCAGCGTTCGGTCCTGGTGTTGCCACGGACACGCAGGAGCAGCGTGACGTAGGGCAGTTCCGCCGTCAGCACGTCGACCGTACGCCGGGTGACGTACTCGACCCGCTCGATGGAGCGCCCGCGCTGGGCCCCCGGCTCGTCCAGGACGCCGAAGAGGCCGTCTATGGCGCGGCTCACGGCCCGGCGCAGCAGTTCCTCCTTGCCGGTGACGTGGTGGTAGATGGACGACTTGGAGATCCCGGCCGCCTTGGACAGGTGCTCCATCGACGTGCCGTCGTAGCCCCGCTCGTTGAAGACTCTCACCGCCACCGTCAGCAGCGTCTCGGGCGTGTAGGTGTCACGCTTCGCGGTCGTCATGAGCCCGTCTCCTCCACGCCGGCGTACGCCTGTCGGTAGAGCGCGAGCGAGGGCGCGTAACGGCCCGTGGGGCAGCGCTCGTGGAGAGCCGAGAGCAGGTCGTACGCCCAGTCCTGGCCCAGACGCCGGTGCCATTCGACGGGCCCCAGGGGGTAGTTGACGCCGAGCCTCATCGCGGTGTCGATGTCCTCGGCAGTGGCGACGCCCTTGGCGACGGCGTCGGCGGCGAAGTCGATGAGCATCGCGACGGTACGGGCGACGATCATGCCCGGTACGTCACCGATGACGCTGACCTCCTTGCCGAGCCTCTGGAACAGGCCGACGGCCTCGGTGACGGCGCGCTCGGAGGTGTCCTCACTCGCGGAGAGCGCGATACGGGTGGCACCCCGGTAGTCGAGGGCGAGGTCGAAGTAGACGACGTCCGCGAACTCCACGGACGTCTTGCCGTCGGCCGGCACGAGCTGTCCATCCCCCGGAAGCTCGATGTAAGGGCCGCCCTCGTTGACGCTCGTGACCTCGATGCCGGCCTCGGTCATCATCGCGACGAGCTCGCGGGCCGGACCCAGGTCACCGACGACGGTGACGGCGGCGGGCGCCTCGGCGGGCCCGGCGGTGTGCGGCTCGGGGCGCACCGCCTCCTTCGTGGCAGCTCCGGGCGCTTCGTAGGCGTACCAGCCGCGCCCGCTCTTGCGCCCGTGGAGACCGGACTCGACCAGGCGGCGCTGGGCCAGGGAGGGGGTGAACTTGGGGCTCTGGAAGAAGGCCTCCCACACCGAACGCGTCACCGCCTCGTTGACGTCCTGCCCGATGAGGTCGGTCAGCTCGAAGGGGCCCATCCGGAACCCGCCGCACTCGCGCAGCACCGCGTCGATGGTCGCCGCGTCCGCGCCGCGCTCCTCGAAGACGGCGAAGGCTTCGGCGTAGAAGGGGCGGGCGATGCGGTTGACGATGAACCCGGGGGTGTCGGCGCAGCGCACCGGCGTCTTGCCCCAGGCCTTCACCGTCTCGTACGCCGTGGCCGCGGCCGCCTCGTCGGTGGCGAAGCCGCTGACGACCTCGACCAGCGGGAGCAGCGGCGCCGGGTTGAAGAAGTGCAGGCCGACGAAGCGGCCGGGGTGTCCGAGCGCCCCGGCGATCGCGGTCACCGACAGCGACGAGGTGTTGGTGGCGAGCAGGCAGTCCTCGGCCACGACCGCCTCGAGCGCGGTGAACAGCTCCTGCTTGACCGGCAGTTGTTCCAGGACGGCCTCGACGACGAGCGCCGCGTCGGCGAGCTCGGCAAGGCCGTCGGCGGGGTGCAGGCGGCCCAGCGCGGCGTCGCGCGCCGCGCCGTCGAGACGGCCCTTTTCGACCAGCCGCTCCAGACGTGCGGCGAGGGCGTCGGCAGCCTCGCGCGCGCGGCCCGCGACGGCGTCGTAAAGCCGCACGCGGTGTCCGGCGAGGAGGGCCACCTGGGCGATGCCCTGCCCCATGGTCCCGGCGCCCACGACGGCAACGGTACGGCTCGGCGCGATCGCTCGGGCGCTGGCGGTTTCGGTCATGAACGCGATCCTCCCCTACGGCGTGCCCACGGGCCCGGCGGGCCCCCTACCGGGGGTCTTGGGCGGGGCCCCGGCGGGCGTGGCCGGCAGTTGTCCACAGGTTTCCCCGGGCCCTCTTGTCCCGACCGATCGTTCGGTTACTCTAACGGTGTCCGGCTCTCCCTGCCCAGCTCGAAGACTCGACGAGGAGTTGCACGCCATGCAGCTGACCGAGAAGCACAGGCCCACCCTGGACGGGGCCCTGGAAGCGATCCGCACGCGTGCGTACTGGTCGCCGCACCCGGAGCACCCCAAGGCCTACGGGGAGACGGGCGCCGAAGACGGCAAGGCGGCCTTCGACGCGCTTCTGAACGGCCGCTTCGACCTCGACCAGCCGGGCACCGACGACTGGACGGGCAGCGAAGTCTCGCCCTACGGCATCGAGTTGGGCATCCAGTACCCGCACGCCGACCTCGACGTGCTGCTGCCCGCGATGCGGGCCGGCATGGCCGACTGGCGGGCCGCCGGGCCCGAGACACGGGCCCTGGTGTGCGTCGAGATCCTGGCCCGCATCGGCGCGCGCACCCACGAGTTCGCGCACGCGGTCATGCACACCAGCGGCCAGGCCTTCATGATGGCCTTCCAGGCGGGCGGGCCGCACGCCCAGGACCGGGGCCTGGAAGCCGTCGCGTACGCCTACCAGGAGCAGACGCGCACCCCCTCGGGCAGCGCCGCCTGGTCCAAGCCCCAGGGCAAGCGCGACCCCCTGGAGCTCACCAAGACGTTCACGCCGGCCGGGCGCGGCGTCGCCCTCCTGATCGGCTGCAACACCTTCCCCACGTGGAACGGCTACCCGGGCCTGTTCGCCTCCCTGGCCACCGGCAACCCGGTGCTGGTCAAGCCGCACCCGCGCGCCGTCCTGCCGCTCGCCATGACGGTGAAGGTGGCGCGCGAGGTCCTTGCCGAGGCGGGCTTCGACGCGAACCTGGTGGCGCTGGCGGCCGAGCGGCCCGGCGAAGGCATCGCCAAGACCCTCGCGGTGCGCCCCGAAATCAAGATCATCGACTACACGGGCTCCTCGTCCTTCGGTGACTGGCTGGAGACGAACGCCCGCCAGGCGCAGGTCTACACGGAGAAGGCCGGCGTCAACACGGTCGTCATCGACTCCACCGACAACTACAAGGGCATGCTCGCCAACCTGTCCTTCTCGCTGTCCCTGTACAGCGGCCAGATGTGCACCACCCCGCAGAACCTGCTCATCCCGCGCGACGGCATCACCACGGACGCGGGGACGAAGTCCTTCGACGAGGTGGTCGCTGACCTCGCGGCCGCTGTCGGCGGCCTCCTCGGTGACGACGCACGGGCCAACGCCCTGCTCGGCGCCCTGGTCAACCCGGACGTGAAGGCCCGCCTGGAAGCAGCGTCCGGCCTCGGCGAAGTCGCCCTGCCCTCACGGGAGGTGGCCAACCCCGAGTTCCCGGACGCGGTGGTGCGCACCCCGGTGATCGTCAAGCTCGACGGGGCGAAGCCGGATGCCGAAGCCGTCTACCTGTCGGAGTGCTTCGGACCGGTCTCCTTCGCCGTCGCGGTCGACTCCACGGCCGACGCGGTCGAGCTGCTGCGCCGCACGATCCGCGACAAGGGCGCCATGACGGTCGGCGCGTACACGACCTCGCCCGATGTCGAGCGCGCGGTGGAGGACGTCTGCCTGGACGAGTCGGCCCAGCTGTCGCTCAACCTGACGGGCGGGGTGTACGTCAACCAGACGGCCGCCTTCTCCGACTTCCACGGCTCGGGCGGCAACCCGGCTGCCAACGCGGCCCTGTGCGACGGGGCGTTCGTGGCCAACCGGTTCCGCGTCGTGGAGGTCCGCAGGCAGGCCTGATGCCGCGGCGCACGGGCGCGAGGGCGCTGGGGGACGTCAGCCGGGGACGACGGCGTGCCTCTGCACCCACGCGTGCATCGCGATGGCCGCGGCGGCGCCCGCGTTGATGGAGCGCGTCGAGCCGAACTGGGCGATGGAGCACACCATATGGGCGTGCTCACGCGCCTGTTCGGTCAGCCCGGGGCCCTCCTGGCCGAACAGCAGCACACACCGGCGCGGCAGCTCGGTCCGCTCCAACGGCACCGCGCCCGGCAGGTTGTCGATGCCGATGATCGGCACGCCCTCCGCCCGCGCCCACGCCGTCAGCGACTCGGTGTCCGGGTGGTGGCGTACGTGCTGGTAGCGGTCGGTGACCATGGCGCCGCGCCGGTTCCAGCGCCGCCGCCCCACGATGTGGATCTCCTTGGCGAGGAACGCGTTGGCGGTGCGCACCACGGAGCCGATGTTGAAGTCGTGGCCCCAGTTCTCCACGGCCACATGGAAGTCGTGGCGCCGCGTGTCGAGGTCGGCGACGATCGCCTCCCGCGTCCAGTACCGGTAGGCGTCGACGACATTGCGCCGGTCGCCGTGCGCCAGCAGCTCCGGGTCGTAGCGCTCGCCCTCGGGCCAGGGCCGTGGATGCGGGCCCACCCCGACCTCGGCCGGGCCGAAGCCCTCGTCGTACTGGATGGGGTCGCCGGCCGGGGCGGTGTCGTCCTTGGCCGGGGCCGGCCGTTCGGTGCTGCTCACCCCACGAGCGTACGTGGCCGCTCGGCCTCCTCCGTCCGCTGTCCGCGCTCCCCCAGACGGCGTGCGCCGGGCCCGAGGCGGCCAGCCAGCGCGCCCACCGCCCGCAGGAACGGCGTCGGCAGGAACACGGCGTCCGCCGCGATCATCGCGAGTGAGAAGAACGGCAGACCGAGCAGGACGGCGATGCCCGCGTGCTCCAGCATCATCGCCACCAGGAGCACGTTCTTGACCCGCCGATTGAACAGCGTGAACGGGAACGCCACCTGCACCATGACCGTTCCATAGGTGAGCAGCATCACGATCACCCCGCTCGTGCCCAGCAGGGAGGAGAGTTCGGGCCACGGCGCGAAGTAGTCCAGCTTGAGCGGGTAGTACAGCGCGGTCCCGTCCTGCCAACGGCTGCCTTGGATCTTGTACCAGCCGGCGGTCGCGTAGACCAGACAGACCTCCGCCATGATCACGACCATGGCCGCGTTGTGCATGAGGTTGGCGAGCACGTCGAGCAGTGCCCGGGAGTCGGCGTCACCGAACCGGCGCGCAGCCCACCACAGCCCCTGTAGGGCCCACATGCCCCAGAACACGCCCCACAGCCACCACTCGCCCCCGCCGAAGACACCGGACCCGGACGTACGCCAGGCGCCGGCCAGCAGCGCGAGTCCGCACACCGCCCACAGCGCCGGGCCGACCCGGTCGCGGCCCGGGCCGCGGGCGGCCCGGCGCGCGTCCAGCGACCAGACCTGCCCACAGCGCGTGAAGACGAGATAGATCGCCATCAGGTGGATGACGTTGTCACCGCCGTCCCCCACGAAGACGGAGCGATTCTGCAGGGAGAGCACGCCGATCATGAAGACGACCGACATGGTGCGGGTGCGCCAGCCCAGCATGAGGAGCGCGCTGGAGACGATGGCCAGCGCGTACACGATCTCGAACCAGGCCGTGCTGTTGGACCACAGCAGCGCGGTGAAGGCGTGGTTGCCGGACACCAGGCGGTTGCCGAGCGCCATGCTCCACGGGCCGTCGGGGCCGTACAGCTCGTGCCGGTTGGGCAGTTCGCGCAGCAGGAAGAACAGCCAGGTGGCGGAGAAGCCGATCCGGACGACGGCGCTCTGGTACGGACCGAGAGCGGCCGCCGAAGCCACCCGCAGTGCCCGCGCCGCCCAGGTCTCGCCGCCGTGCGGGACACCAGGGGCGCCTGGTGCGGGCGGGGTGGGGCGCGGCCGTAGGGTGACGTGCGGGGCCGGGGTGGCGTGCGGGGCCGGGGTGGCGTGCCAGGTCGGGGTGGGGGTGCCCGCCGCGTCCGCTTCCGCGCCCGCCGGTGACGGGGACGGCGCCGGTGACGTTCCGCCCCCGGGGTGGGGGGCGGCCGCCGGGCGGGCCGTCCGGCCGTCGGGGTCGTACGTGCTCACCGCTTCGCCTCCGTGCCTGCGTCACCGGCGCCCTCGGGCAGGTCGGCCGGGGTCACCGTCCACCACGGCACCACCCGGTAGGACGGCCGGGTGTCGGTCTTCTCGTCGCTCCACGGGGGGCCCTTGACAGATGTGGTCATGGACCTGACCTGGATCCGTTCGACCGTTCCGCCGTCGCGGCGCGCGCCGAGCCGGAGCATCACGATGCGCCGCATGTACTGCTCCGAGAGCTCGCCGCGCAGGCCGTTCGGCTTGTTGTCGTCGGTGTGGGACCCCACGAAGAAGTCCCAGCCCCGGCGCACTTCGTTCTGCTGGGTGTGGCTGGGCAGCGGGTTGTGGCGGATGCCCGCGCCGTCCTGGGCGGAGAAGTCGATCCAGTCGGTGGTCCTGGTGGAGCCGTCCGGCATCTTGAGCTCGGCGCGCGCCTGGATGTCGATGTTCTGCTGGAGCGGATTGGGCGCGAAGAGCTTCCAGTTCTGCTCGAACTCGGGGTAGATCCAGTCGTCCACCGCCTTGCCGTACTGCTTGCTGATCGTGTTGGACGGCGCGACGTGCAGAAAGACCATGCCGATCTGGACGCAGGCGACCACACCGATGACGGCGAGCCCGATGGCTGCCACCACCTGGAACCGTACGGGGAGCCCGGCGATCCCCTGCGGGTCGGGCGCCGCGGTGGAAACCCGCTCCTGCCCGGCGCCCGCATCCGCACCGGTGACGGCTCGCGGGTTGGCGTCGGCGTCGGCGTCGCCCTCAGGGATGGCGGGTGGGGTGGCCGCTGCGCCGGCGTCGGAGGGGGCAGCGCCGTGAGGCGAGCGGGTGGCGGAATGTCCGTTCCGGGAGTCCGGGACGGCTCCGGGACGGGGAACGGCGCCGCCGTCCGCGTGGGAAGCGGGTGTCGATTCCGCAGCGGGACCGGGCTCAACGGGCGCTCCGCGATCGCTCGTCACCGAGTCGCCGGCTTCGTTTCCGGCGGCCCTGACCTGCTCGGATCCCGCTCCGTCGGCCGTGGCCCCGGCTCTGGTCCCGTCCCTGTACGAATCCATCCCGCCCCGATCGGCACCCACTGAGTTATCCACAGGGTTGACACCCTACGGGCCGTCGACTCACCATTGAAGTCATTGAACCGAACGATCGGTCGGTTGGTAGACCGCCGCACAGCAGCTCGGCAGGGGGCCGGAATGACCGGAGTGACCGCGACAGCCACGGCAGCCGCAGAGACGGTTGAGTCGCACCTTGCGGCGTTCGACGCGGCGGTCGCCGCCGACGAGCGGATCGAACCGCGCGACTGGATGCCCGAGGAGTACCGCTCCTCGCTGGTCCGCCAGATGGCGCAGCATGCCCATTCCGAGATCATCGGCATGCAGCCCGAGGCGAACTGGATCACCCGCGCCCCCTCCCTGCGCCGCAAGGCGATCCTGATGGCCAAGGTCCAGGACGAGGCGGGCCACGGGCTGTATCTGTACAGCGCCGCCGAAACGCTCGGCACGGGCCGCGACGAACTGCTCGACAAGCTGCACTCGGGCCGCCAGAAGTACTCCTCGATCTTCAACTACCCCACGTTGACCTGGGCGGACGTCGGCGCGATCGGATGGCTGGTGGATGGCGCGGCGATCACCAACCAGGTCCCCCTGTGCCGCTGTTCCTACGGTCCCTACGCCCGAGCGATGGTCCGCATCTGCAAGGAGGAGTCCTTCCACCAGCGGCAGGGATACGAGCTGCTGCTCGCCCTGTCGAAGGGGACACCCGAGCAGCACGCCATGGCGCAGGACGCGGTGAACCGCTGGTGGTGGCCCTCGCTGATGATGTTCGGCCCGCCCGACGACGAGTCGGCGCACTCCGCGCAGTCGATGACCTGGAAGATCAAGCGGCACTCCAACGACGAGCTGCGTCAGCGCTTCGTGGACATAGCGGTCGGCCAGGCCGAGGGCCTGGGGCTCAGCCTGCCCGACCCCGACCTGCGGTGGAACGAGGAGCGCGGCCACCACGACTTCGGCGCCATCGACTGGACGGAGTTCTGGGCGGTCCTGAAGGGCGACGGCCCCTGCAACGAGCAGCGGCTCACCCAGCGCCGTCGCGCCCATGAGGAAGGCGCCTGGGTGCGCGAGGCGGCCGCCGCCTACGCCACCAAGCAACAGGCGCGGCTGGCAAGCGCTCACGTGGACGCGCGGGACACGATCCCGCAGGACGCAGCCCAGCGGGACATCGCCTCGCAGGGCACGAACGGACAGCACCCGAACGGGCAGCACGCGAACGGAGAGGCAACGGCATGAGCACGCATGACTGGCCGCTGTGGGAGGTGTTCGTGCGCTCGCGCCGCGGGCTGTCCCACACCCATGCGGGAAGCCTGCACGCGCCGGACGCCGAGATGGCCCTGCGCAACGCCCGTGACCTCTACACCCGCAGGTCGGAGGGCATCTCGATCTGGGTCGTGCCGTCCAGCGCGATCAGCGCGTCCTCGCCCGACGAGAAGGACTCGTTCTTCGACCCGGCCGCCGACAAGCCCTACCGCCACCCGACGTTCTACGAGATCCCCGAAGGGGTGAAGCACCTGTGACGGCCATCGTCTCGGCGGACGCCGCCCTGGCTCTCGGCGACGACGCCCTGGTGCTGTCGCACCGCCTCGGGGAGTGGGCCGGCCACGCCCCCGTCCTCGAAGAGGAGGTCGCCCTGGCCAACATCGCCCTCGACCTGCTCGGCCAGGCCCGGGTCCTGCTGTCCCAGGCCGGCGACGAGGACGAGCTGGCCTACCTCCGCGAGGAGCGGGCCTTCCGCAACCTCCAGCTCGTCGAGCAGCCCAACGGCGACTTCGCCCACACCATCGCCCGCCAGCTGTACTTCTCCACCTACCAGCACCTCTTGTACGGCGAACTGGCCACCGGGGACGGCGAGTTCAGCGCCCTCGCCGCCAAGGCGGTCAAGGAGGTCGAATACCACCGCGACCACGCCGAGCAGTGGACGCTGCGCCTCGGCGACGGCACCGAGGAGAGCCACCGGCGCATCCAGCGCGCCTGCGCGGCACTGTGGCGCTTCACCGGCGAGATGTTCCAGCCGGTGCCCGGCCTCGACATCGATCCCGCCTCGCTCGAAGAGCGCTGGACGGCGTCGGTGACCTCGGTCCTCGGCCGGGCCACACTGGCCGTCCCCGAAGGGCCTCGCACGGGCGCCTGGGCGGCGGGCGCGGGCCGCCAGGGACTGCACACCGAGCCCTTCGGACGGATGCTCGCCGAAATGCAGCACCTGCACCGCAGCCACCCGGGGGCGTCATGGTGACCAACACCGGCACCGATACCGGCACCGGCACCGACGCCCACCCCACCGCCCTGGAGACCGAGCTGCGGCGCCTCGCCGGCTCCGTGCCCGACCCCGAACTGCCGGTCCTGACCCTGGACGAGCTCGGCGTACTGCGCGGGCTGCGCGTCGAAGCTCCGGGCAGGGTACGGGTCGAGCTCACCCCCACCTACACGGGCTGCCCCGCCGTCGAGACCATGACCACGGACATCGAGCGCGTGCTGCACGACCACGGCGTCCCGGAGGTCTCGGTCGTGCGCGTGCTGTCCCCGGCCTGGTCGACCGACGACATAAGCGCCGAAGGGCGCCGCAAGCTCGCCGAGTTCGGCATAGCGCCCCCGCGCCCCCACACGGCCGACGGGCCCGTCGCTCTCACCTTGTCGGTGCGCTGCCCGCACTGCGGATCCACCGACACCGAACTGCTCAGCCGCTTCTCCTCCACCGCGTGCAAGGCGCTGCGCCGCTGCGTGTCGTGCCGTGAACCCTTTGACCACTTCAAGGAGTTGTAGATGTTCCATCCGCTCCGGGTCAGCGAGGTCGAGCAGCTCACGGACGACGCGGTGGCCGTCACCTTCGCCGTCCCGCCCGAGCTCCGCGAGGCCTACCGGCACCTTGCCGGCCAGCATCTGACCCTGCGCCGCAGCGTGGGCGGCGAGGAGATCCGCCGGACGTACTCGATCTGCGCCCCAGCCGTCGAAGCGCCGGACGAGCCCGTCCTGCGCGTCGGCATCCGCGTCGTGGACGGCGGCGCGTTCTCCACGTACGCCTGCAAGGAGCTGGCTGTGGGCGACACGGTCGACGTGATGGAGCCGATGGGCCGCTTCGTCCTGGCGCCACGCCACGGGCACTTCGCGGCGGTCGTCGGCGGCAGCGGCATCACCCCGGTCCTGTCGATCGCGGCCACGCTGCTGGCCCGCGAGCCCGAAGCGCGGTTCTGCCTCATACGCAGCGACCGCAGCGTCGCGTCGACGATGTTCCTCGACGAGACGGCCGACCTGAAGGACCGCTATCCCGAGCGGTTCCAACTGGTCACCGTGCTGTCCCGGGAAGAACAGCAGTCCGGCCTTCCCTCGGGCCGGCTCGACCACGAACGGCTGAGCGCCCTGCTGCCCGCGCTGCTCCCGGTGGCCGACATCGACGGATGGTTCCTGTGCGGACCCTTCGGCCTGATCCAGGGCGCCGAACGAGCGCTGCGCGGACTCGGCGTCGACCGTGACCGCATCCACCAGGAGATCTTCCACGTCGACGCGGCGCCGGCACCGGAAGCCGCGGCGGCCACCCCCGCGCACGCCACCCTCACCGCCACGCTGGACGGGCGCTCGGGCAACTGGCAGGTACACGAAGGCGACACCCTGCTGGAAACGCTGCTGGCCGCCCGCGCCGACGCGCCGTACGCCTGCAAGGGCGGAGTGTGCGGGACGTGCCGGGCCTTCCTGGTCAAGGGCGAGGTGCGGATGGAGCGCAACTTCGCGCTGGAGCCGGAGGAGACCGAGGCGGGATATGTGCTGGCCTGCCAGTCGCACCCCACCACGGCGGAAGTGGAGCTCGACTTCGACCGGTGAGACCCCGGTACTCCGGCGCGCGCGGGGGGGGCGCGCCGGAGGCCACCGGCCGCACTTGCGGTGTGCCCATTCACTTCCCGTAGAACCTGTTCTATGTTGACGCTCCGTCAGATCCCTGTGGCTGTCCAGCGCTTCACGGCGCGGCGACTCCGCCGCAGGGACAGAACCGGCGCGTGCGGGAGGACAAGGCTGTGGACTTCACCTTCACCGAGGAGCAGCAGGCAGCCGTCGAGGCGGCCAAGGCCGTTTTCTCCGGCGTCGCCCCCGACGGGGTGCCCAGCCCCGCCCTCACCGCGGGCGCCGTCGCCGACGACTTCGACCGCCCGCTCTGGGCCAGGGCCGCCGCATCGGATCTGCTGAGTCTGATCCTCGACGCCCAGTACGGCGGGGCGGGCCTCGATGCGATCGCGCTGTGTCTGGTGCTGCGTGAATCGGCTCGGGTCCTGGCCCGGCTGCCGCTCCTTGAAACCAGCGCGGTCGCCATGACCGTACAGCGCTACGGCGACGAGCAGTTGAGGCGGGAACTTCTGCCCGGCATCGGCCGGGGCGAGATCACCGTCACCGTCGCCGCCCACGGCCGCACCGGTCACGACGGCGCCGAACTCGCCGTCACCGCACGCCAGGACGGTGATCACTGGGTCCTGGACGGTACCCAGACCAGCGTCCCCTGGGCCCAGACCTGCGACCGGACGGCCGTGCCGGCACACACCGCCGACGGACGCGCGCTCATCGCCATCGTCCCCCGCGACCACCCGGGCATCACCCTCGCCGAGCAGGTGTCCACCAGCGGAGAACGCCTCGCCGAAGTCCATCTCGCAGCCGTACGCCTCCCCGCGTCCACAGTCGTGGAGGCGGACGGCGCCTGGGAATGGCTGCGCGACCTGCTCACCACCGGAACCTGCGCGCTCGCACTGGGCCTCGGCGAGGCCGTGCTGGCCATGACCAGTCAATACGCCGGAAAGCGCGAGCAGTTCGGGCACCCGATCGCGACATTCCAGGCCGTCGCCGTCCAAGCGGCCGACCGCTACATCGACCTGCGCGCCATGGAAGCCACCCTCTGGCAGGCCGCCTGGCGCATCGCCACCGGCGCCCCGGGCCCCCTGCCGGCCGCCGGCGATGTCGCGGTGGCCAAGATCTGGGCCTGCGACGGCGTACGCCGCGTCGTGCAGACCGCCCAGCACCTCCACGGCGGGTTCGGCGCCGACACCGACTACGCACTGCACCGCTACCACGCCTGGGCCAAACAGCTGGAGCTCTCGCTCGGCCCGGCCGCCGCCCACGAGGAAGCCCTCGGCGACCTCCTCGCCACCCACCCCCTCACACAGACCGCGTAAAAGCTCACGCGGACCGGGTGAGCAGACCAGGTAAAGCGCACGCAGACCGCGTAAGGCCGGCAGGGACCGCTCAAGGCGCTCGGGACAGGGGCATGGCCGGCCCGAGGGTCAGATCACCGTGCCCGGCGCACCCTTGTCGTCGATGACCGTGCGCCCCGAGGCCTCCCACACCTGCATGCCGCCGTCGACGTTGACCGCGTCGATCCCCTGCTGGAGCAAGTACTGGGTGACCTGCGCCGACCGTCCGCCTACCCGGCACATCACATACGCCCGGCGCCCGTCCGCGACGGCCTCCGTCACCTCACCGAAGCGAGCCACGAAGTCGCTCATCGGCACGTGCAGCGCACCCTCGGCGTGGCCCGCCGCCCACTCGTCGGCCTCACGGACATCGAGGACCAGCGCGTCGGCCGGCACACCGGCGACATCCACCGAGGGCAGCGGGGCGAAATTCATGGGTCATGCCTTCTCTCGTACGAACCCGGCAGGTCCTGGAAACGCTACTGCACGAGCTTCGCGAGCTCGTCCTCACGACCGGCCACCTCGGCCAGCAACTGCTCCGCGATCTCCTCGAGGAGCCGGTCCGGGTCGTCCGGGGCCATGCGCAGCATCGAACCGATGGCGCTGTCCTCCAGTTCCCGGGCGAGCAGCGCGAGCAGCTCCTTGCGCCGGCTCAGCCACTCCAGACGCGCGTACAGCTCCTCGCTCTCGCTGGGCCGCACCTCGGCCGGCACCGGGCCCGCCGCCCACTCCTCGGCCAGCTCCCGCAACAGCGCCTCGTCACCACGCCCATACGCGGCGTTGACCCGGGCGATGAACTCGTCGCGCCGCGCCCGCTCCGTGTCGTCCTGCGCCAGGTCCGGGTGCGCCTTGCGGGCCAGTTCGCGGTACAGCCTGCGCACCTCCTCGCTGGGGCGGACCCGCTTGGGCGGGCGCACCGGCTGGTCGGTGAGCATCGAAGCGGCCTCGGGGGAGAGACCGTCGGAGTCCATCCAGTCGTGGAAGAGTTCTTCGACCCCGGGCATGGGCATGACCGCCGCACGCGCCTCCCGCGCCTTGCGCAGGTCCTCGGGGTCGCCGCTGCGCACCGCCCTCGCCTCGGCGATCTGCGCGTCCAGCTCATCGAGGCGGGCGTACATCGGACCGAGCTTCTGGTGGTGCAGCCGGGAGAAGTTCTCCACCTCGACCCGGAAGGTCTCCACCGCGATCTCGAACTCGATCAACGCCTGCTCGGCCGCCCGCACCGCCCGCTCCAGCCGGGCCTCGGGCCGCTCGGCCTCCGCGTGGCCGTGGGGATCCTCGGGCCCCGCGCCCGCCCCGGCCGAACCGTCCAGCGTCGTCGTACTTGGCTCACCCCCCACGCCGGCCGGCGTGGTCCGCGTGTTCTCGTTCCGGGCAGTCGTACCGCCGGCAGCTTCGTCCGTCACCAGTCCAGCGTACGGGCGCCGAACGCGGGGGGGGGGGGCCTCCCCCCTCCCCCCCACCCCCTCCCCCCCACCCCCTCCCTCCCCGCCTCCCCCTCAAACCCCCAGTTCCGCCGCGATCCGGCCCGAGCGCACCGCTGCGGCCAGGGTCGCGTGGTCGGCCTCCGTCCGGTCGGCGTAGGTCACCGCGAAAGCGGCCACGGCGTTGTCGAATTCCTCGTTCTTTCCGCAGTACCCGGCTATCAGCCAGGG
Organism: Streptomyces sp. NPDC006711; assembly: GCF_042869775.1. Classification (NCBI taxonomy): domain Bacteria; kingdom Bacillati; phylum Actinomycetota; class Actinomycetes; order Kitasatosporales; family Streptomycetaceae; genus Streptomyces; species Streptomyces sp. NPDC006711. The sequence continues at coordinate 630,610 of NZ_JBIAGO010000001.1, forward strand.
GTCGGCACTGTGCGCGTGGGACCGGGCCAGCAGGGCTCCCGTCATGCGTCCGTAGTCGTCGAGTTCGCCGGGGGCGAGCGCGGCCGGATCGACGCTGCCCTTTCGGTTTCTGAACTGCCTTACCTGGTAGGGCCGTTCGGATATCGTCGTCCAGCCGAGCAGGATGTCGCTGACCACCTGCATCCGCTTCTGACCGAGCACGACGCGCCGCCCCTCGTGCCCGGGGTCGGGCGCCTGGAACCCCTTCGGCAGATGCGGCAGCAGGACCGAAGGCCTGGCCTCCTTGATCTGGAGCACGAGCGGTTCGCCCCGGTGGTCGAGGAGCAGCACCACATACGACCGTGTTCCGACGCTTCCGGTGCCGACGACGCGGAAGGCCACGTCGTGCACGGCGTACCGGGCGAGCAGCGGCAGCAGGTCTTCGGGCAGGGTGTGCAGATACTGCTCGAGCGAGGCGGCGACCTCGGCGGCTTCGGCGTCGGCGGCCCGGCGCAGGACGGGCAGCGCGTCGACGAAGTGGCGGTTGCCGTCCTTGTCCCGTCCGGTCGCCTTGCCGGCGAAGCGCGCGCTGGTGTTGTTGCGGGCCTTCTCCGAAACGCGCTCGAGGGTGCCGAGCAGGTCGTGGGCGTCGGCGTGGGAGACGAGTTGTTCGTCGGCTATCGCGTTCCAGGCGTCGAGGGCCGGGAGTCTGGCGAGCAGCCGCATGGTGCGGCGGTAGGCGCCGACCGCGTCGAAGGCGGCCGCGCGGCAGGTGTGTTCGTCGGCGCCTGCCTCTCTGCCCGCGAGGACCAGGGAGGCGGCGAGCCGCTTCACATCCCATTCCCAGGGGCCCGTCACCGTTTCGTCGAAGTCGTTCAGATCGATGACGAGGCTGCCGCGCGCGTCGCCGTACAGGCCGAAGTTGGCGGCGTGGGCGTCCCCGCAGATCTGGGCGCCGACACCTGTGACGGGGGTGCCGGCCAGGTCGTGTGCCATGAGGGCGGCGGAGCCGCGCAGGAACGCGAAGGGGCCTGCGGCCATGCGTCCCACTCGTATCGGTGTGAGCTCCGGTACCCGGCCGGCGTTGGACTCCTCCACCGCCGCCACGGCGTCGGGCCGGTCGGCGGCCAGCAGCAGCGAGTCGTGCGCGCCGCGCGGCACGCGGTCCCGCAGCTCCTTTCCTTCTGCCTTGGGCGAGGAGCCCGTCGTCTTGGTGCCCCGTGTTCGCGCGTCGGCGGCGTGGGGCCCCGGCGCGAACCCGGGGATGGCCGGAATCCGGCCCCGCCCACCTTCCGCCCCGGTGCGCTGCTCCGGGACCACCGTGTCGATCTCGCCCATGGCGTGCCACCTCCCCCGTCTCGTACGACCGACTCGTACGACTGTCTCGTACGACGCCGTCGTAAGCGCCGAGCAGTCCGTCGCCGGGTCTCCCGGACGTCCGCAAGAGCTCAACTGCCCCTGACGGTACAGGCGGTGGCGAAAGGCCGTCCTGCCCTGTGGACAACTCTTGTGGATAACTCTCTGAGCGGGGCTGCGAGGACCGCAGAGGCCGCAGGAGAGCCGCAGGACAGCCGCAGAAGGGCGACCCCGCATGCTCCACCCCCGTCGGCACGAAACGGAGGAACATCACACATCGCGAAGGTCACGGTGAATCGCGCCAAAAATCATGGAACGCGGAGGAGCGGAGGAACAGACCGGGGGGAGCAGAACCCGGACCAGCGCACCGAAACGCAGAAAAGGCCGACACCGTGATCACGATGCCGACCTTTTCCGTAGTTTCCACCGGACACCAACCATCGGTGTCCCGCAGTGCGCGAGGGGGGATTTGAACCCCCACGTCCCGAAGGACACTGGCACCTGAAGCCAGCGCGTCTGCCGTTCCGCCACTCGCGCAAGAGTGGTGTGCTGGGCTCTCTCACTTTTCGGTGCGATTGCCTGGCGACGTCGAGAAGATTAGCACGCTGGACAGGGTGGATTCACATCCGTTGTTTGCGGCGACTCTGGAGGGGAGGAGCAGACCAGAGAGAGGCAACCCCCGGCATCGTTACCCGCTCCTCCTCAGTGCACCCCGGGTGCGGGACACTGTCGGGAAGCCACCTCTACGATCCGTACGAGAGGTGCGTGTGAGAGGTGACACTCGTCCACAGGGCACAGAAGGGGAACCAGCCGATTTCCCGACGCGTGGATACGATCAGTAAGCAGTACCAGCAGCACCAAGAGCGCGGCCCACAGCTGAGCCGCCAGCATCACCAGGACGGCAACGACGGAGGAGGTGCCCCATGGGAGTCCTGAAGCGTTTCGAGCAGCGGCTCGAAGGCCTGGTCAACGGCACCTTCGCGAAGGTCTTCAAGTCCGAGGTCCAGCCCGTCGAGATCGCCGGCGCGCTCCAGCGCGAGTGCGACAACAACGCGTCGATCTGGAACCGGGACCGCACGGTCGTCCCCAACGACTTCATCGTCGAGCTCAGCGCCCCTGACTTCGAGCGGCTCAGTCCGTACTCGGGCCAGCTCGGCGACGAGCTGGCCGGCCTGGTGCGTGACTACGCGAAGCAGCAGCGTTACAGCTTCATGGGTCCGATCAAGGTGCACCTGGAGAAGGCCGAGGATCTGGACACCGGTCTCTACCGGGTGCGCAGTCGCACCCTTGCGTCCAGCACCGATCAGCAGGGCGGCCAGGGTCCCGGCCCCGGCGGCCCGCAGCGGCCCGCACCCGCAGCCCCTCAGGGCGGCCGGGGCGGTTACGGCTATCCGCCGGCCGCCGTCCCCGCGCCGCCCATGCCGGCGGCGCCGCCCCCGGGCCGCCCCGCCGGTTCGCCCGCCGACCGCCGTCCGGCGGCCGCGGGTCCGACGCCGGGCGGGCACGCCCAGGTGCGACGCTGGATCGAGATCAATGGCACCCGCCACCAGATCTCGCGCTCGACCCTGGTCCTTGGCCGCAGCACCGATGCGGACGTGAGGATCGACGATCCCGGCGTTTCGCGCCGGCACTGTGAGATCCGGACCGGAACGCCCCCGACGATCCAGGATCTCGGGTCCACCAACGGCATCGTGGTGGACGGGCAGCACACCACCCGCGCTACGCTCCGCGACGGCTCGCGGATCGTCGTGGGCAGCACCACCATCGTTTACCGGCAAGCCGAAGGGTGAAGCGGGGGCAATGTCAGAGCTGACCCTCACGGTCATGCGGTTGGGTTTCCTCGCCGTACTGTGGCTGTTCGTCATCGTGGCCGTTCAGGTCATTCGCAGTGATCTGTTCGGCACACGTGTCACCCAGCGCGGTTCGCGCCGGGGCAATGACGCCAACCGGCAGCAGGGGACCGGCCGGCAGGCCGCTGCCGCCACGCCGCCGCCGCAGCGCGGCCAGCAGCAGAGCGGCGGGGGGCGGCAGCGCCGTGGCGCCCCCACCAAGCTGGTCGTCTCCGAGGGCACCCTCACCGGCACGACGGTCGCCCTTCAGGGCCAGACCATCACGCTGGGCCGGGCCCACGACTCGACGATCGTCCTGGATGACGACTACGCGTCGAGCCGCCATGCCAGGATCTACCCGGACCGGGACGGCAACTGGATCGTCGAGGATCTGGGATCCACCAACGGCACCTATCTGGACCGGTCTCGGCTCACCACCCCGACCCCGATTCCGCTGGGCGCGCCGATCCGCATCGGCAAGACCGTCATCGAGCTGCGGAAGTAGTACGACAATGAGCGAGCGGAGCGAGCGAGCCGCGGCGGTCCCCAGGGACCGGGGCGGGTTTCCGACCGGAGGGTGGGCAGTGTGGCTCGACATGACCGGCCGTACCCCGAGCCGACAGGCGAGGTGCGCATGAGTCTGTCCCTGCGTTTTGCGGCCGGATCGCACAAAGGCATGATCCGCGAGGGGAACGAGGACTCCGGTTACGCCGGGCCTCGTCTCTTGGCGATTGCCGACGGCATGGGCGGCCAGGCCGCCGGTGAGGTCGCCTCCTCCGAGGTGATCTCCACGCTGGTCACGCTCGACGACGACGTTCCCGGCTCCGACATCCTCACGTCGCTCGGCACCGCCGTGCAGCGGGCCAACGACCAGCTGCGCATGATGGTCGAGGAGGACCCCCAGCTGGAGGGCATGGGCACCACGCTCACCGCCCTGCTGTGGACGGGGCAGCGCCTGGGCCTGGTGCACGTCGGTGACTCGCGCGCCTACCTGCTGCGCGACGGCGTCCTCACCCAGATCACCCAGGACCACACCTGGGTGCAGCGCCTGGTGGACGAGGGCCGCATCACCGAGGAAGAGGCCACCACCCACCCGCAGCGCTCGCTCCTGATGCGCGCCCTGGGCAGCGGCGATCACGTCGAGCCCGACCTGTCGATCCGTGAAGTGCGTTCCGGCGACCGGTACTTGATCTGTTCCGACGGCCTGTCGGGCGTGGTCTCCCATCAGACGATGGAGGAGACCCTGGCCAGCTACCAGGGCCCGCAGGAGACCGTTCAGGAACTGATCCAGCTCGCGCTGCGCGGCGGCGGGCCCGACAACATCACGGTGATCATCGCCGATGTGCTCGACGTCGACTCCGGTGACACCCTGGCGGCTCAGCTCAATGACACGCCGGTCATCGTCGGCGCGGTCGCCGAGAACCAGCTGCAACTGAACGACGGCGGGGCCATGCAGACCCCCGCGGGCCGCGCCTCCGGGCTCGGCCGCCCCGCGCCGACGCCCCAGGGCGGCTTCGGCCCGCCCGGCAGCGGCGAGGACAGTGGGTACGCAAGTCCGCCCGAGGGCGCGTTCGGCGCGTACACCGACGAGGACTTCGTCAAGCCGAGCCGGCGGCGCGGCAAGGGGCCCTGGATCCGCAGATCCCTCTACATCGTGCTGGCCCTCGCGGTCGTCGGCGGCGGTCTGTACGGCGGCTACCGCTGGACGCAGACGCAGTACTTCATCGGCACCAACAGCGACGGCGCCCCGCATGTGGCGCTGTACCGGGGCATCAGCCAGGACCTGGCGTGGGTGAAGCTGTCCAAGGTGGAGACCGATCACCCCGAGATCGAACTCAAGTACCTCCCGCAGTACCAGCAGAACCAGATCGACTCGACCATCGCCGCGAGCAGCCTCGACAAGGCGCAGACCAAGATCAAGGAGTTCGCGACGCAGGCGTCCGCCTGCAAGAAGGAGGAGGAGCGCCGGGCGGCCGAGGGCAACAACACCTCCAAGCCCGGCACCGGTGCCACCGGCGCCCCGTCCGACAAGACCACCACCACCGCATCTCCCACACCCGGCCCCAGCCTCTCGGAGGACGAGCAGAAGCTGGTCTCGCAGTGCGGTAAGCAGTAGGCAGCCGTAGGGGGCCTTTCCACATCATGAGCGTTGTCACCAACACGACCACCATTGGCGCGATCGAAGCACCGAGCCGCCGCAACACCGAGCTGGCCCTGCTTGTCTTCGCCGTGGCCATCCCGGTGTTCGCGTACGCCAATGTGGGGCTCGCCATGACCGGCTCGCTGCCCTCGGGCATGCTCGGTTACGGTCTGGGCCTCGGCCTGATGGCGGGTGTCGCGCACCTGGTGGTGCGCAAGTTCGCCAAGTACGCCGACCCGCTGTTCCTGCCGCTCGCCACGCTGCTGAACGGTCTTGGCCTGGTCCTCATCTGGCGCCTCGACCAGTCGCCGCGGCTGATCACGCAGGCCAAGCGGGCCTATGGAGCGTTCAGCCCGTCCGCGCCCCACCAGCTGATGTTCTCGGCGCTGGGTGTGGCCCTGTTCATCGGGGTGCTGCTGCTCGTCAAGGACCACCGGGTCCTACAGCGCTACACCTACATCTCGATGGTGCTGGCGATGCTGCTGCTGATCCTGCCGATGTTCTTCCCGGCGAAGTTCGGCGCCCGTATCTGGATCACGATTCCGGGGCTCGGTTCGATCCAGCCCGGCGAGTTCGTGAAGATCATCCTGGCGGTGTTCTTCGCCGGCTACCTCATGGTGAAGCGGGACGCGCTGGCGCTGGCCAGCCGTCGTTTCATGGGGATCTACCTGCCGCGTGGACGCGACCTCGGCCCGATCCTCGTGGTCTGGGCGATGTCCATCCTGATCCTCGTCTTCGAGACCGACCTCGGCACCTCGCTGCTGTTCTTCGGCCTCTTCGTGATCATGCTGTACGTGGCGACCGAGCGGACCAGCTGGATCGTGTTCGGTCTGCTGATGTCGGCGGTGGGCGCGGTCGGCGTCGCCTCCTTCGAGTCGCACGTCAAGGCGCGTGTCACGGCCTGGATGGACCCGTTCGCCTGCTACAAGACGAGCGGCGCCTGCGAGCAGATCGGTAACGCGATCATGTCGTTCGGCTCGGGTGGCACGCTGGGCACCGGGCTCGGCCAGGGCCACTCCGACCTCATCGGCTTCGCCGCCAACGCCGACTTCATCCTCTCCACCGTCGGTGAGGAGCTGGGCCTGGCCGGAATGATGGCGCTGCTCCTGATCTACGGCCTGATCGTGGAACGGGGCGTGCGCACCGCGCTCGCCGCCCGTGACCCGTTCGGCAAGCTGCTCGCCATCGGCCTGTCCGGTGCCCTGGCGCTCCAGGTCTTCGTGGTGGCCGGCGGTGTGATGGGCCTGATCCCGCTGACCGGTATGACGATGCCGTTCCTCGCGGCCGGTGGTTCGTCCGTCATCGCCAACTGGGCGCTGATCGGCATCCTGATCCGGATCAGCGACACCGCCCGTCGTCCCGCTCCGGCCCCCGCCCCGTCCCCCGACGCCGAGATGACTCAGGTGGTCCGCCCGTGAACAAGCCCCTGCGCCGGATCGCGATCTTCTGCGGGCTGCTCATTCTCTCGCTGATGATCCGCGACAACTGGCTCCAGTACGTCCGGGCCGACGAGTTGAACGCCAACGACTTCAACCGCCGGGTCCAGATCGAGCGGTTCGCCCACGAGCGCGGCAACATCATCACGGCCGACGGCCAGACGATCACCGGATCCACGGAGACCACGGGCACCGACTTCAAGTACAAGCGGTCCTGGAAGGACGGCCCCATGTGGGCGCCGGTCACCGGATTCGCCTCCCAGGTCTTCGACGCCACCCAGTTGGAGAAGATCGAGGACGGCATCCTCTCCGGCACCGACAACCGGCTCTTCTTCGACCGCACGCTGTCGATGTTCACGGGTGAGAAGAAGCAGGGCGGCAACGTCGTCACTACCTTGAACAGCGCCGCTCAGAAGGCCGCTTTCCAGGGGCTCGGCGACAAGAAGGGCGCGGTCGCGGCGATCAACCCGCAGACCGGCGCCATCCTGGCGCTGGCCTCGACGCCTTCCTACGACCCCTCGGTGTTCGCGGGCAGCAGCAACAAGGACAGCCAGGCCTACAAGACGCTGCTGGACGACAAGAACAGCCCGCTCCTGAACCGGGCGCTGCGCCAGACCTACCCGCCCGGCTCCACCTTCAAGGTGGTCACCGCCGCCGCGGCCCTGGAGAACGGCCTGTACTCCAGCATCGACGAGCCCACGCGGTCGCCGGTGCCCTACACCCTGCCGGACACCGCCAGCAAGCCTCTGAACAACGAGGGCAACATCCCCTGTGAGAACGCCACGCTCAAGGTGGCTCTCCAGTGGTCCTGCAACACCGTCTTCGGCAAGATCAGCGCCGACCTGGGCAACGAGAAGATGAAGGCCGAGGCCGAGAAGTTCGGCTTCAACAAGCAGATCTTCAACCCCGTGCGCACCGAAGCCAGCATCTACCCGAAGGACAACCGCCCGCAGAACGCCATGGCGGGCATCGGGCAGGCCTCCAACCGCGCGACCCCGCTCCAGATGGCCATGGTCGCCGCCGCGGTCGCCAACGACGGCAAGCTGATGAAGCCGTACATGGTCGACACACTCCAGGCCCCGAACGTTGACGTGCTCTCCAAGACCCAGCCGGAGCAGATGAGCCAGCCGATGTCGGCCGCCACCGCTCAGAAGCTCCAGAAGATGATGGAGTTCGTCGTCACCGACGGCACCGGCACCAGTGCCCAGATCCCCGGCGTGACGGTCGGCGGCAAGACCGGTACCGCCCAGCACGGCGTGGACAACAAGGACAACCCGTACGCCTGGTTCATCTCCTACGCCAAGTCGGGGGACGGCTCCCCGGTCGCGGTCGCCGTGGTCATCGAAGGCTCCGACACGACCCGTGACGACATCGCGGGCGGCAAGCTCGCCGCGCCCGTCGCCAGGGGCGTCATGAAGGCGGTACTCGACGGCAAGAAGTGACCGGGCTGTTTCACGTGAAACGGCCGTCCGTTTCACGTGAAACATCACACGTGCCCTGTACCGGTCCGGTATCAGGTAACGGCCGCGAGCTGATCGGCTCGCGGTGCCCGGTAGCGTATGCGCGAACAGCACACCGCCGGACCACCCATGGGTACGGTCGGGACAACGGAGAGGGCTGGATTAGCTATGGAAGAGCCGCGTCGCCTCGGCGGCCGGTACGAGCTGGGCCAGGTGCTCGGCCGTGGTGGCATGGCCGAGGTCTATCTCGCGCACGACACCCGGCTCGGCCGCACCGTCGCCGTGAAGACGCTGCGGGCCGACCTCGCCCGCGACCCGTCCTTCCAGGCCCGGTTCCGCCGTGAGGCCCAGTCGGCCGCCTCGCTCAACCACCCGGCGATCGTCGCTGTCTACGACACCGGCGAAGACTACGTCGACAACGTCTCCATCCCGTACATCGTGATGGAGTACGTCGACGGTTCCACCCTGCGTGAGCTGCTGCACTCCGGGCGCAAGCTGCTGCCCGAGCGCACCCTGGAAATGACCATCGGCATCCTCCAGGCCCTGGAGTACTCGCACCGCAACGGCATCGTTCACCGCGACATCAAGCCCGCGAACGTCATGCTGACGCGCACCGGCCAGGTCAAGGTCATGGACTTCGGCATCGCCCGCGCCATGGGCGACTCCGGCATGACGATGACGCAGACCGCCGCCGTGATCGGCACCGCCCAGTACCTCTCCCCCGAGCAGGCCAAGGGCGAGCAGGTCGACGCGCGAAGCGACCTGTACTCGACCGGCTGCCTGCTGTACGAGCTGCTCACCGTCCGGCCCCCCTTCGTCGGGGACTCACCGGTCGCGGTGGCCTACCAGCACGTGCGCGAGGAGCCGCAGCCCCCTTCGAACTTCGACTCCGAGATCACGCCCGAGATGGACGCCATCGTCCTCAAGGCACTGGTCAAGGACCCCGACTACCGTTACCAGTCGGCGGACGAGATGCGCGCCGACATCGAGGCCTATCTCGACGGCCAGCCGGTCGCCGCCACCGCCACGCTGGGCGCGGTCGGCTACGGCAACGGGTACGACGGTTACAACAACGGCTACGGCAACGACCAGGCGACGACCGCGCTGCGCCAGGCGGACCCGGGCGGTGGCCAGACGTCGATGCTGCCGCCGGTCAGCCCCGACGACGGCGGATACGGCTACGACGACCGCCCCGACAGGCGGCGGCAGAACCAGAAGAAGTCCCACACCTCGACGGTCCTGCTGATCCTGGCGGGCGTCCTGGTCCTGGTCGGCGCGATCCTGATCGGCAAGTCCCTCTTCAACGGCAATGCCGACAGCACCACGGTGAATGTTCCCCAGCTCGTCGGCAGCAGCCAGGGCGACGCGGAGAAAATGGCGACCAACGCCGGCGTCAAGATGTCCGTGTCCAAGAACGAGCCGTGCGCGGACCAGCCCAAGGGCAACATCTGCACCCAGACCCCCGCCAACGGCACCATGAAGAAGGGTGACACGGTCACGGTCACCGTCTCCACGGGCGCGCCGAAGATCGAGGTCCCGGACGTCACGCAGAAGGACAAGGACAGCGCCACTCAGTACCTGCAGAGCAAGGGCTTCCAGGTGAAGACCAAGGAGGTCGAGTCCGGCTCGACGCCGGGCACGGTCGTCAGCCAGGACCCGACAGGCGGCTCGCAGGCGGAGAAGAACTCGACGGTCACGCTCTCGATCGCCAAGAAGCAGACCACGAATCTTCCCAACGTGGTGAACAAGGACTACACGGCGGCGGTCCAGCAGCTCAGCGCCCTCGGCTTCACCAACGTCTCCCGCCAGGACGTCGACAACGACAAGCCGCTCAACCAGGTCGTCTCCATGACCCCGAGCGGCGACACCAGTCAGCCCAAGGACGTCCAGATCGTCCTGCGCGTCTCCAAGGGCCCGCAGACGCCGACGCCCCCGGCGACGGGCGGCCAGGCGCAGATCCCCCTCAACATCCTCGGGATGACGGTGAAGAAGGCGACGCAGACGCTGAACGAGGCCGGCTTCAGCAACATCCAGTTCACTCAGGGCAGTTCGAATGACGACAAGGCACACGTCATGATCGTGACGCCCGGCCCGGGCACCACGGCCGACCCGAACCAGCCGGTCACGCTGACCACGATCGGTGGTAACGGTGGCGGTGGCGGCGGCCAGAACGACAACGGGGGCAACAACCCCTTCGACGGCCTTTAGACGGCCCCCCGAGCCGCCGCCGGTCCGGCGGTGACAGCGACGGAGCCCCGGCACCCTTGGACAGGGTGCCGGGGCTCCATGCCGATGCGGACCAACCGGCGGCGCTAGGAACGCAGTTCGGCCGGGGGCGTCCGCTGGGCGTCGACCTTCTCCGTGCGTACCAGCTCGCCCCACACGATGTAGCGGTACTTCGAGGTGTAGACCGGGGTGCACGTCGTCAGGGTGATGTACTGGCCGGGCTTCTTGACGCCCGAGCCCTTGGGGACCGGTTGCAGCACGTCGACGTTGTACTTCGAGGTCTCGGGCAGCTCGGCGAACACCTTGTAGACGTACCAGGTGTCCTTGGTCTCGAAGACGACCGGATCGCCGTTCTTCAGCTTGTCGATGTTGTGGAACTTGGCGCCGTGGCCGTCCCGGTGGGCGGCGAGCGTGAAGTTTCCGCTGGTGGCCGCCGTCGGCAGGGTCGCCTTGACCGGGTCCAGGTAGTAGCCGGCCACGCCGTCGTTGAGGATGTCGGTGTCCGTGCCCTTCTTGACCAGCACCTCGCCGTTCCTCATCGCGGGGACGTGCAGGAAGCCGATGCCGCCCTTGGTGTCGAGTGCGCCGGGACCGGTGGCGCTCGCCCAGTGGCGGCGCACGCTGTCGCTCTGGGCCGAGGCCTCGCGGTCGGCCATGACGTTCGTCCACCACAGCGAGTAGACGACGAACAGGCCGAGCAGGACGCCCCCGGTGATGAGGAGTTCACCCAGGACGCTGATGGCGGCGGCGACGGCCCTGCGCCCGCTCCGGGCCCTGGCGGGACCGGGCGTGCCCGTCCGCTCGTCGTGGTCGGTCTCCGTGGCCACCGCACCCGCCCCTGCTGTCCGTTCGGTCATCCCACGAGCGCGTCGGGCTTGCCCTTGCTGCGCGGTCGGTCGTCGACCATCTTGCCCCACACGATCAGACGGTAGGTACTCGTGAATTCCGGCGTGCAGGTCGTCAGCGTCAGATAGCGGCCGGGCTTGGTGAAGCCCGATCCGGTGGGGATCGGCTTGAGCACCGAGACGTTGGACGGCGGGGTCTGCGGGAGCTCGCTGGTGATCTCGTAGGTGTAGTACGCGTCCTGCGTCTCCACCACCACCTTGTCGCCCGCCTTGAGGCGGTTGATGTAACGGAAGGGCTCGCCATGGGTGTTGCGGTGCGCGGCGACCGCGAAGTTGCCGGTGGCGTCCGACGGCATGGCCGTCTTCAGGCCCGCCTCGTCGTAGTGGCCGATCATGCCCTTGTCCAGGACCTTGGACTTGCTGGTGCCCTGGGCGATCGGCGCGACGATGTCGAGCTTGGGGATGTGCATGATGGCGAAGCCCTGGCCCGGTGCGAACGCGTCGGGTTTGCGGCCGTCCGTCCAGCCCTGAGTGATCTTCTTGGTGGCGCTGCCCGCTTCCTGGTGGGCGCGGACGTTGGTCCACCACAGCTGGTACGTCACGAACAGGAGCATCACTACGCCCAGCGTGATGAACGCCTCGCCCAGGACCCGGCTGGCGATCACCGCCGGGCTTTCCTTGCGTGCCTTCGCCGCGCGGCGCGCCTCGGCCCGGGTCAGCCGGCGACCGTCCGGCGCTGGGGACGGCGAGAGGGACGGCGCGGCGGCCCGGGCGGGGGTGGCGCGCCGCTTGCCCTTGGCGGCCTTGCGCCGCTCGGCGCGGCCACCGGTGGCCGGAGGGACCGCGGAAGCCCCGGTGGCCCCGGTGGCCCCGGTGGCGGTCGGGGCGGCTATCGCCTCGAAGACGGCGGTCGCCGCCTCGGCCTCGGCGCCCTCGCCCGGTATCGGGGGCGGGGCGGGAGCGGCCGGCTGTGCCGGGGGTTCCTGCGCGGGGTACCAGGGCCGCTGACCGGCGGCGGGGGACGGCTCGTACCACTCCTGGGGCGCCGCCGGAGCCGCTGGCGCCGCCGGAGCGGGCTCGTACACCTGCGGGCCCGGCGCGGGTCCGGCCGGGCGGGGCCGCAGCGGCGGCGGCTCGGATACGGGCTCCTGTACGGGGGCTGAGGCGCCGGGCGCCGGGTTGCCGGAACGGAACCACGGGGATCCCTCGGCCGGTGGCAGGGGGTCCGTCAGCGGGTCGTACTCGTGCTCCGGTCGCGCCGGAGTCACGCCGCAGCCTTGCCCACCACCGGCGCGAGCCCCGCCGAACGCCCCACGGCGCCGGTGTCCCCGCAGCGGACCAGCCAGTTGGCGAGCATCCGGTGGCCGTGCTCGGTCAGCACCGACTCGGGGTGGAACTGAACGCCCTCGACCGGCAGTTCACGGTGGCGCAGCCCCATGATGATGCCGTCCTCGGTGCGGGCGGTGACCTCTAGCTCGGCCGGCAGGGTGGCCGGCTCGGCGGCCAGCGAGTGGTAGCGGGTCGCGGTGAACGGGGAGGGCAGACCGGAGAAGACCCCCGCGCCCTGGTGCAGCACCGGCGACGTCTTGCCGTGCAGCAGCTCGGGGGCGCGGCCCACGACGCCGCCGTAGGCGACCATCATCGACTGCATGCCGAGGCAGACGCCGAAGACGGGGACGCCGGTGGCGGCGCAGTGACGCACCATGTCGACGCAGACGCCCGCCTGTTCGGGGGTGCCGGGGCCGGGGGAGAGCAGGACGCCGTCGAAGTTGTCCTGTGCGTGGCCGAGCGACACCTCGTCGTTGCGGACGACCTCGCACTCGGCACCCAGCTGGTACAGGTACTGGACGAGGTTGAAGACGAAGCTGTCGTAATTGTCCACTACGAGAATGCGCGCGTTCATCGGGCCGTCGTCCCCATCCCCTGGTCCACCGTCACGTCGTTGAACGGGAGCAGCGGCTCCGCCCACGGGAAGACGTACTGGAAAAGCACATAGACGATCACGAGCACCATCGCGAGCGAAATGAGCGCCCGCAGCCACGCGTTGCCCGGCAGATGCCGCCAGATCCAGCCGTACATGCCGTCCCCGCTGTCCCTTCCGACGATCGTTACGGGACCAGAGTAAGGGCCGGGGCTGTGCGGTGGGGTCAGCCGTCCAAAGCCGGGGGCTCGCCACGCGTCACGGGCTGGGTGGAGTCGAGGTGTCCCCAGGCGATCAGACGGTGGCTGCTGCCCCACTCCGGGTCGCAGGTGGTGAGGGTCAGATAGCGGCCGGGGGAGCGGAAGGGCGACTCGGCGGGGACGGCGTCGAGGACGCCGACGTCGCTGGGCACGGTCCGCAGGGGCCGGTTGTCGATGCGGTAGGTGTACCAGGTGGTGTCGTCGCGCAGGACCACCGCGTCGCCCGGCCGCAGGTCGGGGAAGTCCTTGAACGGGTCGCCGTAGGTGCGCCGGTGGCCGGCGACCGCGAAGTTGCCCTGATCGCCGAGCCGGGCCGTGTTCGCGTAGTGGCCGAGGCCCTTCTGGAGGTCCTTGACGGCGGTGCCCTCCAGAACGGGTCTGTGCCAGGCGCGGCCGAGCCGGGGGATGTACATGACGGCGAAGGAGCGGCCCTCGCCATAGGCGGCGGGAGCGGGAGCGGGGGCGGGGGTGGGGCCCGGCCGGGGCGCGGCCGGGTGGGGCCCGGGGCTCCGGGCCGCCGCCCACCGCTCCCGCAGGCCGGCCATCTGGTCGCCCGCGGCGTCGTCGGCCTTCACGCCCGTCCAGTACAGGAGGTAGACGACGAACAGGACGATCACCGAGCCGACGGTGACGCAGAGCTCGCTGAGGGACCTGACGACGACCCGTACGGACATCGGCGGTGCCCCCTTCGCGCCGCTACTGCACCGGTTTCGCGTAGTGGAGATCCACTGTGCCCGAGTAGGCCGGCAGAGTCATCGTCTTGTGCTCGTCGACTTTCCAGCCCAGCCCGTAGGCCTTCACATAGAGCTGGTAGTTCTGGATCGCCGGGGAGGCGTTCAGGGCCGCGCGCAGCTTTCCGGTGCTGCCGACCGCGGTGATCTTGTACGGGGGTGAGTAGACGCGCCCTTGGAGGATCAGGGTGTTGCCGACACAGCGGACCGCGCTGGTGGCGATCAGCCGCTGGTCCATGACCTGGATGCCCTGGGCGCCGCCCTGCCACAGGGCGTTGACCACGGCTTGCAGGTCCTGCTGGTGGATGACGAGGTCGTTGGCCTGCGGGGCGGGGTAGCCGGGGGCCGCGGTGGCGTTGGGCGGGGCGTCGTTCAGCGTGACGGTGAGCCCCTTGCCGGAGACGGGCGCGGTGCCGGAGGCGTCCTTGAGGCCGTTGAGGAGCTGGTCCTCGGCCTTGGTGGAGCCGTCGTCGCGCTGGGCGAGCCCGTCCACGTCGGCGCGCAGGGCGGCCGTGGAGTCGCCGAGCTCCTTGTTCTTGTGGTCGCGCTGCTTGATCAGGTCCGACAGCTTCAGGAGCGAGGCGTCGGTGCGGATGTTGGTGCCCTTGGCCGTGTTGAAGCTGGTGACGAAGATGAGGCCGGCGAGGGCGAACACGGCGGCCGAGAGCAGCCTCACGGGGTGGCCGCGCAAGCGGCGCCGGGGCGGTTCGGGGACCCCGTCGGGGGAGTCGGCAGGATTGCTCAACGTACCCTTATCTCCTTCGGCGCCACGGAAGCACTACGCTAACGGACGCTTGGGGGAGGCTTCCCCCGGAGCCCCGTCCCCCGGCGCCGCCACAGTTCCCTGCGCGGTCACGCAGCGCATCGACAGGAGAGTTCCTCGTGCCGAAGTCACGTATCCGCAAGAAGGCCGATTTCACGCCGCCTCCGCCCAAGCAGGCGACCGCCCTCAAACTGGGCAACCGCGGCTGGGTGGCCCCGGTGATGCTGGCGCTGTTCCTCATCGGTCTCGCCTGGATCGTCCTCTTCTATGTCACCGAGGGCGATCTGCCGCTGAAGGCGCTCGGCAACTGGAACATCGTGGTCGGTTTCGGCTTCATCGCGGGTGGCTTCGGCGTCTCCACGCAGTGGAAGTAGCGGCCGAAATCAAGCTCTGCCCCTAGTTATCCACAGCGCTATCCACGGGGAGTGGATAACTCAGACGATCTGTGGATAACTTCCGGGACGTTGACGCCGGTGTGACCGGCTCCACCGCACCCGTACACCCCTTGTGCCCCTTGCCCCACCTGGAAGACCCAGGTCAGGAGCGAGGGGCACGGGTGTTCCCCACGCAGTGCACAAGTTCGGGCACCCGCTGTGGACAACTCTGGGGAAAGCTCGTACCCGCCGTGGCGAACGGGCTGTTCCGGGCAGCGGATTTCAGGCGGCGGGGTTCTCTCGCGGCAGCTCAGATGAGTTCGGCGGTACGGATCAGGACAAGGGCCAGGGACGCCGCGAGCACAAGGGCGCAGCTGCCCCACTGCGTGAGCGCGCGCCGGGGCGCGGGGGCGTGGACCATGCCGATGCCCACCAGGACGCCCGCGACCAGACCGCCCACGTGGGCCTGCCAGGCGATGCCCACCCACGGGTTGAACGTGAAGATCAGGTTGACCACGAGCAGCCCGATGACGGGCCGCATGTCGTACCTCATCCGCCGCATCAGCACCGCCATGGCGCCGAAGAGGCCGAAGATCGCGCCGGACGCGCCGAGCGAGGGCTCGTTGGAGGCCGCGAGCAGATACGTCAGTGCCCCGCCCGCAAGACCCGACACCATGTACAGCGCCAGATAGCGCGCCCGGCCGAGCGCGGCCTCCAGCGGGCCGCCGAGCCACCACAGGCTGAGCATGTTGAAGGCGATGTGGGCGAAGCCCCCGTGCAGGAACATCGAGGTCAGCAGCCGGTACCACTGGCCCTCGGCGACGCCCTGCGGGCCGTCGAACCCCGGGATGCCGGCTCTGCCGATCAGGAAGAAGGCGTCGGTGAAGCGGTCGCCGACCGCCTGCTGCACCAGGAAGACCACGGCGTTGATCCCGATGAGGATCTTGGTGAGCAGCTGGGGGTCGCCCGCGCGCAGGGCCCCGCCCGCCACCGTGCGCGGCCGGTTCGCGCCCGGCGCGTGGCCGGTGCCCGAGCCGGAACGCACACACTCGGGGCACTGGAAGCCGACGGACGCGCTGATCATGCACTGCGGGCAGATCGGCCGGGCGCAGCGCGCGCAGCTGATGCCGGTGTGCACCTCGGGGTGCCGGTAGCAGCCGGGCAGGCTCGACTGCCGTGCCTCGTCCTGGTCCTGGTTCATCGGGCTCCCTCGTCCTGGTGCAGCAGCTCCGCCCCGCTCGTCATACGCACGAGCGGGGCGGAAAGTTTCCTGCGGAGCCGGAGCTCAGCCTTCGCGGCTCTCCACGACGACCGACTCGATGACCACGTCGTTGACCGGGCGGTCGGTGCGCGGGTTGGTCTGGGCGCCGACGATCTCGTCCACGACCTTGCGGCCGGCGTCGGTGGACACCTCGCCGAAGATGGTGTGCTTGCCGGTCAGCCACGCGGTGGGCGACACGGTGATGAAGAACTGCGAGCCGTTGGTGGCCGGGCCCGCGTTGGCCATGGCCAGCAGGTACGGCTTGTTGAAGGCCAGGTCCGGGTGGAACTCGTCGGCGAACTCGTAGCCCGGGCCGCCGGTGCCGTTGCCCAGGGGGTCGCCGCCCTGGATCATGAAGCCGCTGATCACGCGGTGGAAGACCGTGCCGTCGTACAGCGGGGCAGTGGTCTTCTCGCCGGTCGCCGGGTGGGTCCATTCGCGCTCGCCCTTGGCGAGTTCCACGAAGTTCTTGACCGTCTTGGGTGCGTGGTTCGGCAGGAGCCGAATCTCGATGTCGCCCCGATTGGTCTTCAGGGTGGCGTAAAGCTGCTCGGCCACGATCTGCCTTCCTTAAAGCTCTGAAAAGGTCTGCACTGACGTCCCACGATCCTCCCACGGACCACGCCGACGGGTGGAAAAGCGCCTCGTTAACGACAGATACCCGCCGAACACCGCCGTACCGGCCCCAACCGTGGCATTGTCGTCCGCGAGCTTCCCCGAAGGACGACATTCCGTACCGCGTCCAGCGATTGCCCCAAAGACATGACGCCCACCCGGATGCCTTTGCGCACATGCCGGGTACCCGCAGGACAGGCATGATTTCGAGCTGGGTGGAAAGGCGACATACCGAACCGCCACCAAGGAGGAGGATCACGTGACCCGCATGGAGAGCGTGCGCGCCGCAACCGGATCGGCGAAGGAGAGCGTGCTGCACGCCGCGGAAGTGGTGGCGCCCTACGCCGATTCGGCCAGGCAGCAGGCCGCGCAGTACGCCCAGCACTACGCCCAGGAGGCGCGCGTACGCGTGGCGCCCAAGGTGTCCAAGGCCGCGGCGCAGGCGCGCAGCCAGGCCAAGCAGCAGTACGACGCGCGTGTCGCGCCGCACGTGCCGCCGCGGATGGACGAGGTGGCCCACCAGGCGGCGGCGCGTTCCCGCCGGGCGGCCCGGCAGGCCGCCGAGTACGCGGCGCCGCGCGTGGAGCAGGCGGTCGCCGCCGCCCAGCCGCTGCGCGAGGAGGCGATGGCGCGCTCCACCGCGGCCCTCGCGGCGCTGCGTGGCCAGGTGACGCCGCGTGAGATCGAGAAGCTGGCGCGCAAGCACCGGCGCCGGGCGAGGAACGCGCGGTTCGCCAAGGGGGCCCTGGTCCTCGGCGTGCTGGCGGGTGGCGCGTTCGCCGCGTGGCGGTGGTGGGACAAGCAGGCGAACCCGGACTGGCTGGTCGAGCCCCCGGAGGCGACCGAGGTCGCCGACCGGCCGCCGCTCGCCTCGGTGGACGGCAGCGCGGACGTCCTGGACCCCGAGGTCCAGGCCAAGCAGGCGGAAGCGGAGGCGGACGCCACGGAGGCCGAGGACGGCCGCTGACCTGCGGCTGACCCTCAGCTGACCAAGGGTCGCCGAGCGGCGACGCGCTCCGTCGGCGCGCGGTCGCGGCGGCGGCAGGCGCGGTGCTTGCCCCGAGCCGCCGACCGCCCTGAGCGCGCCGACCGCGGTCAGCGCCGCCCGTTGTGAGCGCGACGACCGCGAGGAGCGACGCACGGGCGCCCGGGGCCTCACCAGGCCGTCGGGCGCCCGTGGTGTCACTCCCGCCTATTCCCCGCCCGGGCGAGGCACCACGCGCCGCCGCCGAGGAACACGAGCGTCGTCGTACGGACGGCCACGCTCGCCATCAGGCTCAGGTCCTCAGGCAGGCCCGCCGCCCTCGTCTGAGTGATCCAGATCAGGACCCCGCCCAGAACGATCAGCACGGCACCGCCGAAGCCCCACGCCGCCCGGGTAACCCCCGACACCTCGTTCCCCCCGCCCAACTCGGCCTCTCCTCCGCTGTGTTGACGCCGTGTCCTGGCGGCCTGCGCCTACGGCCTGTGGGCGGCTCCCGCCCGAGCGCACCGCACGCCCGCCGGGCCCACGCCGACCCCAGGGGGTGACGCATGCCCCCTCAGGGCAACGAGCGGCGCGACCGGGACGCTCCCGCGCCAGGGCTCATCTTTCAGACATTCGCGCCGTCCCGATCCAGCAGCCCAGGAAAGCCCTCGTCCACGTCGGCCCCGCGCAACGCGGCCGCCCGGCTGCTGCCAATCGCGACCTACTCCTCCGTGTCGCGACCTGCAACGCGCGATCCCTCATGCACTTCCTCGGGCTGCGTACCGCCCGCCCCGACGCCACCTACCCGTCGGAATCCTTTGAGGCCGCGCTCGTCAACTCCCGCAACGTCTCGCGGAGCCAGCTGACTTCGGCGGCCGAGGTGGCCCGGGCGATGGTGAGCACCCCCTTGCGGAACGGGTCGTCGACCTCGCGGACGCTGAGCGGCCGGTCGCCCTCGTAGAAGCAGCCTCGGGCGCCGCTACATGGGGGAGCAGAAAGCGGCCGACTACGGCCGACGCAACGCCGTACCCGGCGAATTCCTCGTACGGGCCCGCGTCGACCGCGTCATCGCCCGCACCGGCATTGCCGACCCCCCGTAACGCGCGTACGCGTTGTACGCGGCGAGCCGGACGGCGGTGTCGACTCTCGCCCCGGACTCGCCCTGGGGCCGTTATCGGCAGAGCGGAGGCCGCCTTCGCATCCTCGTCGCCCGCCGGGGTCGGGGAGCGCGCCTCCGCGACGAGCGCCGCGCCCGCCGCTTCGCCTGCTCGGAGACCATCCCTGGTGGCTGACACGTCAGCACGGGAATGAGGCAAAAACACCCCCCTGACCACGTTTCCGCAGGTCAGAGGGGTGCATTGATGTGGAGCCTAGGAGATTCGAACTCCTGACATCTGCCTTGCAAAGGCAGCGCTCTACCAACTGAGCTAAGGCCCCGGATGAGGTGGTGCGGAACAAGAGTACCGGGTGGAACGGGGGATCTCCCAAAAGGATTGGGACTCCCGGTGAACGACCACTCTCCGTAAGATGCTCGGCGAGGTTCGCACCCGTGAAGCGGCCTCACTGGGGAAGCGATGGGGAGACGCGCAATGGACACAGCACAGCAGGAAGCGACCGCAAGAGCCAGGGAGCTTCAGCGCAGCTGGTACGGGGAGCCGCTGGGGGCGCTCTTCCGACGGCTGATAGACGACCTCGGGCTCAATCAGGCCCGGCTCGCCGCTGTTCTCGGGCTCTCCGCGCCCATGCTGTCGCAGCTGATGAGCGGTCAGCGCGCCAAGATCGGCAATCCGGCCGTGGTGCAGCGCGTCCAGTCGCTCCAGGACCTCGCGGGGCAGGTGGCCGACGGCAGCGTGAGCGCCGTGGAGGCCACCGACCGGATGGAAGAGATCAAGAAGTCGCAGGGAGGCTCGGTGCTGACCAACACCGGCCAGACCACGTCCAGTTCGGGTGCGCCCACGGTGCGGCGTGTGGTGCGCGAGATCCAGTCGCTGCTGCGTTCCGTCGCGGCTGCCGGCGACATCATCGACGCGGCGGACACCCTCGCCCCCGCCCACCCCGAACTGGCAGAGTTCCTGCGGGTGTACGGCGCGGGGCGCACCTCCGACGCCGTCGCGCATTACGAGGCGCACCAGAGCTGACAACGGTCCGTTCGCGATCCTGGGGGAGGGCGCCGGGTGGGTGAGGTCTTCGCCGGCCGGTACGAACTGGTCGATCCGGTCGGACGGGGCGGGGCCGGAGCCGTCTGGCGCGCCTGGGACCGGCGCCGGCGCCGTTACGTGGCGGCGAAGGTCCTTCAGCAGAGCGACGCCCACACCCTGCTCAGGTTCGTCCGCGAGCAGGCCCTCAGGATCGACCACCCGCACGTGCTCGCGCCGGCCAGCTGGGCCGCCGACGACGACAAGGTCCTCTTCACCATGGACCTGGTGAGCGGCGGCTCGCTGGCCCATCTCATCGGCGACTACGGGCCGTTGCCTCCCCGGTTCGTGTGCGTGCTGCTCGACCAGCTGCTCGCCGGGCTCGCGGCCGTGCACGCCGAGGGCGTCGTCCACCGTGACATCAAACCGGCCAACATCCTGCTGGAGGCCACCGGAAGCGGCCGCCCGCATCTGCGGCTCTCCGACTTCGGCATCTCCCTGCGCAAGGACGAGCCCCGGCTCACCGAGACCAACTACGTGGTGGGGACGCCGGGTTACTTCGCGCCCGAGCAGATGGCGGGGGCCGAACCCGACTTCCCCGCCGACCTGTTCGCCGTCGGCCTCGTCGCGCTCTATCTCCTCGAGGGCAGCAAACCCGACGCGCGGGCCCTCGTCGAGTACTTCGCCGCCCACGGCACCCCCGGCGCCCCCCAGGGCATCCCCGAACCCCTCTGGCAGGTCCTGGCGGGGCTGCTCCAGCCGCATCCGCAGAACCGGTTCCGCACGGCGACGGGGGCACGCAAGGCGCTGGCCTCGGCGGTGGAGCTGCTTCCCGAGCAGGACCCGGACGACGAGCCCGTCGAAGTCTTCGACCAGATCGGCCCGCTCCCACCCGGCTTCACCGACCAGGGGCCCGAGACGCGGGCGTCCGGCGCGGAGGAGCATTCGGGGGGCACGGGGCCGTCGCACGCGCCGGGATTCCCAGGTGCCTCTCCCGCGCCGGGTTTCCCGGGTGCGTCGCACGCGCCGGGTTTCCCCGGTGCCTCTCCCACCACGGACACCTCAGACGCCCCGGACGCCTCGGACGCCCCGGACGCCTCGGACGTCCCGGACGCTCCGGACGCCTCGGACGCCCCGGGTACTCCTACGTCCTGCGGCACCTCACGTGGACCGGCCACCTCAGGCGCCCTGCCCGCCCCCCACACCACGCGGCCCCCCAGCCCGGCCGCCGTCCCGCCCGCCCCGGCGCAGCCACCTACCCCGCCCACGCAGGCGCCGACGCCCTCGTATCCGCCGCCACACGACGAACAGACACCGCGGACGCCCCCGACCGCCCCGTACACGGCCCCGCACCCCTCGCCGTACGCGGCGCAGGCGTACCCGGCTCAGGCTTACCCGGCGCAGACGTACCCGGCTCCCTATATGGCGCAGCCGTACGCCGCCTCGTACCCCAATGCCGCCGTGGCCCCCCAAGTTCCCGTCCGGGAGGCCTCTTTCGAGGGGTCCGCCCCGCGATCGCGCCCGGGGCCGCCCGCCAAGGTCGTGATCCCGGTCCTCCTGGTGGCGCTGGTGTGTTTCGCGGTGGGCTTCTGGGCGCTGTTCCAGATCTGAGGGGGCGGGCTCCACCAGAGCGGGCGGGCCCGAGCGCTCCGCTACCAGGCGCTGGGCGGTCCGAATCCCTGGCCGTCCGGGCTCCGCGCCGCCCCCGGCGCACCGGTGGCGTCCGGACCGGCCCCGGGGGTGGTGGCGGCCGTACGCCGGCGGGCCACCAGCGTCCACACCCCGAGCCCGGTCACGAGCACCGTGCCCGAACCGATTCCGAGGGCCGCGAGACGTTTCATCGAGCTGTCGCCCGCAGAGGGGGAGCCGCCGGAGAAGTCCGGCGCGGGGCCCGCGTACGCCGGGGCGGCCTTCTTCGCTCCGCGCACGGTCAGACGCAGCGTCAGGTCGTACGGCGTGTTCCCGAAGGTCCGCCCGACCTCGGGGCTGAGGGAGACGGCCAGATAGTAGGGGCCCGCGACCCGCATCGCGGAGGTGTCGCTCGACGGCGCGTACCGGTTCTCGTAGGCGACGGGCGGGAGCGGGTCGAGCGCGGCCTCCTTCTGCCGGCCGTCGTACGGCGCCGACGCCCCGGTGGCCGGCCCGCGCAGCGGGTTGTAGAGCTGGAGGGACAGGGCGGTGCTGACATAGCCCTCCTTGTCCGTGGTGATGCCGGACAGAGCTCCGCTCACGAACAGTTGTTGGCCCCAGTCGAGCGGAACCTGGAAGAAAAGGGTCTCGCCCGGCCGGACGGTGTCTCGCCACTGCCCCTCGGACAGGGCCGTCGCGTCGTGGAAGCCGGTGCCGCCGTGGACCCGGCGCGGGGCGGCGGTCGGCGGGGCGGGTGACGCGGAGGGCCAGCCGGTCGGCGCGGTGCCGGGCCCGGCACCCTCGCGGGCGGGTTCGGTCGAATAGCTCAGGTCGAGGCCCCAGTCGGAGGGCGTGGACGTCGCGTCGCTCTCCCGCTCCACGACGAGGTAGTAGGTGCCGGGCCTGCGGCAGGAGGGCAGGCTGGTGCGTACGGACCGGTAGGCGTAGGCGGCGAAGGGGTGCGGGTACTGCGCCGCGCCGACCGAGGTCCGCTGGGAGTCGCAGGACCCGCCGTCGGCGTCCTGGATCGTGACGCGGAGGGAGTCGCTGTAGGCGAGCTTGGCGTCCACGGGCCCGGGCACGGCGACCGCGGAGGCGTAGGCGTCCTTGGTCCCGTCGAGAATCAGCCGGAAATAGACCTTGCCACCGGGCTTGATGACGGACCTATAGGCGGTGTCGGCCTTCAGGACCGGCCCGTCCGTGTCCTTCGCGCCACCCGGGACGTCCTGGACGCCCTCGGGAAAGCGGTACGCGGGCGGCGGCCCGGCGGCGTGCGCGGGGCCCGGCGCCGCGAGCAGCGCGCAGAGCGCCGCCGCGGCCGCCCCCACCTTCCGTGCCGAGGCGCCCCGGCGCCGCCCCGCAACCCCGACCCCGCCCAGCCTCGTCCTCACGTCGCCCCGCCCCACCTTCGCCCTCGCAAGTCAACTCTTCGCTCACGTGAACTCAACCGTGTCCGGTACGGCCCGGAACAGCACGAAGCCCCGGCCACTGAGGTGGCCGGGGCTTCGCAACGGGTCTTTCGGTCTCACACACCCGAACCTGCGGGCACGGAGTCGGTCGCCTCCGTCCACAGATCCTGCTCGGCGCGATCCGCCTGGATCTGGCGGTACACGAGGAGCCCGCCGATGGCAGCCAGTGCGACCAGGAGAAGCTTCTTCACCGCGCGACCTCGTCTTTCCTTGACGTAAGGGACCTCTGCCGCCCGACTATACACACCGATCGATATCAACCGGTGATGCTCCATCCGTGTGTAGTTCATCGGAAGATCCGTCGATACGGTGCGTCGTTCCTGGCCTCTTCCGCCACCCCCGCACATCATCGGATACAACGCAATTCGGGCAACCCAACAGCACGCACCGCTTACGGAAGAGGCGAGGACGACATGGCAACCAGCAAGCTCACGACCTGGTGGACCGCACTCATCGGCGCACTGGTCGCGCTCCTCGCCTCGCTCGGCCTTGCGGGCCAGGCCACCGCCGCCGCTCCCTCGGCCTCCGTACCGCAGCACGACGTGACGTACAACCGCAGCGAACCGGCCACCTCCGTTGCGCCGGCCGTGCAATGGGCCCTGCCCGCCGCGTCGGCGCTGCCGCCCACCATGAAGCAGCGCATCCGCGCCGAGGCGCACGGCTCCTCACCCTCCTCGCGCCACCGCGCCGATGTACGCGACGCGGCGGACGACTCGGCGTCCACCCCGGACAGCGGCGGCCAGGACACCGCCCGGGAAACGGCCCGGGAAACCGCCGAGGACCCGGCCGGAGCGGCTTCCCCTTCGTCCGATTCCCCTTGAGCCCCACCCGACCCCCACCCCGCTCCGCCCGAGCTGCGAGCCCGGCGACTCCCCCGAGTCGCCGGGCTCTTCGGCGTCCGCAGCACCCCGCGAGGGCCCCCTCACCTGGACCCGTTGAGGAGTCGTACGCTGCGTGGGCCGGATCGACGGGACGGTGGGCAGCACATGGCCAAGGCGTACGAGCCGGTCCGGACGGCTCCTCGCGGGCCGGCGTCACGCTGCCGGGCGGCCGTACGCAATCGCTGTTCACGACCGACTGGGAAACACGACTGACTGGGAAAGGTGGTGAGCCGTGACCCGGCGCATCATCGTCGTCACCGCCGTCCACGGGCCCTCGGCCCCCTTTCTGCCGGAGGCCTTCGCCTCCCTGTGCGCGCAGGAGCTGCCGGACGGCTGGGACTGGCGCTGGCTGATCCAGCAGGACGGCACGAGTGACGACGTCGCTCCCCATGTACCGGCCGATGAGCGCGTCTCCTTCCGGCAGGGGCGGCGCGGCGGCCCCGGGGTCGCGCGCACCATCGCGCTGGCGCGCGCCGACGGTGAGTACGTGAAGATTCTGGACGCGGACGACCAGCTCGCGCCGGGCACCCTGGCCCGTGACCTCGCGGCCCTCGAAGCCGACCCGTCGATCGGCTGGGCCACCTCGCGCGCCCTGGACCTGCTGCCCGACGGGACGACCACGGGCTTTCCCGGCGACCCCGAACCGGGCGCCATCGAGCGCGGGGCCGTCCTCGACCACTGGGCCGCGCACGACTACCGCGCGCAGGTCCACCCCGCGACGCTCTTCGTCCGCCGCGAGCTGCTGCTCGCCCTTGGCGGATGGATGGCGCTGCCCGCCTCGGAGGACACCGGCCTCCTGCTGGCCCTGAACGCCGTGGCACGCGGCTGGTTCTGCGCGGAGGTGGGGCTGCTCTACCGCAAGTGGGAGGGCCAGGCCACAGGACAGTCCGCGCACACCGACGCCGCGGAGCGCGACGCGCGGATGGCGGTCGTCGAGGCGCGGGCGCGGGCCCTTGACCACTTCCAGTGGCGCTGGCCGGTCGGCTCTGCGTGAGCGGGAACGCGTAGCCGGCCGGGCCCTTCGCCCGCTCCCGGCCCGGCAGCCGGGTACGGCGCCGGTGTCACGCCAGCGTCTCAGCGTCCACCCGTGAGAACACGAGTTCCGTCTCACCGACGATCGGGCCGCGCCACCGCACGGGCGGGGCGGGGGCGCGAACGGCGCCGGGGTAGCTCGCCGGGGCGTAGTCGTTCACCAGGCGGTAGACGTTGAACCCGTGCTCGCGCATGGTCCGCAGCAACTCCTCGACGGATTCGCCGAGCCGGGCCATCCGTTCCGGCGTCACCTCGACGGCGATCTCGGCATCCGCCCGCAGGTCGCCGAGCACGGGGGCGAGGCCGCGCACGACCCCGCCCTCCGCGCCCTCGACGTCGATCTTGATCACACGGGCCCTCGCGATCTCGTCCGGCCGCAGGACCTGCGAGAGGGGGAGCGCGGCCATCTCGAAGGTGGACTCGGCGGGCCCCTCGTACGGGACGATCGAGTTCGCGCCCTTGTTGCGCGAGCTGGCGAGCACGAAGGTCAGGGTCGTCGGGCGGTCGGCCACGCCGACGTTGACCGGGCGGACGTTGCCGCACCGGTTGAGCTCGACGTGCCGCAGCACGCGACGGTGGAACTCGGGGGAGGCCTCGATGGCCACGACGCGTCCCCGCTCCCCCACCAGACGGGAGCCCAGCACGGAAAAAGCCCCGATATTGGCTCCGACGTCGACGAAGACGTCGCCCGGGCGCAGGCGGCTCTGCAACCAGTGGGTCATATGGGGCTCCCACACCCCGAAGAGATAGAGGTAGCGCTCGATCAGGTCCTGGGTGTCGACCGCGAACCACGCCCCGGAGCGGGTTTGGACGACCCGTCGGCGCGGGTGGTCTCGCAGGCGGGGGTTCAAGAAGCGGTCGGCGAGCACCGCCTTGCCCGCGCTGCCCGGAGCGTCACGCACGTACCTGCGGCCGAGGGTGACCAGCACGTCCGGGAGAAAAGAGGTCATGTGCCCGCCTTCCATGGAGCCCGGGCCACCGTAACCCTCCGCTTGACCGGACGTGACCTCGTTGACCGGACGTGACCTCGTCGGTCAGACGTGACCTTGATCGAGCGGAAGCCCCAGCATGCGGATGGCGTTGCCCCTGAGCAGTTTGTACGCCACGTCGTCGGAAAGCCCGGCCATGTGCTCGGTGGCCACCTGCTTGGTGTGCGGCCAGGTCGAGTCCACGTGCGGGTAATCCGTCTCGAAGGTCGCGTTGTCCACCCCGACCCTCTCGATGGACTCGATCCCGTGCCGGTCGCGGAAGAAGCAGCAGAAGATCTGCCGGTAGTAGTACGAGGAGGGCGGTTCGGGGATGAGGTCCTTGACCCCGCCCCAGGCCCGGTGCTCCTCCCACACGTCGTCCGCCCGCTCCAGGGCATAGGGGATCCACCCCATCTGGCCCTCGCTGTAGGCGAGTTTGAGCCCCGGGAACCTCACCAGGACCCCGGAGAAGAGGAAGTCCATCATCGACGCCATGGCGTTGTTGAAGCTGAGCGAGGCCTGGACGGCGGGCGGGGCGTCGGGGGAGGCGGCCGGCATCTGCGAGGACGACCCGATGTGCATGTTCACCACCGTCCCCGTCTCCTGGCACGCGGCGAAGAACGGATCCCAGTAGCCGGAGTGGATGGACGGCAGGCCGAGGTACGTCGGAATCTCCGAGAACGTCACGGCGCGCACGCCCCGAGCGGCGTTGCGTCTGATCTCCGCGACCGCGAGGCCGATGTCCCACAGCGGGATGAGGCACAGCGGGATGAGCCGGCCGCCGCTGTCGCCGCACCACTCCTCGACCATCCAGTCGTTGTAGGCGCGCACGCAGGCGAGCCCCACCTCCTTGTCCTTGGCCTCGGCGAAGGTCTGCCCGCAAAAGCGCGGAAAGGTCGGGAAGCACAGGGACGCCTCGACGTGGTTGAGGTCCATGTCCTTCAGGCGGGCCCCGGGGTCCCAGCATCCGCGCCGCATCTGTTCGCGCGTGATGCCGTCGAGCGTCATCTCGTCCCGGGAGAAACCGACGGCCGCGATGACGCGCTTGTACGGGAAGATGCTGCCCTCGTACTCCCACCAGTCCGTGAGCTGTCCCTGCGGGTCGGTGGTGAACCTGTACTTCCCCCCGATGTACGCCAGCTCCCCGATCCCGGCCGTGAAGGGCTTGGGCCCCCGGTCCCGGTACTTGCGCGGGAGCCATGTCGCGAAGAGGTGCGCGGGCTCGATCACGTGATCGTCCACGCTGACGACGCGGGGAAGCTCCCGGCTGCCACTGTCCGTACTGACCACGGTACTTACCCCCAGCTGCCTGCCGGTGCCACCGACTCCGGATCTGACGGTCCATCAGATTCAGGGTATGGCGCGCCCTGGTGGACGGCAAGCGCCCGTATCCCTGGTCTGTTGCCGCCCGGCGTGCCACCCTGCGCGGCATCGCCGGCTCTCGGGGGTGATGCGCCGGCGGAGAGCGTCACGCGCGCTGTCGTCCCGGTCGACGAGGAGAAGGCAATGAGCGAGCAGCAGCACGACCAAGGAGCGGGCACGCCGTCCCAAGCCGCCGAAGGCCCCCAAGGCCCCGAAGGCCATGAGCCGCCAAGCCCCCTCAGGGCAGCGCACCTGGCGCGCGCCCACAGCGCCGCCTCTCGCGCCGCCGCCGTCCTGCGCCACATCGAGGGATCCCGCGCGGAGGAGGAGCGGGCGGGAGCGGGCGCGGGGGCCGAGGAGGAGCGGACGGGAGCGGGCACGCGGGCCGAGATCCTTTTCAAGGCCGGCCACGCCGCCCGCGTGGCCGCGCAAGCCCTGGCCGTGCTCCGCGAAGGCCGGCCCCAGCCCGCGGCCGACTCCCGTTGCGCGCGGAACGCGGCCGCCGCCGCGTCCCAGGCCGCCCGGATGGGTGAGCTCCATGACGACGGCGGCGAGCTCGCCGCGGCGGCCTCCCGGGCCGCGCTGAAGGCGGCTCAAGCGGCGGGCGCCGCGTCGGCCGCCGGAGCCGGGGGAGAGAACCAGGCCCTGAACGCCGAGGCGGGCGCCGCCGAGGAGGCCGCCGTCGCGGCGGCCGAAGCGGCGGGCTGGACGCGTCCCGGGGAGCGGGTCGTGCCGGTCGCGACCGGCATCAGGAGCGCCGACGTGATGGCGATGACGCACTTCTGAGAGCGCACCGGGGGATCCGCCGACCCGCTCCGCGCGCGGTCGGCGGCGCCCCGGGCAGCCCGGCGCACCCTGAGCGACCGTGTGCTGCGGCACCGGTCCCTCCCCTGTTGGGACCGGTACCGCACCACACTGGCGACGCGAGGCCTTGCCGCGCTCTCGTTACTCCGCCGTAGATTGACTGAGAAGACGCGACGGCATGATGGGCCTCTTCGAGCGAGGACCTGGTGGCTCGACCGGGTTACGCCCCGTGGCTGTCCTGCTACGGCCAGATCCTGCCAGGAAGGGCTCGGGGTGAGGAGGTCCGGACACCGCGCGGACGGCTTCTCCGCAGGTCAGCCCGATAGGGTGAGTTTTCCGGTCCGGATGCCAGATGCGCAGGACAGTGAGAGGTGGAGGCCTTGAGTCCAGGCTCAGGGGCACGCACGGCTTTCGCGGAACGACTCGCGTTGCTGTACAAGGAGGCGGGGGACCCGCCCCTCAAGCGCGTCGCGGAGGCCGTCGTCCGGCTTCAGCGCGTCGACGAACGGGGACGCCCGGTGCGGGTGTCCGCCCAGCGGATCAGTGACTGGCGGCGGGCCAGGAACGTGCCGGCGCAGTTCGCCGCCCTCGCGGTGGTGCTGCACATCCTGATCCCCGAAGCACGGCGCACGCGGGCCGCACCGGTCTCCCCCGGTCTCTACGACCTGGCGCACTGGCAGCGTCTGTGGGAGCACGCGGTCGCCGACCCGATCGCCGGCGAGCAGCCCGCGCCGGCCAAGGAGCCGGCGCCGGCGGACGCGCCGGCGGTCCCCGGTGGCGTCTGTCCTTACCGGGGCCTGGCCCCCTACCGCCAGCAGGACGCCCGCTGGTTCTTCGGCCGGGAGCGCAGCACGGACGCCCTCGTGGCGCAGCTTCGCGCGGTGGAGGGGACCGGCGGCCTGGTCATGCTGGTGGGCGCCTCGGGGGCGGGAAAGTCGTCCCTGCTGAACGCCGGACTCGCGCCCATGCTCCAAGGCGGCGCCCTGAGCGGCGAGAACGGCCGGGCGCGGGCGGTCGTGCACCTCGTACCGGGAACGGATCCCGTCGGCGAGCTGACCCGCCGGATCCCCGAGCTCGCGCCCCTGGTCCTGGCCGGACCGAACGCCGACTCCGACGCCCACCGTGCCCTGCGACACGGCCCCGCCGTGCGCCGGGCCTTCTCGGCCTGGGCGCGACGCCAGGCGGCGGCCGTCCCGCCGGTCGTCATCGTGGACCAGTTCGAGGAGACGTTCACCCTCTGCCCCGACGAGGCGGAAAGGCGCCGGTTCATCCAGCTCCTCCACGCGGCCTGCACACCCGCCGACGCGGACGAGCCGGCCCCCGTCCTCGTCGTGCTCGGCATACGCGCCGACTTCTACGAGCAGTGCCTGGCCCATCCGGAACTCGCCGACGCGCTCCAGCACCGTCACATGGTGCTCGGCCCGCTGACCGGCGCGGAGCTGCGCGAAGCCGTGACCGGTCCGGCCAAGGCCGTGGGCATGGAACTCGAACCGGGCCTGACGGAACTGATCGTCCGGGAAGTGAGCACCGACGGCCCCCGTGGCGCACAGAGCGCGGGCGCCCTGCCGCTCCTCTCCCACGCCCTGCTCGCCACCTGGCAGCGGCGCAAGGGCGGCAAGCTGACCCTGGCCGGCTACCGCGCGGCGGGCGGCATCCAGGGCGCGGTGGCGGCGACCGCCGAGCGGGCCTGGTCGGATCTCGACCCGGCGGCGCGCACCGCCGCCAGGCTGCTCCTTCTGCGGCTGGTCAGGCTGGGCGAGGACACCCAGGCCACGCGCAGGCGGGGGACCCGGCGCCAGCTCGCGCAGGAGTCGACGGACTGCGGCAAGACGGAGGAATCGCTCGAGGCGCTGGCACGCGCCCGCTTGGTGACGCTCGACGCGGAAACCGTCGAAATCACCCATGAGGCGCTGCTCCACGCGTGGCCGCGCCTGCGGGACTGGATCGACGAGGACAGGGCCGGCAATCTGCTGCGCCAGCGTCTGGAGGAGGACGGGCGGGCCTGGGAGGAATCCCAGCGGGACACCTCCCTGCTCTACCGGGGTTCCCGCCTCGAACAGGCCCGCGCCTGGGCCAGGACCGCCGGTGACACCTTTCTGACCCGGGCCGCCGTGGATTTCCTGGCCGCTTCGGTCAAGCTGCGCAAGCGCACGGTCTGGATCATGCGCGGTGCGATCTCGGCCCTGGTCGTCCTCGCGCTGCTGGCTGTCGGCGCGGCGGTGGTCGCCTGGCAGCAGCGGGACGACGCCGTGTTCGAGCAGGTCGTCGCCGAGGCCGACCGCGTCCAGCACACGGATCCTTCGCTGTCGGCCCAGCTGGCCCTGGTGGCGCACGGTCTGCGGCCGGACGACGAGGGCGCGGCCAACCGGCTGATCTCGATCGTGAACGCGCCGCTTGCCACCCCGCTCCTGGGCCACACCGGCGCCGTCTACCTCACCTCCTTCAGTCCCAACGGCCGCGTCCTGGCCACCGCAAGCTACGACCGGACCGTCCGCCTGTGGGACGTGGCCGACCCCTCGCGCCCCAAGCCCCTCGGCTCCCCGCTCACCGGCCATACGAGCTGGGTGAGCAGCGCGGTCTTCAGCCCGGACGGCACCACCTTGGCCAGCGCTTCCGACGACGGCACGATCCGGCTGTGGGACGTACGGGATCCCAGCCGTCCCCAACCGCTCGGTACGCCGCTGACCGGCGACGACGGCACGATCTACCTCCTGGCCTTCAGCCCGGACGGCCACACGCTCGCCGCCGCCACGGAACACCAGGCCATCCGCCTGTGGGACGTAACCGACCCGCGCCAACCGAGGACGCGCGACGTCTTGACGGGCCCCACCGCAGCCGTGCGCTCCGTCGCGTTCAGCCCCGACGGCCGCACGCTCGCCGCGGGCGCCGACAACGGATCGATCCGGCTGTGGGACATGAGCGACGCGGCGCGGCCAGAACCGATCGGGAGCGAGCTGACCGGTCACGCGAGCACCGTGCACTCCGTGGCATTCAGCCCCGACGGCCACACGCTGGCCAGCGGAGGCTCGGACGACACCGTCCGGCTCTGGAACGTGACCGATCCCCGCCACGCGGCAGCGATCGGGACGCCCCTGACCGGCCACACCGGCCCCATCTGGTCCGTGGCGTTCAACCCGAGCGGGACCATGCTCGCCGCCGCCAGCGCGGACAGCACGGCGAGCCTGTGGAACATCAGCGACCCCGCCTACCCCTCGCAGGTGGGCGAACCCCTCGCGGGAAGCAGCGGCGAGATGTACGCCCTGTCCTTCAGCCCCGACGGCCGGACCCTCGCCACCGGAAGCGGAGACAGCAAGGTCCGCCTGTGGTCGATTCCGGCCACGGACATGATCGGCCAGGTCGGAGCGTTCCGCCCGGACGGCCGCGTTCTCGCGACGGCGGCGCGCGACAACCGGGTGCGGCTGTGGAACGTGGACGCTCCGGGCCGGCCGGTGTCGCTCGGCGCACCGTTCACCCCGCCCGGGGAAGGCGCCACGCGTTCCCTGGTGTTCTCCCCCGACGGCCGGACGCTCGCGGTGCTGATGGGCAACCATTCGGTACGGCTGTGGAACGTCGCCGATCCCTCCCGGCCCGCCCCCTACGGTTCCCCCATCGTGCTGCGGACCCGGTTCGCGGGCGCCGGCGCGCTGGCCTTCAGCCCCGACGGCCGCACGCTGGCCACCGACTACGACGACCGCACCATCCAGCTGTGGGACGTCGGCGACCCGTCCCACCACCTTCCGCTCGGCGCGCCGCTCACCGGTCACAAGGGCTACGTCAACTCCCTTGTCTTCAGCCCCGACGGGCGCACGCTCGCCAGCGGCAGCGCGGACGACACCATCCGGCTCTGGAACGTGGCCGACCCGCACCGCCCCGCTCCCCTGGGCCCACCCCTCACGGGTCATCTCGGGCCCGTGAACACGCTCTCCTTCAGCCGGGACGGCAAGACGCTGGCCAGCGGCAGCGACGACGACACCGTCCGGCTCTGGAACACCACCCGTCCGGCCGTGGCGAGGCTGCTGGGCTCCCCGCTCACCGGACACACCGAGGCGGTCGTGTCGCTGACGTTCAGTCAGGACGGCCGCACCCTGGCCAGCGGCGGGAACGACAACACGGTCCGGCTCTGGGACCTGGCCCACCCGTCCGCCGCGTCACCGATCGGCCAGTCCATGAGCCCCAATGCCAAGACGGGGAACTTCCTGTCCTTCAGCCCCAGGAGCCACATGCTCGGCGTGTCGAGCGGCAGCGACACGGTCCGGCTGTGGAACTTGGACACCGCCGAGGCCAAGAGCCACATCTGCTCCACCACCCGGGGTGTCCTGACCCCGCAGAAGTGGCACGAGTATCTGCCGCGCCTGTCCTACGCCCCGCCGTGCGGGCGGTGACCGGTGACCGGTGACTGGCAACCAGAGACCGGTGGCCGGTGACCCATGGCCCGTGGCGACCGCCCGGGAGAACGTGATACCCGTCACAATTCGCCATTCCGCACGAGCAGTCAGTTCCCCCTGCGGGCTGCGTTGTTAGGGTTGCCTACAAGCCCGACCGCTGGTGCATCCCCCGTCGCCAGCGGTCGGGCATTCGCATGTCCCCCTCCACGGCCCACAAGCCACGGCACAGAAGCCACAGCACACCGGCCACGGCACATACGCGAAGAGGGCGCCTCCCACTCGGGGAGACGCCCTCTTCATCGGTACTGCTTCTGTGGGGCTAACAGGATTTGAACCTGTGGCCTCATCCTTATCAGGGATGCGCTCTAACCAACTGAGCTATAGCCCCGCCGCGCTTTGCGGTGTCCCGCGCGCTGACCTCTGAAGATTAGCGCACGGGACGGCCAGTCCCAAAATCGGTATCCGCGCCGCCGTGAACTGCGGCTACTCGTCCTCGGCCAGCGTGAGCTCGACGCCGCCCACGAAGCCGGCCGAGAGGTTGTAGATGAACGCTCCGAGCGTCGCGAGCGCCGTCGCCAGCACCACGTCGATCACCGCGATGACCGAGGTGAACAGCAGCACCCGGGGCAGCGACAGGAACGACTGGAGGTCGAAGCCGTTGGACTCGTTCGAGCCGGTGGCCTCGCTGATCGTGCCGCCGACCGTGGAGAACACGCCCATCGCGTCCATGACCATCCACAGCACCGCGGCCGCGACCACCGTGCAGATGCCGAGCGCGATGGACAGCAGGAAGCTGACCTTCATCACCGACCACGGGTCGGCCTTGGCCACCCGCAGCCGCGCCTTGCGCGTGCGGGGCGTCGTGCGGGCCCCGGTACGCGGCCGTCGCATGCCCTCGCCGGTGCGCTGGGGCGCCGGGTAGGCCGCCGGCGGGTGGTAGGGCTGCTGGCCGCCCTGCGTGCTCTTGTCGCGCTCGCCGGGCAGCGCGCCGCCCTCGTACTCCGCCCGGCCCTTGGCCCCGCGGGTTTCCGTCACCGTTACCCCCTGGGAGTCCGCGGCAGGGCCACGGGCACCGTTCGCTCCGGAAGCGGCCGCTCCGGCGCCCGTGGATCCACTCACGCTTTACTCCTCGTGCTCCCCGGCCGAGGGCTGGGCGCCCTCGGCAGCAGCCTCGGCAATAGCGCCCTCGGCGTCGTCGGCCCCGTCGACCTCTTCGGCCTCGCTGCCCGCCTCGGCGTTACGGGCGATGCCGACCACGGCATCGCGCTTGCCCAGGTTGATCAGTTGGACGCCCATGGTGTCACGGCCCGTCTCCCTGACCTCGTTGACTCGCGTACGAATCACACCGCCGCCGAGCGTGATGGCGAGGATTTCGTCCGTTTCCTCGACCACCAGCGCGCCGACCAGCGAGCCGCGGTCCTCCACGATCTTGGCAGCCTTGATGCCGAGGCCGCCGCGGCCCTGGACGCGGTACTCGTCGACGGGGGTGCGCTTGGCGTACCCGCCATCGGTTGCGGTGAAGACGAACGTACCGGGCCGGACGACATTCATCGAGAGGAGTTCGTCTCCCTCGCGGAAACTCATCCCCTTGACGCCCGAGGTCGCGCGCCCCATGGGGCGCAGCGCGTCGTCCGTCGCCGTGAAGCGGATGGACTGCGCCTTCTTGCTGACGAGCAGCAGATCGTCCTCGGCCGATACCAGCTCCGCGCCGATCAGTTCGTCGTCGCCGCCGTCCGGCGTCTCGCGCAGATTGATGGCGATGACGCCACCCGAACGGGGCGAGTCGTAGTCCTTCAGCGACGTCTTCTTCACCAGGCCGCCCTTGGTGGCCAGGATCAGATAGGGCGCCGCGTCGTAGTCGCGGATCGCGAGGATCTGGGCGATCTTCTCGTCCGGCTGGAAGGCCAGCAGGTTGGCGACGTGCTGGCCGCGCGCGTCCCGCCCGGCGTCGGGCAGCTCGTACGCCTTCGCGCGGTAGACGCGGCCCTTGTTGGTGAAGAACAGCAGCCAGTGGTGGGTGGTGGAGACGAAGAAGTGGTCGACGATGTCGTCCTGCTTCAGCTTGGTGCCCCGCACGCCCTTGCCGCCGCGCTTCTGCGAGCGGTAGTCCTCGGTCTTGGTGCGCTTGACGTAGCCGCCGTTGGTGATGGTGACGACGATGTCCTCTTCGGCGATCAGGTCCTCGATGGACATGTCGCCGTCGAACGGCACCAGCGCCGAGCGGCGGTCGTCGCCGAACTTGTCGACGATCGCGGCCAGTTCCTCGCTGACGATCGCGCGCTGCTTCTCGGGCGAGGCCAGGATGGCGTTGTACTCGTTGATCTTCGCCTGGAGCTCGTCGTGCTCGGCGACGATCTTCTGGCGCTCCAGGGCCGCGAGCCGGCGCAGCTGCATCTCCAGGATGGCGTTGGCCTGGATCTCGTCGATGGACAGCAGCTCCATCAGGCCCACGCGCGCGACCTCGACGGTGTCGCTGCGCCGGATCAGCGCGATGACCTCGTCGATCGCGTCGAGCGCCTTGAGCAGGCCGCGCAGGATGTGGGCGCGCTCCTCGGCCTTGCGCAGCCTGAAGCGCGTACGCCGCACGATGACCTCGATCTGGTGCGTCACCCAGTGGCGGATGAACGCGTCGATCGAGAGGGTGCGCGGCACGCCGTCGACCAGCGCCAGCATGTTGGCGCCGAAGTTGGTCTGGAGGTCGGTGTGCTTGTACAGGTTGTTCAGGACGACCTTGGCGACCGCGTCCCGCTTCAGGACGATCACCAGGCGCTGGCCCGTACGGGAGCTGGTCTCGTCGCGGACGTCGGCGATGCCGCCGACCTTGCCGTCCTTGACCAGGTCGGCGATCTTCTGCGCGAGGTTGTCGGGGTTGGTCTGGTAGGGCAGCTCCGTGACCACCAGGCACTGGCGGTTCTGGATCTCCTCGACCGCGACGACCGCGCGCATCGTGATGGAGCCGCGACCGGTGCGGTACGCCTCCTCGATGCCCTTGCGGCCCACGACCAGCGCGCCGGTCGGGAAGTCGGGGCCCTTGATGCGCTCCATCAGCGCGTCCAGAAGCTCCTCGTGCGAGGCGTCCGGGTTCGCCAGGTACCACTGGGCGCCCTCGGCGACCTCGCGCAGGTTGTGCGGCGGGATGTTGGTGGCCATGCCCACCGCGATGCCGGCCGAGCCGTTGACCAGGAGGTTGGGGAAGCGCGCCGGCAGGACCGTCGGCTCCTGGTTGCGGCCGTCGTAGTTGTCCGTGAAGTCGACGGTCTCCTCGTCGATGTCCCGGACCATCTCCATGGCCAGCGGCATCAGCTTGCACTCGGTGTACCGCATGGCGGCGGCCGGGTCGTTGCCCGGGGAGCCGAAGTTGCCGTTGGAGTCCACCAGCGGCATGCGCATCGACCAGTGCTGGGCCAGGCGCACCAGGGCGTCGTAGATCGAGGAGTCGCCGTGGGGGTGGTAGGTACCCATGACGTCACCGACGACGCGGGCGCACTTGTAGAAGCCCTTCTCGGGCCGGTAGCCGCCGTCGTACATCGCGTACAGGACGCGGCGGTGGACGGGCTTCAGGCCGTCCCGCACGTCCGGCAGCGCACGCGAGACGATGACGGACATCGCGTAGTCGAGGTAGGAGCGCTGCATCTCCGTCTCGAGCCCGACGGGCTCGATGCGCAGGGCGAGGGCTGCCTCAGCGGCGGAGGCCGCCTCGGCGGCCTCAGTGGGCGTAGGAGTGTTCTCGTCGGCCATTGCTGGTTCTCAAGTCCTTTCGAAGCGGTCAGCGACAGACCGAGTCAGATGTCGAGGAAGCGGACGTCCCGCGCGTTGCGCTGGATGAACGAACGGCGTGCCTCGACGTCCTCACCCATCAGCACCGAGAACAGGTCGTCGGCCTGGGCCGCGTCGTCCAGGGTGACCTGGCCGAGCACCCGGTGCTCGACGTCCATCGTGGTGATGCGCAGCTCCTCGGCGTTCATCTCACCAAGACCCTTGAACCGCTGGATCGAGTCCTCGCGGATGCGCTTGCCGTTCTGCTTGCCGAGGTCCACGAGCGCGTCGCGCTCACGGTCGGAGTACGCGTACTCGAAGTCGTCCCGGCCCCACTTGATCTTGTAGAGCGGCGGACGCGACAGGTACACGTGCCCGGCCTCGACCAGCGGCCGCATGAAGCGGAACAGGAAGGTCAGCAGCAGGGTGTTGATGTGCTGGCCGTCGACATCGGCGTCCGCCATCAGGATGATCTTGTGATAGCGAAGCTTCTCGATGTCGAAGTCCTCGTGGACCCCGGTACCGAACGCCGAGATCAGCGCCTGGACCTCGGTGTTCTGGAGGATCTTGTCGATCCGCGCCTTCTCGACGTTCAGGATCTTGCCTCGGATGGGCAGGATGGCCTGGTACATCGGGTTGCGGCCGGACTTCGCCGAGCCACCGGCGGAGTCACCCTCGACGATGAAGATCTCGCACTTGGTGGGGTCGTTGGACTGGCAGTCCGAGAGCTTGCCGGGCAGCGACGCCGACTCGAGCAGTCCCTTGCGGCGGGTCAGGTCACGCGCCTTGCGGGCGGCGACGCGGGCCGTCTGCGCCTGGATGGACTTGCGGATGATGTCCGCGGCCTCGACCGGGTTGCGGTCGAACCAGTCGGTCAGGTGCTCGTGCACCACCTTCTGGACGAACGTCTTCGCCTCGGTGTTGCCCAGCTTGGTCTTGGTCTGGCCCTCGAACTGGGGCTCGCCCAGCTTGACGGAGATGATCGCCGTCAGACCCTCGCGGATATCCTCGCCCGAGAGGTTGTCGTCCTTCTCGCGCAGGAGCTTCTTGTCGCGGGCGTACCGGTTGACCAGGCCCGTGAGCGCGGCGCGGAATCCTTCCTCATGCGTACCCCCCTCGTGCGTGTGGATGGTGTTCGCAAAGGAGTAAACGCCCTCGCTGTACTGAGAGTTCCACTGCATCGCGATCTCGGCCGAGAGAAGTCGCTCCTTGTCCTCGGCCTCGATGTCGATCACGGTCGGGTGGATCAGCTCGCCCTTGCGCGAGTTGAGGTACTTCACGAAGTCGACGATGCCGCCCTCGTAGAAGTACGTCACCGTGAGCGGCTCGGGCTCCTCGCCCTCTTCCGCGGAGTCCGCACCCGAGACCGCACGCGCCGAATCGCGCTCGTCGGTCAGCTTGATCGTCAGGCCCTTGTTGAGGAAGGCCATCTCCTGGAAGCGCCGGGCCAGCGTCTCGAAGGAGTACTCGGTCGTCTCGAAGATGTCGCCGTCGGCCCAGAAGGTGACCGAGGTGCCGGTCTCCTCGGTGGCCTCGTGCTTGGCGAGCGGCGCCGTCGGGACACCCAGCTTGTAGTCCTGCGTCCAGCGGTAGCCGTCGGTCCTGACCTCGACGGCCACCTTCGTGGACAGGGCGTTCACCACCGAGACGCCCACACCGTGCAGACCACCGGAGACGGCGTAACCGCCGCCGCCGAACTTGCCGCCCGCGTGCAGGACGGTCAGCACGACCTCGACGGCCGGCTTCCCCTCGGAGGGGATGATGCCCACGGGGATGCCACGGCCGTTGTCGACGACGCGCACGCCACCGTCGGGCAGGATCGTGACGTCGATCGTGTCCGCGTGACCGGCGAGAGCTTCGTCGACCGAGTTGTCGACGACTTCCTGCACCAAGTGGTGCAGACCACGCTCACCGGTCGAGCCGATGTACATGCCGGGCCGCTTGCGGACCGCGTCCAGACCTTCGAGGACGGTGATCGCGCTGGCGTCGTACGAGGTGGTCACCTCGCCGTTCTCACCGCCGGCAGTGGACGGGGTCTTCTCGTTGGGGTTGCCGGAATCGGCCACGAAGCGCCCTTTCTGGCACAGCACGAGCCTCCCCTGTACAGGCAGGAGCGGCTGCGTCGTTCAGCGATGGTCGGCGTCGGGCGCCGCCGTGGCGGCGGGCGTCCGATCGCGTCTTTCGGTGGGTCCCGCGAGGACGGCGGGATTATCGACCAGTCTACCGGTAGCGCCGACATGAATGGGGGTTTGCCGGTACCTGAGTCCGCATGTGCCGCCCTGGGCGGGCGCCTACCGACTCCCCATATTCGGGGAGGGGCCCCAGGAGCCTCACACGGGCGTTCAGCGCTTCGGCCTGTCAACCTCCGACTACCGTGAGGGACGCCTCATCACCCACACCCGCCCCCGGAGGCCTCCGGAGCCCCGTTTTCGCACGTCACAGGGTGTGCCAGGGAGACGCGTGTGCCCTGCTCCGGCAGCACTTCGCGGGGCAGGACACAAGAAAGGAGGGGGCGCCGGCCCGGCCGCTCACCCGTAGGTGTCGCCCGGCCCCGTGCTCCCCGGCGCGCGCAGCCGGCCGTAGCGCTGCGGCGGCCCGCCCGGGCCCAGCACCTTGATCAGCCGGACCGTGCCGTGACCGAGGTCGGCGTTGATCCGCGCCACCAGCTGGGGCGCGAAAAGACGCAGCTCGGTGGCCCAGGCCGTCGAGTCGCACTGCACGGTCAGCACCGCGTCCGCCTGGTCGTACGACTTGGGCACACAGTGATTGGCCAGGTCCTCGCCGACGATCTGCGGCCAGCGGCCCATCACACCGCCGACCGCCGCGGGCGCCTCCCAGCCGCGTTCGTTGATCAGACGGTTGATCGCCGCGCCAAGCGGCAGCGGGTCCCGCCCGTCCGCGCGGGCTCCGGAGCGCAGCCCGCCGCCCCTGCGGGCCTGCTTCTTCTGCTGGGCGGCGTCACCTCGCGCCTTGGCCTGCTCCTTCGCGGCGCGCAGCGCGACCCGGGCCAGATCCACGCCGGAGGACTCCGGCACCTTCGGCGCCTCGCTTCCCGGCCCCTTCGCCTCCGTCATGCCCGCGTCACCTCGCCCTCCGCGACTTCGTACCTGACGCCCGCGAGGATCCCCGGAACGTCATCGTCCACCGCGGCCGTCACCAGAACCTGCTCGCCCTCGGCCACCAGTTCCGCCAGCCGTTCGCGCCGCTTGACGTCCAGCTCCGCGAACACGTCGTCGAGTACGAGCACGGGCTCGTTGCCCTCGGCCCGCAGCAGGTCGTAGGAGGCGAGCCGCAGCGCGAGCGCGTACGACCAGGACTCACCGTGGCTCGCGTACCCCTTCGCCGGCAGCTCGCCCAGGCGCAGCGTCAGATCGTCGCGGTGCGGCCCCGCCAGGGTGACGCCCCGCTCGATCTCCTGCTTGCGCACGTCCGCGAACGCCGCGATGAGCTGCCCGTACAGCTCCTCGCGGGTGTGCCCGGTGCCCGGTGCCGACGGCTTGTACTCCAGCACCAACGGGCCGCCGCCCGGGGCGAGTTGTTCGTACGCCTTGTCCGCGAGCGGCCCCAGCGCCGCGATCAGGTCGAGGCGCTGGGCCAGGAGCTCGGCGCCGGCCTGCGCGAGGTGCTGGTCCCACACGTCGAGTGTGGACAGGTCCATGCCCCGGCCGCCGTGCCTGCGGGCCATCGCGGCGGACTTCAGGAGGGTGTTGCGCTGCTTGAGGACACGGTCGTAGTCGGAGCGCACGGCCGCCATCCGGGGTGAGCGAGCCGTGATCAGCTCGTCGAGGAAGCGGCGGCGCTCGCCGGGGTCGCCCTTGACCAGGGCCAGATCCTCCGGCGCGAACAGCACGGTCCGGACGATCCCGAGGACGTCACGGGGTCTGACCTGCGAGGACCTGTTGATACGGGCCCGGTTGGCGCGGCCCGGGTTCAGTTCGAGCTCGATCAGCTGGGAGCGCTCGCCCTGGGTGACGGCCGCGCGGATCACGGCGCGCTCGGCGCCCATCCGCACCAGCGGGGCATCCGAGGAGACGCGGTGGCTGCTGAGCGAGGCGAGGTAGCCGACGGCCTCGACCAGGTTGGTCTTGCCCTGGCCGTTCGCGCCCACGAACGCGGTGACGCCCGGGTCGAGCGGAACCTCGACCCGGGCGTACGAGCGGAAGTCGGCCAGCGAGAGATGCGTGACGTGCATGGTGTCGCCGACCTCCCCCGGCTGACCTACTGCGCTTGGGAGCTACTTGGACTCGACCGCGTGGCCGCCGAACTGGTTGCGCAGCGCGGCGATCATCTTCATCTGCGGGGAGTCGTCCTGACGGGACGCGAAGCGGGCGAACAGCGAGGCGGTGATCGCGGGAAGCGGCACGGCGTTGTCGATGGCCGCCTCCACCGTCCACCGGCCCTCGCCGGAGTCCTGCGCGAAGCCCTTGAGCTTGTCCAGGTGCTCGTCGTCGTCCAGGGCGTTGACCGCGAGGTCGAGCAGCCAGGAACGGATGACCGTGCCCTCCTGCCAGCTGCGGAACACCTCGCGGACGTCGGTGACCGAGTCGACCTTCTCCAGGAGCTCCCAGCCCTCGGCGTAGGCCTGCATCATGGCGTACTCGATGCCGTTGTGGACCATCTTCGAGAAGTGGCCGGAGCCGACCTTGCCGGCGTGGACCGCGCCGAAGTCGCCCTCGGGCTTGAGCGCGTCGAAGATCGGCTGGACCTTCGCGACGTTCTCGGCGTCACCGCCGTACATCAGCGCGTAGCCGTTCTCCAGGCCCCAGACGCCGCCCGAGACACCGCAGTCCACGAAGCCGATGTCCTTGAGACCCAGCTCGACGGCGTGCTTCTCGTCGTCCGTCCAGCGGGAGTTGCCGCCGTCGACGACGATGTCTCCGGGCGACAGGAGCTCGCCGAGCTCGTCGATGGTGGACTGCGTCGCCGCTCCCGCGGGGACCATTACCCACACCACGCGCGGGCCCTTGAGACTGTCCACAAGCTCCTTGAGGCTGTGGACATCGGCGACGTCCGGGTTGCGGTCGTAACCGATGACGGTGTGGCCCGCGCGGCGGATGCGCTCGCGCATGTTGCCGCCCATTTTGCCGAGGCCGACGAGACCGAGCTCCATCACAGAATCCTTTGACGTTGAGGCGTTTCGTACCCGCGTCCGAGCCTACGCCGGAGCCCTGGTACACACCTGCGGGGTCAGCCGCTCAGACGTACGCCCCGGGTGCCCCGGGGCGTACGTGTTCAAGCCGCTCAGCCGGAAAGACGCACCGGCATGATCAGGTACTTGTAGGCGTCGTCCGCCTCGGCGTCCGGCGCGGGCTTGCCGCTGAGGAGCGCCGGCTTGGTCGAGGTGGTGAAGGCCAGCTGGGCGACCGGGGAGTCGATGGCGCTCAGGCCGTCGAGCAGGAAGGTCGGGTTGAAGGCGATCGAGATGTCGTCGCCCTCCAGGCCGGCGTCGACCCTCTCCACAGCCTGTGCGTCGTCGCTGGAGCCCGCCTCCAGGATGAGGACGCCCTGCTCGAAGGTGAGCCGCACCGGGGTGTTGCGCTCCGCCACCAGGGACACACGCTTGACGGCCTCGACGAACGGGGCGGTCTCGATCACCGCGACCGAGTTGAACTCGGTCGGGAACAGGGTGCGGTACTTCGGCAGATCGCCTTCGAGCAGGCGGGTGGTGGTGCGCCGGCCCGCGCCCTCGAAGCCGATCAGACCTTCGCCGGCCCCGGAGCCCGAGAGCGCGAGGGTGACCGTGTCGCCGCTGGTGAGCGCCTTGGCGGTGTCCAGGAGCGTCTTGGCGGGCACCAGGGCGACCGCCGAGGCGTCCGGGTGCTCGGGCTTCCACAGGAACTCGCGGACCGCGAAGCGGTAGCGGTCGGTGGAGGCCAGCGTGACCGTCTCGCCCTCGATCTCGATGCGCACACCGGTCAGGACGGGCAGCGTGTCGTCACGGCCGGCGGCGATGGCGACCTGCGCGGCGGCCGAGGCGAAGACCTCACCGGGAACGGTGCCCGTGGCCGTCGGCATCTGCGGCAGTGCCGGGTACTCCTCCACCGGCAGGGTGTGGAGGGTGAAGCGCGACGAGCCGCAGACCACGGTGGCTCGTACACCGTCTGTGGAAATCTCCACCGGCCGGTTGGGCAGGGCGCGGCAGATGTCGGCCAGGAGGCGGCCGGAGACGAGCACCGTGCCGTCCTCGTCGACCTCGGCGTCGACCGAGACCCGCGCCGAGACCTCGTAGTCGAAGCTGGAGAAGCTGAGCGCGCCGTCCTCCGCCTTCAGAAGAAGGCCCGCGAGTACGGGCGCGGGCGGACGGGCCGGGAGGCTGCGGGCCACCCAGGCCACCGCCTCCGCGAGTACATCGCGCTCCACCCGGATCTTCACCGGAACCGCCTCCTGCTGTTGCTGGCTCGCCCTGCTGGCTTTCGTCGTCGGCTGTATCGCCGGGGACCAGTCTGACGTACGCCGCTGACAGTCGGTGCGCGTCGGGGTCAAGTCGCGTCGAGGGGCGGTCGGGGCTCCGGCGGCCAGTTGTGCACAGGCCCCACTTCGAAGCGGATTCCGAGCTAACTCTAAGTGGGAGTAGTAGTAGGGCCTGTGGAAACCGTGGATAACCCCGTTTGCGCAGGTCACAGCACG
This sequence comes from Streptomyces sp. NPDC006711, assembly GCF_042869775.1. Classification (NCBI taxonomy): domain Bacteria; kingdom Bacillati; phylum Actinomycetota; class Actinomycetes; order Kitasatosporales; family Streptomycetaceae; genus Streptomyces; species Streptomyces sp. NPDC006711. Next base: position 673,821 of record NZ_JBIAGO010000001.1, read on the forward strand.
TTTTTTGTCCACCGGTCCTGTGGGCGGCGCCCGTGGACAACTCGGAGTTTCTGTGGACGCCCGAAAGTTCTGCACATCCCGTGCACAGGACAGGGGTAGTTCTCCCCAGCGCTGTCCCCAGTTTTACCCCGGTTCCCCACAGGCCAACCCACCCCCTTGGTGTGACGGCTTTCACTCGGCCCGGTGATCGCGGGTGTTGCGTTGCCGAACAGTGGACAGGGCTGTGGAGAAGCTGGGGACAACGGGACGAAGCCTGTGGGCCGCCGGTGGAAAACTTCACCCACAGGCTGTGGACAGTGAAACCGTCCACAAGCTGTGGAATGCGATTGCCCACAAATCCCCAGGCGGTTGACCTGGGGTGATGGAGTATCAGGCGTCATGCCTGTGGAAGCAATCTGGACAACTTCGCGGTCCCCAGGGTGTGGACGGAAGAAAGTCATCAGATCTGTGGAGAACCGCCTCCGACCAGCCGGTATTCGAACATCGGGGGCGCCGCGGGACTCGTACACACGCTCCGGTCGGCGTCGTACGCGCGTATCCCGGGACCCGCCGAGGCCGTCGAGGAACGCCTGAGGGCGCCCGGATGACGGATCCCGGGCGCCCTCAGAGGTGCTGGTGCGGCGCTGGCGTGGTGTCTGGGTGCGGGCGGGCTCAGCCGTTCTTGATGCGGTTGGTGAGCTCGGTGACCTGGTTGTAGATGGAGCGGCGCTCCGCCATCAGCGCGCGGATCTTGCGGTCGGCGTGCATCACCGTCGTGTGGTCGCGCCCGCCGAACTGCGCCCCGATCTTGGGCAGGGAGAGGTCGGTGAGCTCACGGCACAGGTACATGGCGATCTGGCGGGCCGTCACCAGGACCCGGCTGCGCGAGGATCCGCACAGGTCCTCGACCGTCAGACCGAAGTAGTCGGCCGTCGCCGCCATGATGGCGCTCGCGGTGATCTCGGGCGCCGCGTCCTCGCCGCCGGGGATCAGGTCCTTCAGGACGATCTCGGTGAGGCCGAGGTCCACCGGCTGCCGGTTCAACGACGCGAACGCCGTCACCCGGATCAGCGCGCCCTCCAGCTCACGGATGTTGCGCGAGATCCGGGACGCGATGAACTCAAGCACCTCCGGCGGGGCGTTGAGCTGTTCCTGCACCGCCTTCTTACGGAGGATCGCGATACGCGTCTCCAGCTCGGGCGGCTGCACATCAGTGGTCAGCCCCCACTCGAACCGGTTGCGCAGCCGGTCCTCCAGGGTCATCAGCTGCTTGGGCGGCCGGTCCGAGGACAGCACGATCTGCTTGTTGGCGTTGTGCAGCGTATTGAAGGTGTGGAAGAACTCCTCCTGCGTCGACTCCTTGCTCGCCAGGAACTGGATGTCGTCGACCAGGAGGATGTCGACATCGCGGTAACGCTTGCGGAAGGTGTCGCCCTTGCCGTCGCGGATGGAGTTGATGAACTCGTTGGTGAACTCCTCGGAGCTCACGTACCGCACCCGGGTGCCGGGGTACAGGCTGCGCGCGTAGTGGCCGATCGCGTGCAGGAGATGCGTCTTGCCGAGGCCCGACTCGCCGTAGATGAACAAGGGGTTGTAGGCCTTGGCCGGCGCCTCGGCGACCGCGACGGCCGCGGCGTGCGCGAACCGGTTCGACGAGCCGATGACGAAGGTGTCGAAGAGGTACTTCGGGTTCAGCCGCGCGTGCGGCTCGCCGGGGCCGCCCTTCGCGGGCGCGCCCCCGGAGGGTGACGGCGCGAGATGGCCCGAGCCACCGCGCTGGGGAGGCTGTCCGTCCGGGAGCTCACGCCGCTCGGGCCGCTGCTCGTGGCGCTGCTGCTCGTACGAGGGCGGCTTGGGCTGCTCGTACTGACCCCGGCCCTGGTCGTACTGGCCCCGGTCCTGGTCGTACGGGCCGCGCTCGGGCAGCTGGGGGGAGCGGTAGTCGCGCTGGGGCTGCTGGGGGCGGCCGGCGCCGTAGGGCTCGCGCCACTGCTCGCCCGAGGAGTCGCGGTCCTGGAAGCCGCCGAGCCGGGGCTGCTGCCACAGGTCCTCCTGGGCGCGCGGCCAGCCGCCCGGTTCGGAGCGCTGCTGGTACTCGCCCGGGTAGGCGGGCCGGACGGTGGGCAGGCCGTCGTCGGCGGGGCGGCCGTAGGGGTCGTCCTGGTAGCGCTGCTGCTGCGACGAGGGCTGCTGGGGGGCGGGCGGCGCGGGCTCGCCCACCGAGTCGTCGACGGTGATCGCGATCCGGATGGTGCGGCCGCACTCGCGGCTCAGGGTCTCGCTGATCAGCGGCGCGAGCCGGCCCTCGAGGACCCGCTTGCCCCATTCATTGGGGACGGCCAGCAGCGCGGTGTCGGCCACGAGCGCGAGCGGCTGGCAGCGCTCGATCCACTGTTTGTCCTTGGGCTCGATGCCCTGCTGCCCCTCCCCGAGGAGATGCTCCAGCACTCGTGGCCACACTGCGGCAAGATCGGCAGGTACGTCAGCCACAGGGCACGCTCTCTCGCAGGTCCCACGAATGTGTGGTTCTCGGGACGGTATGGGATGGCATAGACAGACAGGCAAGGACAGATGGGGAGAAGACTCGGAGTTCAGCCACGGTAGTCGGGCCCACTGACGTGGTTCAAGTTGTTGTCCACAGCCTGTGCATACCGGGGGCCGCCGAGGAGCCGGTTTGACCGGATGGCGTAGCCGCGCGTACCGTAACCAGGTCGAGTTGTCGATGGCTGCTGCCGCCTGCCTCCGATGGGCAAAGATCACGATCTGTGGTCGTGAAGCGGTGCACACGGGCGTATACGCGAGCTACTCGTGGGCGCACGGTGACAGCCAGGCGATGTCTTGTCGCCAACGAATCATTTCTGGAGCCCCCGAGTGAGCAAGCGCACCTTCCAGCCGAACAACCGTCGCCGCGCCAAGACCCACGGCTTCCGCCTGCGGATGCGTACCCGCGCCGGCCGCGCGATTCTCGCGAACCGCCGTGGCAAGGGTCGCGCCAGCCTGTCCGCGTAACAGCTGACAGGTCATGACGTGCTGCCTACCGAGAATCGGCTGAGGCGGCGCGAGGACTTCGCGACCGCGGTTCGCCGAGGACGCCGGGCCGGCCGCCCGCTCCTCGTCGTCCATCTACGCAGCGGTGCAACGGACCCGCACGCGCCTGGGGAGAGCGCTCCCCCGACGCGTGCGGGTTTCGTTGTCAGCAAGGCCGTCGGCGTGGCTGTCGTCCGCAACCTGGTGAAGCGCAGGCTCCGCCATCTCATGCGCGAACGGCTGTCCCAGTTGCCCCCCGGTAGCCTGGTGGTCGTACGGGCGTTGCCCGGTGCGGGTGATGCCGACCATGCACAGCTGGCCCGAGACCTGGACGCCGCCCTCGCGCGGCTGCTGGGAGGGGGCGCGCGATGAAGTACCCGCTGCTGGCCCTGATCAAGCTGTACCAGTGGACGATCAGCCCACTCCTTGGGCCCGTCTGCCGGTACTACCCGTCGTGTTCCCACTATGGATATACGGCGATCGACCGGCACGGTGCCGTCAAAGGCACCGCCCTGACCGCCTGGCGCATTCTGCGGTGCAATCCGTGGTCGCCGGGCGGTGTGGACTACGTGCCGGAGCGCAAGCGACCTCGATGGCACGAGGCGCTGCGCGCTGCCTGGCGCGGCGACAAGGGCGGGCAGTCCGCCGCTGAGACCGAGACAAGCCCGGCCGCAGAGACCCCGCCCAATGCTCAAGGAGCCTGATTAGTGGACACGATTGCCAGTCTGTTCAGCTTCATCACCTGGCCTGTTTCCTGGGTCATCGTCCAGTTCCACTCGTTGTACGGCGCGATCTTCGGGCCGGACACGGGCTGGGCCTGGGGCCTGTCGATCGTGTCCCTCGTGGTGCTGATCCGTATCTGTCTGATCCCGCTCTTCGTGAAGCAGATCAAGTCGACGCGGAACATGCAGGCGCTCCAGCCGAAGATGAAGGCGATCCAGGAGCGCTACAAGAGCGACAAGCAGCGTCAGTCCGAAGAGATGATGAAGCTGTACAAGGAGACGGGCACCAACCCGCTCTCCTCGTGCCTTCCGATCCTCGCTCAGTCGCCGTTCTTCTTCGCGCTGTACCACGTGCTCTCGGGCATCGCCAACGGCAAGACCATCGGCGTCATCAACCAGCCGCTCCTCGAGAGCGCCCAGAAGGCCCACATCTTCGGTGCGCCGCTGGCCGCGAAGTTCATGGACAGCGCCTCCAAGGTCGAGGGCCTTGGTGCGACGCTGACGGACGTCCGGGTCATCACCGCGATCATGATCGTGATGATGTCGGCCTCGCAGTTCTTCACCCAGCGCCAGCTGATGACGAAGAACGTGGACCTGACGGTCAAGACGCCGTTCATGCAGCAGCAGAAGATGCTGATGTACGTCTTCCCCGTCATGTTCGCCGTGATGGGCATCAACTTCCCCGTCGGTGTCCTCGTCTACTGGCTGACCACCAACGTGTGGACCATGGGCCAGCAGATGTACGTCATCAACCAGAACCCGACGCCGGGTTCCAAGGCTCAGGCGCACTACCTGGACCGGCTGGTCAAGAGCGTGACCCAGCACGGTGAGGTCCAGGGCAAGCGCCGGCGCGCCGTCGTCCAGGCGATCGTGGCCAAGGGCCCGGACCGCAACGACAACGAGCGCAAGTTCATCACCGGCCTCTCCAAGCAGGGCTTCGTGGCCCAGGCCGACGGCACCGTGGTGAAGAGCGACACGGCGCTCCTGGAGGCCGAGGGCGGCGCGGCTCCCAAGCGCCAGCAGCCCAAGCGGCAGACCAAGGCGCAGCGGCAGGGCGGCGCGACGGTGGCCCAGCAGGACGACGCGGCCGCGAAGACCTCGCTCACGAAGGACTCCACGGACGCCGGTGACTCCGCGGCCGAGGCGCCCCAGGACAAGCGGACCGAACCGCAGGGCGCCAAGCCCCAGCAGGAGAACAAGCCGAAGCAGGGCAAGCCCACCGCGGGCCAGGCACGAGCCAAGTCGGGACAGCGCAAGGGTCAGCAGCGGCCCAAGCACCCGACCAAGAAGTAAGAAGGAGTCCATCCGTGACGGAAGGCACCACCGCCCCGGCCGCTGAGGGCGTCGACACCCTCTCCCGCCTGGAGCAGGAGGGGGAGATCGCCGCCGATTACCTGGAGGGCCTGCTCGACATCGCCGACCTCGACGGCGATATCGACATGGACGTCGAGGCGGATCGAGCCGCGGTCTCGATCATCAGTGACAGCAACAGCCGTGACCTGCAGAAGCTGGTCGGCCGTGACGGTGAAGTGCTGGAGGCGCTTCAGGAGCTCACGCGCCTGGCCGTGCACCGGGAGACCGGTGACCGCAGCCGTCTGATGCTGGACATCGGGGGCTACCGGGCCAAGAAGCGCACGGAGCTCGCCGAGCTGGGCGCCAAGACGGCGGACGAGGTCAAGAGCACCGGGGCGCCGGTGAAGCTCGACCCGATGACGCCGTTCGAGCGCAAGGTCGTGCACGACGCCGTTGCGGCCGCCGGGCTGCGCAGCGAGTCGGAGGGCGAGGAGCCGCAGCGCTTCGTCGTCGTACTGCCCGCCTGAGCGGTCATTGCTTTCTCGGCCCCGTCTGTTCGCAGGCGGGGCCGATCTTTGTCAGCCTGATAGTCGGCCACCACAGTGCGGCAACGCCGCCGAGGTAGGGAAGGACGGTCCCCGTGACGGAGGCAGAGGCAGCAGCGGAGCTTCCCCCGGCGCCGGATGAGGCGCGGGAGGTTTTCGGGGAGTTCTTCCCCGAAGCCGTGCGGTACGCGGAGCTGCTCGCGGATGCGGGGGTCAAGCGTGGTCTGATCGGTCCGCGTGAGGTGCCGCGGTTGTGGGAGCGGCATCTGCTGAACTGCGCGGTGCTCTCCGAGGTGGTTCCCGAGGGCGTCACGGTGTGCGACGTGGGCTCGGGGGCGGGCCTGCCGGGCATCCCGCTGGCGCTGGTGCGCCCCGACCTGAAGATCACGCTCCTTGAGCCACTGCTGCGGCGCACCAACTTCCTCCAGGAGGTCGTGGAGCTGCTGGGCCTGGACCACGTCACCGTGGTGCGCGGGCGGGCCGAGGAGATGCTGGGCAAGGTGGCCCCGGTCCATGTGGTGACGGCGCGCGCGGTGGCACCGCTCGACCGGCTGGCCGGCTGGGGTGTGCCGCTGCTGCGTCCCTACGGCGAAATGCTGGCGCTCAAGGGCGACACGGCCGAGGAGGAGATCCAGGGTGCGCGTGCCGCACTGAGCAAGCTCGGTGTGGTGGAGACGTCGGTGCTCCATGTCGGCGAGGGCGTGGTGGACCCGCTGTCCACGGTCGTACGGGTCGAGGTGGGCGAGAGTCCTGGTGGTGTGCGGTTCGCCGCCAAGCGCGCCAAGGCCGCCAGGACGAGCCGTACGCGGCGCCGTCGCTGACCTTCCGCCCCACGCGGAGACGGTTCCGTGGGCGAATGCTCCATAGAAGGCGGCATACGTACGCATTTCGGAGTGTCGTAGCGGTCCCCGTGCAGCACGGATGCATCGTGTTTCACGTGAAACGTCGCTCACTGCTGCATGGAATCATCAGCCGCGGCCGTGCGGCTTCCTCGCCGCGCGATCGCAAGCCGTTCGCGGGGGGCCTCGGGTCCCCCGCAGGGGCTACGGAGTTGTCCACAGAGGTGGATTCGTCCACAGAAGCCCGGGCCTCGCTGGTTCACTGCCCCGAAGACATGGGAGGCTCTGTTCATTGCGAGCCTGAAGTCGAGGAGAGTGAATCCTTGCGGTCCGACGCCAACATCGCGGGACCGATGACCGATCCGGTCCCCGGTCCCCGTACCGAATCGGCGGGGGAGGATGTTTCACGTGAAACACCGCCCCCGATGGACGACACCCCCATCGGTCGTGCTGCCCAGCTGGCGGTGGAAGCTCTCGGCCGTGCCGGTGAGGGTCTGCCCCGGCCGGAGCAGACCCGAATCATGGTCGTTGCCAATCAGAAGGGCGGCGTGGGGAAGACCACGTCCACGGTCAACCTCGCCGCGTCCCTCGCGCTGCATGGCGCGCGGGTCCTGGTTGTCGACCTCGACCCCCAGGGCAACGCCTCGACGGCCCTGGGCATCGATCACCACGCCGAGGTCCCGTCGATCTACGACGTCCTGGTAGAGAGCAGGCCCCTCTCTGAAGTGGTTCAGCCCGTCCCGGACGTCGAGGGTCTTTTCTGTGCGCCGGCCACGATCGATCTCGCCGGTGCGGAGATCGAGCTGGTGTCCCTGGTGGCCAGAGAGAGCCGACTGCAGCGCGCCATCCAGGCGTACGAGCAGCCGCTGGACTACATCCTCATCGACTGCCCGCCTTCGCTGGGCCTGTTGACGGTCAACGCGCTGGTCGCGGGGGCCGAGGTACTGATCCCGATCCAGTGCGAGTACTACGCCCTGGAGGGGCTGGGACAGCTCCTGAGGAACGTCGATCTCGTACGCGGCCACCTCAACCCGACGCTGCACGTCTCGACGATCCTGCTCACCATGTACGACGGCAGGACCAGGCTCGCTTCCCAGGTGGCCGACGAGGTACGCAGCCACTTCGGCAAGGAGGTGCTGCGGACCAGCATCCCGCGCTCGGTCCGCATCTCCGAGGCGCCGAGCTACGGGCAGACGGTGCTCACCTATGACCCGGGCTCCAGCGGCTCGCTCTCCTACCTCGAAGCTGCCCGCGAGATCGCCTTGCGCGGTGTCGGTGTGCAGTACGACCCCACGCACGCGCATGTGGTCAGCCAGAACAACCAGCACAGCATGTCGGAGGGGATCCAGTGAGTGAGCGACGTAGAGGACTGGGACGGGGGCTCGGCGCGCTGATCCCTTCTGCCGCGCAGGAGAAGGCGGGCTCCTCGGTGGGGACGGCTTCCACGTCTCCGTCGTCGGTGCCCGTACTCACCGCGGAACGGGGGGTGGCGGCCGCGAAGGTGGCGACGTTGCCTGCCGCCCCTGTTTCACGTGAAACAACCGCAGTGCGCGAGCCGGAGCCCACGCCGGAGTTCGCCGCCCCGGCCGGTGCGTTCTTCGCCGAGCTGCCGATCGACTCGATCACGCCCAACCCGCGCCAGCCGCGTGAGGTGTTCGACGAGGACGCGCTCTCCGAACTTGTCACCTCCATCAAGGAAGTCGGGCTACTTCAGCCCGTCGTCGTCCGGCAGACCGGCCCTGAGCGCTACGAGCTCATCATGGGCGAGCGGCGCTGGAGGTCCTGTCGTGAGGCGGGCCTTGAGCGGATTCCCGCGATCGTCCGCGAGACGGAGGACGAGAAGCTTCTCCTGGACGCTCTCCTGGAGAACCTGCACCGGGCTCAGCTGAACCCCCTGGAAGAGGCCGCCGCCTACGACCAGTTGCTCCGGGACTTCAAGTGCACCCATGACCAGCTGGCCGACCGCATCGGCCGTTCGCGGCCGCAGGTCTCCAACACGCTGCGTCTGCTGCGGCTCTCGCCGCCGGTGCAGAAGCGGGTAGCCGCCGGGGTGATCTCCGCGGGGCACGCGCGGGCGCTGCTCTCGGTGGAGGACTCCGAGGAACAGGACGGCCTCGCCAAGCGCATTGTGGCCGAGGGGCTTTCGGTGCGGACGGTCGAGGAGATCGTCACGCTGATGAACTCGGAGTCCAAGAGCGCCCCGAAGGCCAAGGGGCCCCGGGCAGGCGCTCTCGTCTCGCCGGCGCTCAGCGACCTGGCGACCCGGCTCTCGGACCGCTTCGAGACACGGGTGAAGGTCGACCTCGGGCAGAAAAAGGGAAAGATCGTCGTCGAGTTCGCCTCGATGGAGGATCTGGAGCGGATCCTCGGCACGCTCGCTCCCGGCGAGGGACGGGTCCTGGAGAAGGGGATCGCCGAGCACGCCGCGCAGGAGGACGACAGCTGAGTTCGTCCGGTCCCGCTCGAGGGCGGGCCGTGTTCCGGTTCTACCGGAACACGGCCCGCCCTTTGCGTGCGGACGGTGTCCCTGCCGTGGGGCGGTGGATACGATGCGTTCTGGTATGGCACAACGACCTTGATCCATCCTCTAGGGAGGGCGGGGGCCATGCGAACGGTGAGCCGCACTCAACTGGTGACGGCGGGGCTCGGTCTCGGGGCGTTCGGCGGGTTCGTCGGCAGCCTGCTGCGGGAGCTGTGCGCGCTGTCGGCCGTGCGGGGGCGGCAGGCGAGGGAAGTGAGGAACATCCGCCATGGGGCGTCGGCTCGTACCGCTCACGCTGGACAACCTTCCGGACCTCCCCAAGCGCTGCCGCGGCTGCGTCTTCTGGGAACTCGATCCCGTCAGCGGAGAAGCGGCGTTAAAGGCGGGCCGGCCGGAAGTGGAGAAGGAGGCCTGGATCTCGGGGGTGCTCCTGGAATGGGGTTCCTGCGGCCGGGTCGTCCATGTCGATGACATCCCGGTCGGCTATGTGCTCTACGCGCCGCCCGCCTATGTGCCCCGCTCCACCGCCTTTCCCACCAGCCCGGTGGCCGCCGACGCCGTCCAACTGATGACCGGGTGGATCATGCCGGGCTACCAGGGACAGGGACTCGGCCGCGTGATGGTGCAGACGGTGGCGAAGGACCTGTTGCGCCGGGGCTTCAAGGCCATCGAGGCATTCGGGGACGCCCAGTGGCAGGAGCCCGCCTGCGTGCTGCCGGCCGACTATCTCTTGTCTGTCGGATTCAAGACCGTACGGCCCCACCCCCGGCATCCGAGGCTGCGCCTGGAACTGCGGACGACGTTGTCCTGGAAGGAGGACGTCGAGCTCGCCCTGGACAGGCTGCTCGGCGCGGTCCAGAAGGAACCGGCCCTCCGGCCGCTGTAGGTGTCGCGCCCATGCGAACGGGCCCGCCCCCCAAAAGGGGCGGGCCCGTTTCACGTGAAACAGCGAGTGCGTGGGGTCTTACTACTCGCCGATGAAGACGTCGAGGTCACGCAGCAGCGCGGCCTTCGGCTTCGCGCCGACGATCGTCTTGGCGACCTCGCCGTGCTGGTAGACGTTGAGCGTCGGAATCGACATCACGCCGTACTTGGCGGCGGTCGTCGGGTTCTGGTCGATGTTGAGCTTGACGATCTCGATCTGGTCGCCGTGCTCGGCGGCGATGGCCTCCAGCGACGGGGCGATCTGGCGGCACGGGCCGCACCACTCGGCCCAGAAGTCCACCAGGACGGGCTTGTCGCTCTTGAGGACGACCTCGTCGAAGTCGGCGTCGGTCACGTGCTTCAGAGTGCCGGCCACGGCAGTCTCCTATGGGGTGTTGGGGGGAGGGGAAAGCTGGGGAGGGGCTGATCAGACCCCGGCGGCGGCCTTCTCGCTGTCGGCGAGGGCGGCAAGGAAGCGCTCCGCGTCCAGGGCGGCGGAACAGCCGGTGCCGGCCGCGGTGATGGCCTGGCGGTAGGTGTGGTCGACGACGTCGCCCGCGCCGAAGACACCCGTCAGGTTGGTCCGGGTCGAGGGGGCCTCGACCTTCAGGTAGCCCTCTTCGTCCAGGTCGAGCTGGCCCTTGAAGAGCTCGGTGCGCGGGTCGTGGCCCACGGCGATGAAGAGACCCGTCACCGGGAGCTCCGACGTGGCGCCGGTCTTGGTGTTGCGCAGCGTCAGCCCCGACAGCTTCTGGTCGCCGTGGATCTCGGCGACCTCGCTGTCCCAGGCGAACTTGATCTTCTCGTCGGCGAAGGCACGCTCCTGCATCGCCTTGGAGGCACGCAGGCTGTCGCGGCGGTGAACGATGGTGACCGACTTGGCGAAGCGCGAGAGGAAGGTCGCCTCCTCCATCGCGGTGTCGCCGCCGCCGACCACGGCGATGTCCTGGTCCTTGAAGAAGAACCCGTCGCACGTGGCACACCACGAGACGCCACGGCCGGACAGCTTGTCCTCGTTGGCCAGACCCAGCTTGCGGTGCTGCGAGCCAGTGGTGACGATGACGGCCTTGGCCCGGTGGACGGTGCCCGCGGTGTCCGTGACGGTCTTGATGTCACCCGTCAGGTCGACGGCGACGACATCGTCGGGGATCAGCTCGGCGCCGAAGCGCTCGGCCTGACCGCGCATGTTGTCCATGAGCTCCGGGCCCATGATGCCGTCCTGGAAGCCAGGGAAGTTCTCCACCTCGGTGGTGTTCATCAGCGCACCACCGGCGGTGACGGCGCCCTCGAACACCAGCGGCTTCAGCGACGCACGTGCGGTGTACAGCGCGGCCGTGTATCCGGCCGGGCCCGAGCCAATGATGATCACGTTACGGACGTCGCTCACGGGTTTCTTCCTCGTCTCTACGGACTGTCTGCTGCCTGTCGGGGCCCCGGTCCAGGACTCTCACCCCACCCAACGGATCCTACGGGGGATGCATTCCCGCGCCGGACAGCAGCGCAGGGCGCCGGTCCGGGCGGGCCCTCAGCCGCGCGGATACGAGTGGGTCAGCAACAGCTTGCCGGGGGCCGAGGACCCCGCGTTCTCGCAGGAGGCGTCGATGACGTACGCCTGCACGTTCGCCGGGTCGGTCTGGTCGGGCAGGACGACGAGATACGCCCGGGTGCCCTCGTAAGTGCCCTGTTCGACGGCCAGCGGCTGCTGGGAGGGGCGTCCGGTGCCGGCCTGGACACACGGCGGGACGGTGGCGGCCGAGCGCAGGCTGTTTGAAGGGTTCTCGTTGGTGTTGGGCACGTTCTGCTGGGACGGAGCGATCTTCGCCGAGGGCGCCTTCTGCGTGCTCTGGCCACCCTGGGACGTGAGCAGCGCCTGGACGCGTCCTTCGAGGCTGGATGCGGAGAAGGTGGTGCCGCCGGGCTGGGAGGCTTGGGACGTGGCCTGCTCGGCGCGGGGGCGCGTCGTACCCGTCTCGATGCCCTGCACGAAGAAGATCCCGGCGCCGATGGCCGCCGCGCCGAGCACGGCCGTGAGCAGCACCCCGCGACGCCTGCGCGACTTGGAGCGGCCCGGGCCTGTGGCCGCGCGGGCATGGCCCGAGGGACGGTCGGCCGGGGCGGTAGCGGCTCCCGGCCGAGAGGCGGCGGGGTCGGCGACAGGTGTGCTCACGACGACGGGTGTTTCACGTGAAACATGCGCGGTTTCACGCGGGGCCCGCTCGGGTGCGGTGGCGTTCAGAAGGGCTTCGGCCGCCAGAGCCGCGTCGATGCGCCCTGCCACATCGGCGGGCATGCGCGCGGGGCCCGGGAGCGTCCCGAGCAGATCCCGGATTTCTTCCAGGGAGTCCCGGACGTCGGCACACAGCGCACAGTCCTGGAGGTGGCGGCGGACGTCCGCCGTGCGGCGGGGAGGCAGGACGCCCTCGGTGAGTTCGGAGATCTCCGAGACGTCCGGGTGTTCCGTTGCTCCGGTCGTGGATGTCACGCGCGCCCACCTCCGCCCTTCACTGCGGCCGAATCGCTCGGTCCTGCGTCGTCCGTGTCCGACCCAGGTGGGACGGATGTCCCCGGCGTCCGGTTCCTTCCCCCACCAGACTCACCGCTACCCCCTGTATCGGCGCGCAGATGAGTGAGCAACGGCAACAGCCGTGCGCGGCCCCGGGCGCAGCGGCTTTTCACCGTGCCGGTGGGGACCTCGAGGACGGCTGCGGCCTCGGCGACGGGGTAACCCTGCATGTCGACGAGGACGAGGGCGGCGCGCTGGTCCGGCGGGAGGGTGCCGAGGGCCGCTATGAGCTGCCGGTGCAGGTCCTGGCGCTCGGCCGGCGCCTCGGCCGACTCGTGGGGCTCCAGGAGCTGGTCGAGGCGTTCGGTGTCGTCGACCGGGGACGTCCTGCGGGAGGCCGTCTTGCGGGCCCGGTCGAGGCAGGCGTTCACGGTGATGCGGTGCAGCCAGGTCGTGACGGCCGACTGGCCCCGGAAGGTGTGGGCGGCCCGGTAGGCGGAGACGAGGGCGTCCTGGACGGCGTCGGCGGCTTCCTCGCGGTCCCCCAGGGTTCTCAGCGCCACCGCCCACAGTCGGTCGCGGTGACGCCGCACGATCTCACCGAAGGCGTCGGGGTCGCCGTCGACATGGCGCGCCAGGAGGTCCTGGTCGCTCATGTCGCCGAGCGTGGCGTCATCCAACAGTGAGCCTCCCCCCGCCGTTCGGTCAGCCGCTGAACTTCACATCCGTGATGCCCTGTTTGTAGCCCGGATCGCTGTAACCGTCACCCGGCGCGTACGGGGCGGCGGTGAGCCAGAGAACCACGTACCGGGTTTTCACCCCGGTCTTCGCCTTGAGGTCCGCCGTGGTGCTCTTGGTCGTCGTCGTGGCGATCTGCTTCATGCCGGAAACGCTCCGACTCGATGACATGGAGTCGGTCGCATACAGCGCGATGGTGGTGTGATCGCCGCCGAAACGGAGCGCTATCGAGGCGGTTGAGACGTCCTTCTCGGAGCCGAGATCGTAGACGATACCCACCCCCTTCTTGAAGGGGGCCAGCTCGGGGCCGTCCACGTAGCTCTTGGAGCGCCAGAATGTCGAGGACTTGCCGTCGTAGGTGCTGGTGACACTATCCGCGTTCTGCGGCTTCCCGTCCGGCGCGTACTCCTGAGCGTCCTGGATCTTGATCGGCGCGGGCGCCTTCGGCTTGTCGCCGTCGTTGCCGGTGTCCGTGGTCGTGGTGTTCCCGGTCTCGTTGGTGCCGCCCTTGTCGTGCTGGAGCAGCGCGTCGGCGAGCTGCCAGCTGCCGAGACCGAGCGCGGCGATCAGGAGCGCGGAGACGGCCCATTTCAGTGCCTTGCCGGTGCGGCCCTGAAGCGGCGGCGGCGGAGGCACGACGGGCTGGGTGACGGCGGGGCCCGGTCCTGCGGCCGGGCGGCCGTATGTGCCCTGCTGGTAGGTGGTGCGCTGGTACTCGGGCGGCGCGGTGAACGCGGGCTCCGGCGGGCGGATGCGCGGCATCTCCCCGATGGCCTTGACCAGCTCGTCCGGCGTGGTGCACGGCGGTTCCTGCCGGGACGCGGTGGCCCCGTCGTTGACCAGCGCCCGCATGGCGAGCTCCGACAGGCCCCGGTGCACACCCGCGCGTACCTGGTCGGGGGCGATCAGACCGACGCCCTTGGGCAGGCCGTGCAGACCGTAGGCGTCGCTCTCGTACGGCCACCGCTGGGTGAGCACGGCGTACAGGAGGGCGCCGATGGCCTCGGTGTCGGTGCGCTGGGGGGTGTCGGAGCTGATGCCGCGCAGGGCGGCGGCCACGGCGAGCCCACGGATGCGGTACTGCCCCGTGGAGGTCCGCAGGACCGAGCCGGGGGTCAGCCTGAGGTGGGCCAGGCCCTCACGATGGGCGGCGGCCATGGCCTGGGAGATCTGCGTGACCATCTGGTAGGCGTCGTGCGCCTCCAGCGGGCCGAGCGCGAGGAGCGCGGTGAGTTCGGTGGCGTCCGGCAGCCATTCGTGGACGACGTAGACGAGGTCGTTCTCCTCCACCGCGTCCAGGACCTGCACGAAGCGAGGGTCGCCGAGCAGCGCGGAGGAGCGGGCGGCGGCCAGTACGGAGCGGGCGCGCGGGTGGTCGGCGGGCAGCAGGTGGACGCCGACGGCTCGGCGGAGCTTCTCGTCGACCGCGCGCCAGCTGCTGAAACCGTCCAGACGGGTGACACACTCCTCGAGGCGGTACCTTCTGGCCAGCTTGTGACCGCTGTGCAGTTCGGGCGTCGCCATGGACGGCTCAGAGGCCTTGCGCTCGCCGCCGGTGCTGTTCGTGCTCTGCTCCGCCGTGTCTGCCGTGTCGATGGACTCCGTCACCCCGTCGGTCGTCGCCTGGTCCGCCTGGGCGGTCAGCGGTGTGTCGCCGCTGTTGTCGGCTACGTCGACGGCAGCCGTGCTACGTTCCGCCACCGTCGCTCCTGCCTCCCCATCCGTTGCGTGCTGTTGGCCAGCCATGCAAAGTCATGCCAATTGTGCCCACAGTCCAGCACTATGCACGACACGCGGTGGCCGGCGATGGTTGTGCGGGGGGCCCGGGCCTCAGCGGCCGAGCCGTCCGCGCACCATTCCGACCATGGCGTTCAGCTCTTCGATGCGCATGCGCTTGGCCGCGACGAAGAAGATTCCGAGCAGCACCCCGCCGCCGATGACCAGGGCCACGACCGATCCTCCCGCGCCCTCGCCCAGGAACTTCAGCAGGCCGAAGCCGACCGCGCCGCCCACCACCGCGGCCGGGACCGCGGCCAGGCACAGACGGGCGTACGTACGCAGGACGTGCGCGCCGTCCAGGTCGCCGCCCAGCCGGTTGCGCAGCCGACGCCAGGCCACGCCGACACCCACCGCGTAGGCCAGACCGTAGGCCGCCGCCATGCCCACGACCGCCCACCGGGCGGGGAGCACCACGTAGCAGGCCGCCGAGACCGCCGCGTTGACGGCCGCCACGATGACCGTGTTGTAGAAGGGCGTGCGGGTGTCTTCGTAGGCGTAGAAGCCGCGCAGCACGACGTACTGCACGGAGTACGGGATCAGGCCGAGCGCGAACGCCATCAGGATGAAGCCCATGGACTGGGCGGCCTGGACGCCGCTTGACGCGTACAGCAGGGTGCACATCGGGACGCCGAGGGCGAGGAAGGCGAAGGCGACGGGCACGATCGCCACCGCCGAGTTGCGCAGGCCCTGGGAGATGTCGTCGCGGACCGCGCCCGGGTCGTTGTCGTGCGCGGCGCGCGAGATGCGCGGCAGCAGCGCGGCCATGACCGAGACGGTGATGATGGCCTGCGGCATGCCCCAGATCAGCTGGGCGTTGGAGTAGGCCAAAAAGCCCGCGCCGTCCCGGCCCGACTGCTTGCCGGCCGCGGTGGCGAGACGCGTCACGACGATGACGCCGGCCTGGTTGGCGAGCACGAACATGACGGTCCACTTGGCGAGCTTGACCGTCTTGCCGAGCCCGTGGCCCCGCCAGTCGAAGCGCGGACGGAAGCGGAAGCCGGTCTCGCGCAGGTAGGGCAGCATCGCCAGGGCCTGCACGACGAGACCGAGCAGGGTGCCGATGCCGAGCAGCCGCACGCCGTCGTGCGGGATGGTCTGGACGCCCATGCGGGATTCGGCGGAGGTGCCGTAGACCCAGATGAACAGGCCGAACGTGCAGATCATCACGATGTTGTTGAGGACCGGGGTCCACATCATCGCGCCGAACTTGCCGCGGGCGTTGAGGATCTGGCCCATCACCACGTGCACACCCATGAAGAAGATCGTGGGCAGGCAGTAGCGGGCGAAGGTCACGGCGACGCTGTTGGCGGCCGCGTCGTTGCCGATGGTGGGCGACATCAGCTGGATCAGCAGCGGCGCCCCGACGACCGCGAGGGTAACGATGGCGCCGAGCGCGACCATGACGAGCGTCAGAAGCCGGTTGGCGTAGGCCTCGCCGCCGTCCTCGTCGTCCTTCATGGAGCGGACCAGCTGCGGCACGAACACCGAGTTCAGACCGCCGCCGACCGTGAGGATGTAGATCATCGTCGGCAGGGTCAGGGCGATGCTGAACGTGTCGCCCAGCAGGGCCGCCCCGAGCGCAGCAGTGATCACCAGGCTGCGGACGAAGCCGGTGAGCCGGGACACCAGGGTGCCCGCGGCCATCACGGCGCTCGACTTCATCAGGCTGGAGGCGCGGCCGCCCGACTGGCGGGGCGGCGCGGGAGCGGGCTCGGGCCCCGGGGGTACCGGAGGCGGGCCCGCCTGCTGCTGGTCGCGGTAGAGATGGGCGAACGCGTCCTGCTCGGGCAGTTCCTCTCCGGCCTGGGTGACCAGGTCGTCGACGCCCACGAACTGGGTGGTCCGCGCGTCGTCGCCATAGGGCAGATGACGCGAGGGCCCCTCCGGTTCGGGCGGCGGTGTCTGCGCCCAGATCCGGGGGTCGGGCGCGTACTGCTGAGCGACGGGCTGCTGATAGAGCGGCTGCTGCTCGGCGTAGGTGCCCGGGGGCGGCGGCGGGTGCGCCGCACGGTCGTACAGCGCCTCGGTCACCGGGTCCTGGGCGGAAAGGTCCTGCGACCGGTACGGGTCGTAGGCATAGGCGTCCTGGATGTACGGATCCGGCGCGGACTGCGGCGGCGGGACCTGGCCCTGCTGGGCGGGTGCCGGGGGCATGCCCGGCGGGGGCACGGCACCATTGCCGGCGCCCTGCCCACGGTCACCGTCGTACGGCGCGTTCATGGTTACCCCACCTCATCGTCCCCGGCCGACCGGCCACGACATAGCTCAATGGTCCACTTTCTCACCCGGGCCGGGCGCGGCCCCGCTTTCGGGACCGGTGTCCGGTGTCGGGTCACTCGGCTGCCCGGGATCGGCGTCCGCCGAACCGTTCGGACGGCCCGGACCGTCGTCGCCCTGAGGCTCATCGCGCGCCGTGGAGCGCTTGCGGTGGGTGTACATCCTGATGCCCGCGAGCACCAGGAGCAGAACGCCGCCGGCGATGACCAGCATCACCGTCGGAGTGATCTCGGAGACCTGGACGGTGAACTCCATCGGGTCACCGTACGGGGTGCCGTCCTCGGTGTAGAGCCGGGCGGTGACCGGGACGGGGCCGTTGGCATTGGCGATGGCGGTGAACTTCACCGACTGGCTGCGGTCGCCGTCCACCTTCACCGGCTGTTCGCCGATCGCGGCGCCGTCCTCGCCCAGCTGGAGTCGGGTGGGGCTCTTCGGCTGGATTCTGAGCACCAGGTGGCCGACGCCCTGCACCAGCTTGTTCTGCACGGTGACGGCGATGGTCGCGCTGCGCCCCGACATGGTCGCGGTCGACTTCTGGATCAGATGGACCTGGTTGGCCAGGCCGTCCAGATAGAGCTGCACACCGGACCGGTAGTTCTGGGCCGCGTCCCCGTCCGTGCGCCAGGACGTCGACATCTCCCGGTTGATGGCGTTGCCGAACGGGGTCACCACGCGGTCCGGCGCGGTCAGGATCACCTTGAACCGGTCCAGGGTGCCCTGGGTGCTCCGCATGTCCTGGAAGGCGTCGACCGGCAGTTCCTGCCGGCGCAGCGTGTCGGAGTAGGCGCCCGGGCCCGGCACCTTCGTCGTGGCGAGCGGGTCGGGCTTGGCCGTGGCCGCCGCCGACAGGTCGAGCGGCTGGGTCCAGCGCTGCGGATCGAGCGCGTGCAGGGACGCGGCCATCGTCTGCGCCTGGCTGACGGACGGCATCCGCTGGGGAGCGACGACGATGCTGCGCTGCTTGTCCGTGTCCTGGAGCGTGATCGCGAGGGTCTGCGCGAGGAAGTCCTGCACCGCCAGGGTCGAGCTGTCGGCCATGGACAGGTCGCCCTGGAAGGCGGTGGAGAGGCCGGCGTCGGCGACGACGGCGCTCGCGCCGCCACCGATCGGTCTGACCGCCGTGGGCGCGTACGACAAGGAGGCGTCCCGCAGGCTGTCGCTGCGTGCGATCACGTTGTGGGCGCCGGCCGACGTCGCGACATCGACGATCGACGGGTCGACGGCGCCGTCCACGGGCCATGAGTAGTCGACCGACGGAGTCACGTGCAGGATCGTGTCGATGGTCTTCTGGGCCACCTCGGTGGCCACCCGCAGATGGCCCAGCGTGCCCGGGACGTCCCGGCCGTGGTGGGCGAGCGAGGCGAGGTCGGGGTCGGCGAAGGGCAGCGCCACGACCTTCTCGCCCTGGACTGCGGCCTCCAGTGCGCTCAGCCATGCCTTGGCCACGTCTTGGCCGGTGCCGTTGACGAGGGTGTCGCCGGCCTTGATCTTGTAGTTGCGGGTCATCGCGTCGACGGTGGCCAGCAGATCGGGATCGATGACCCAGGTCACCGGCAGCTGCTTGCCGAGCGCGACCATCTGGTTCAGCCGGCCGCCCGGCCCGATGTCCCGCGCCAGCGAGTCATCGGCGAAGACCGGGGTCTGCTGGGCGTCCGAACCCGTCTGGGCGGTGAGGTGGGACGAGGAGATCAGCGGCCACAGAAACGTGAGCTGGGTCTTCTTGCCCTCGCTGCCCTCCGGCTGCCACGGCAGGAACGTGCGCTGGATGCCGAGCACGCGGCCCGACGGGTGGCTCGAGGTACGTCCGGACAGGGAGACGCCGAGCGGATAGACCCCGTCCTCGCCGAGGCCGAGCTTGGAGACCGGCACCGAGAGGGTGAAGTCCTGGCTGATCCCGGCGTCGATCCGGTCGAACGTGACCGTGGGCCCGTCGCTGAGCTCCGCCGCGTCGATGCCCGGCGCGAATCCCTTGCGGGAGGCCGTCTCCTCGATGGCGCTGCGTCCGGAGAGCTTCGATCCCACCCGTAGCGCGACATGGGCGCCGGTGACGGCCTGCTTGCCCGTGTTGGTGACCGTTCCGGTGATGGTCAGCGTGTCGCTCTTGATGGGGGCCGAGGGGGCCACCGCGTCCAGGGTCACCGCCACGCTCTGGCCGGACGCGTCCCCGGCCGCCTGCGCCATCGGCGCGGCCGTTGCGGACAGGAGGCTCGCGAACAGCGGCGCCGCTACGAGTAGCGCCGCCGTGCGGCGAAGCCACCGGCGGGCAGGAGAGGGAGTCGTCCCCTGGAAATCTGCCGCGTCGGCCACGCGCTTGCCCGTCCCTCGCTGTCGGTTGCTGCGTCCACGCATGGTAACGATGCGGACTGTGGCTAAGTGCCGCGGACTGCTCGACATGATCGGAAGGGTGCCGTACCGGCGGGCGGCCCTGGCGACCGGGGTCCGTCCCGCGTGGGCATACCGGGGGTCGCGACAAACGGTGACGCCCCGGCCGGTCGGGCCACGTACCCTTTTCTGTTGTGCCGAACGCCAACGAAGACAATCCCAGTGCCCTGAGCCAGGTGCAACGCCGCGCGGTGAGTGAACTGCTCCGGGTGTCCCCAGTCGCGGACGACCTGGCCGTCCGATTCCAGGAGGCGGGCTTCTCGCTCGCCCTGGTCGGCGGATCGGTCCGGGACGCGCTCCTCGGGCGGCTCGGCAACGACCTGGACTTCACCACCGATGCCCGCCCCGAGGACGTGCTGAAGATCGTGCGGCCCTGGGCGGACGCGGTCTGGGAGGTCGGCATCGCCTTCGGCACGGTGGGCTGCCAGAAGGACGGCTACCTCATCGAGGTGACGACCTACCGCTCCGAGGCGTACGACCGGACCTCGCGCAAGCCGGAGGTGTCCTACGGCGACTCCATCGAGGAAGACCTCGTCCGGCGCGACTTCACGGTCAACGCGATGGCGGTGGCGCTGCCGCAGAAGGAGTTCGTCGATCCGTACGGAGGCCTGGAAGACCTGGCCGCGCGGGTGCTGCGGACGCCCGGCACGCCCGAGGAGTCCTTCTCCGACGACCCGCTGCGCATGATGCGCGCCGCGCGCTTCGCCGCTCAGCTGGACTTCGAGGTGGCTCCCGGGGTCGTGACGGCGATGACGGACATGTCCGGCCGTATCGAGATCGTCTCGGCGGAGCGGGTGCGGGACGAGCTGAACAAACTGCTGATCTCCGCCCACCCGAAGAAGGGGTTGCGGCTCCTCGTCGACACCGGGCTCGCCGACCATGTGCTGCCGGAGCTGCCGGCCCTGCGGCTGGAGAGCGATGAGCACCACCGGCACAAGGACGTCTACGAGCACTCGCTGATCGTCCTGGACCAGGCCATCGACCTGGAGCAGGACGGGCCCGACCTGGTCCTGCGCCTCGCGGCGCTGCTGCACGACATCGGCAAGCCGAGGACGCGGCGGTTCGAGTCGGACGGGCGGGTCTCCTTCCACCACCACGAGGTGGTCGGCGCGAAGATGACCAAGAAGCGGATGACCGCGCTGAAGTACTCGAACGACATGGTCAAGGACGTCTCGAAGCTCGTGGAACTGCACCTGCGCTTCCACGGCTACGGCACCGGGGAGTGGACCGACTCGGCGGTGCGCCGGTACGTCCGCGACGCGGGCCCGCTTCTCGACCGCCTGCACAAGCTGACCCGCTCGGACTGCACCACGCGGAACAAGCGCAAGGCGAGCGCACTGTCGCGGGCCTACGACGGTCTGGAAGAGCGGATCGCGGAGCTCCAGGAGCAGGAGGAGCTGGATTCCATCCGCCCCGACCTGGACGGCAACCAGATCATGGAGATCCTGGGCGTCGGGCCGGGGCCGGCCATCGGCAAGGCGTACAAGCACCTGCTGGAACTGCGCCTCGAACATGGCCCCATGGAGCACGACGCGGCCGTCGCGGCGTTGAAGGAGTGGTGGTCCGCGCAGGGCTGAGGTCGTGTTTCACGTGAAACATGACGGCTCGCCGTGCCGGCCCCGGGCCGGTGTTTCACGTGAAACACCGGCCCGGGGCCGACGTGGTTCGCGCCCGGCGGGCGAAGCCATGTCCTCAACGGGAACTCACGTGCGCGAGAAGCGGGTCATGGATACCGCGACCGCCGCATAGATGAGGGACACCGTGATGACGAGGGTGGACGAACGCCCATCGGCGGGGAGTATCAGGGCTGCGACGGCCGCAGCCCCGACGAACGCCATATTGAAGAGGACGTCGTAGAGGGAGAAGATCCGGCCCCGGAACGCGTCGTCCACCGTCGTCTGGATCACCGTGTCCGTGGTGATTTTCGCTCCCTGGGTGACGAGACCCAGGACGAAGGCCCCGACCAGCATGGGGGCCGGGGCGAAGGGCAGGCCGAGCGCGGGCTCGAGCACAGCGGCGGCGCCGGCACACACCACGATCCAGCCGTACTGGCCGAGCCGGTCCACTGCCCAGGGCGTGATGACGGCCGCCATGAAGAAGCCCGCGCCCGAGATGGCCACCGCGAGTCCCAGCAGGGCGAGCCCACCGGTCCTGCTGTCATCGCCCGTGTCTCCGGCCCAGGCGTAGCGGCACAGCATCAGGAGCATGACGGTCAGCGCGCCGTAGCAGAAGCGCATCAGCGTCATCGCGGTGAGGACGCGGGCCGCGGTCCTGCGTTCGTTCAAGTGCCGTACGCCGTCGGCCAGTCCGCGTGCCGTGGAACGGAGCACGGCTGCCAGGCCGGGCCGCACGGTCGTGGGGTCGGGCCCGAGCAGTCCGGCCGGCAGACGCAGGGAGGCCAGAGACGCACCCAAGTAGAGGGCGGCGCCCAGGATGACGGTCGCGGCGTCGGCGTCGATGACGAGGCGTAACGCGAAGGCGAGGCCACCGCCCGCGGTGGCCGCCAGCGTTCCGGCGGTCGGGGAGAGGGAGTTGGCCATGACAAGCCGCTCCGCGTCGACGACGCGGGGCAGGGAAGCCGAGAGCCCCGCGAGGACGAAGCGGTTGACGGCTGTCACGGCGAGAGCGGAGGCATAGAAGAGCCAGTCGGGAGCGGCGCCGAGCACGAGCAGCGCCGTGCAGGCCGCGAGCCCGGTCCGCAGCAGGTTGCCGTAGAGGAAGACCTGCCGGCGTCGCCAGCGGTCGAGCAGCACTCCCGCGAAGGGCCCGACGAGGGAGTACGGAAGGAGCAGTACGGCCATGGCCGAGGCGATCGCGCCGGGCGAGGCCTGCTTCTCGGGGGAGAAGACGACGTACGTGGCGAGAGCGACCTGGTAGACACCGTCCGCGGCCTGGGACAGCAGCCGTACCGCCAGCAGGTGCCGGAAGTGCTTCAGGCGCAGGAGCACGCGGAGGTCACGTACGACGGGCATGTGAGCAAGCGTCACATACGAGAAGGGTCCCCGTGCGCACCGGGCGCACGGGGACCCTCGACGGTCCTGGGAAGGGCGAGCTCTAGCGCTCGACCTCGCCCTTGATGAACTTCTCGACGTTGGCGTAGGCCTCGTCGTCGAAGTACTGGACCGGCGGGGACTTCATGAAGTAGCTCGACGCCGACAGGATCGGGCCGCCGATGCCGCGGTCCTTGGCGATCTTCGCGGCGCGCAGGGCGTCGATGATGACACCCGCGGAGTTCGGGGAGTCCCAGACCTCGAGCTTGTACTCGAGGTTCAGCGGGACGTCGCCGAAGGCGCGGCCCTCGAGGCGCACGTACGCCCACTTGCGGTCGTCCAGCCAGGCCACGTAGTCCGAGGGACCGATGTGGACGTTCTTCTCGCCCATGTCGCGGTCGGGGATCTGCGAGGTGACGGCCTGCGTCTTCGAGATCTTCTTCGACTCGAGGCGGTCGCGCTCCAGCATGTTCTTGAAGTCCATGTTGCCGCCGACGTTGAGCTGCATGGTGCGCTCAAGACGGACACCGCGGTCCTCGAACAGCTTGGCCATCACGCGGTGCGTGATGGTGGCGCCGACCTGCGACTTGATGTCGTCGCCGACGATCGGGACGCCCGCCTCGGTGAACTTGTCCGCCCACTCCTTGGTGCCCGCGATGAAGACGGGGAGAGCGTTGACGAACGCGACCTTGGCGTCGATGGCGCACTGCGCGTAGAACTTCGCGGCGTCCTCGGAACCGACCGGCAGGTAGCAGACCAGAACGTCGACCTGCTTGTCCTTGAGGACCTGGACGATGTCCACCGGAGCCTCGGGGGACTCCTCGATGGTCATGCGGTAGTACTTGCCGAGACCGTCCAGGGTGTGGCCGCGCTGGACCGTGACGCCCTTGTTCGGGACGTCGCAGATCTTGATGGTGTTGTTCTCGCTGGCGCCGATGGCGTCCGACAGGTCGAGGCCGACCTTCTTGGCGTCGACGTCGAACGCGGCGACGAACTCCACGTCACCGACGTGGTAGTCGCCGAACTGGACGTGCATCAGACCCGGGACCTTGGCGGCCGGATCGGCGTCCTTGTAGTACTCGACGCCCTGCACCAGCGAGGCGGCGCAGTTGCCCACGCCGACGATGGCTACGCGAACCGAACCCATTCCGGTTGCTCCCTGTTAGATCTCTTCGAAGTCCTGCGTACGCAGGCACTTCAGTTGGCGGTGTCCTCGGACGGATCCGGCCGGGTGCTGTCCCGGTGCCGGGGCAGACCGCCCGTCTCTCCTGATGTGTGGTCCTGCTGAGCGGAGCCGGTGGCGGGACCGGATCGCTGATCCCGCCCCGCTCGCTCGCTCTCGATGAGCTCGTTCAGCCAGCGCACTTCGCGCTCCACGGACTCCATGCCGTGGCGCTGCAGCTCAAGCGTGTAGTCGTCCAGGCGCTCGCGCGTACGGGCCAGGGAGGCGCGCATCTTCTCCAGACGCTCCTCCAGCCGGCTGCGACGCCCTTCCAGCACGCGCATCCGCACCTCGCGCTCCGTCTGGCCGAAGAAGGCGAAACGGGCGGCGAAGTGCTCGTCCTCCCAGGTGTCGGGGCCGGTGTGGGAGAGCAGCTCCTCGAAGTGCTCCTTCCCCTCCGCCGTCAACCGGTAGACGATCTTGGCGCGGCGCCCTGCGAGTGAAGCGGCCAGCGCTTCCTCGGGTGCGCTGCCCGGCTCCTCGATCAGCCAGCCGTTGGCGACCAGCGTCTTGAGGCAGGGATAGAGGGTCCCGTAACTGAAGGCCCGGAAGATCCCCAACGACGTGTTGAGCCGCTTGCGCAGCTCGTAACCGTGCATCGGGGCCTCACGGAGCAGCCCGAGTACGGCGAATTCGAGGATGCCGGAGCGTCTGCTCATCCTTCGCCTCCTCGACGGTCGGGGACCTTTATGCCGTGCTGATGTATCGACTCGATACATCAGCACGATAGGGCGGCGCGGCAGTCGCGGCAAGAGGGGCCATGGTGAACGGCGTCACATCCTGGATTCACAGGCAGCAAGTTGCCTGATTTGGGGTGAACTTCGGCCCTAGGGAGGTTTTGAGCGTGCGTAGTCTGTGCGCCATGCAGACCACTGTGTGCCGAGTGACGTCAGGGGGCGTCGGCGTGTTTCACGCCATCGGCACACGGGACGCAGTGCGGCGGTGTCCCACGCGGGATCGCGGCGCACACCCGGGGGGACAGGAACTCAGCTGCCGTTTCCAGGCGCTCTCGCCTGCCCGAGGAGTAGTCGTTCGATGAGCGAGCACCGTCGCAAACCGCCGCAGCCCCAAGGCGGTGGACGTGCTGCGGCCCGACGCGCCGCGCAGCAGCCCCCCGGTCGCAGGGGGGCTCGGCCGTCGGCCCATTCCCCGTCGGAGCCGTACGGATCGACGTCCGCCCCTCGGGAGGAGGAGCCCTCCTACGGTGGCCGGGCCGAGGCGCGCCGCGCCCAGCGAGGCGGAAGCCGAAGGCGCGGCGCGGACGTGGCGGGTCCTCCCCGGGGCCCGGGAAGGCGACCGGGCAGGGCGGGTGCGGCGGGTGGCAAGCCGCCCAAGAGGCGGTTCATCGACTACCCGCGCTTCGGCAGGCAGGGGTGGCGACGATGGGTGCCGTCCTGGAAGCTCGTCAGCGCCTGCTGCCTGGGCTGTTTCGGCCTGCTTGTCGCCTTCATCGGCGTGGCCTACTACATGGTGGCCATTCCGGATGTCGCCCAGGCGGCGAAGGCCCAGAACAACGTTTACTACTGGGCCGACGGGTCCCAGATGGTCGCCACCGGCGGCGAGGTCAACCGCCAGATCATCCCGTACGAGCAGATCCCCAAGGCGATGCAGTACGCCGTCATCTCGGCCGAGAACAAGACCTTCGAGACCGACAGCGGCGTCGACCCGCAGGGCATCGCCCGCGCCCTGCTGAACATGGCCAAGGGTGGCCAGACCCAGGGCGGTTCGACCATCACGCAGCAGTACGTGAAGAACGCGCAGCTCGACGACCAGTCGCAGACGATCAGCCGCAAGTTCAAAGAGCTCTTCATCTCCATCAAGGTCGGCGCGACCACGAAGAAGTCCGAGATCATGGCGGGCTATCTGAACACCGCCTACTACGGCCGGGGTGCCTACGGTCTGCAAGCGGCGGCCCGTACGTACTACAGCAAGGACGCCAAGGACCTGGACCCGAGCCAGTGCGCCTTCCTCGCCTCATTGCTCAAGGGCGCGACCTACTTCGACCCGGCCGGTGCCCCCGAGATCGATCCCGCGGCCACGGCGGAGCAGAACACCAAGAACGCCACCGAGCGCTGGGCCTGGATCCTCGACCAGGAGGTCAAGGACAAGCACATGGCCGCCGCCGAGCGCGCCACGTACCGCCTGTTCCCGATGCCCGACAAGCCGAAGAAGGGCGCGAACCTGAGCGGGCAGATCGGCTATCTGGTGTCCTTGGCCCAGGCGTCCGCGAAGAACAGCAACCCGGACATCAACATGGCCCAGGGCGGCTACCAGATCTACACGACCTTCGACAAGAAGAAGGTCCAGGAGATGGAGAGCGTGGTCCAGAAGGTCCGGGACAAGAACATCGACCCGAAGAAGCGCCCCGACGTGGACACCTTCGTCCAGTTCGGCGCCGCATCGGTGGATGTGAAGACCGGGGCCATCGTGGCCATCTACGGCGGTGACGACGCCACCAAGCACTTCACCAACAACGCCGACGAAACCGGCGCCCAGGTCGGCTCGACCTTCAAGCCGTTCGTCCTGGCGGCCGGGATGGAGTACGGAAAGCGCGACCCGAACAAGCCGGCCTCCCAAAGCGACTCGGCCCGCACCCCCGTCTCGCCGGACAGCATCTACAGCGGCAAGAACAAGCTGAAGATCAAGAACTACGACGGGAGCGTCTGGAAGGACCAGAACGGCAACGAGTGGCTTCAGACGAACGACGGCAATGAGTCCTACAACCCGCCGAGCTACGCCATCGACCTGCGCTACGCCATGCAGGAGTCGGTGAACACGCCCTATGTGCAGCTCGGTATGGACGTCGGCACCGACAAGGTGAAGCAGGCCGCCATGGCCGCGGGGCTGCGCGACAGCAAGACCAGCATGGCCTCCTCCAGCGTGCCGTCGTTCTCCATCGGCACGTCGTCGCCCAGCGCGATCCGGATGGCCGGCGCGTACGCCACGTTCGCCGCGAGCGGCACACAGCGCGACCCGTACTCCGTGACGTCCGTGAAGAAGGACGGCAAGGTCATCTTCCAGCACGAGGACCAGGCCAAGAGCGCCTTCCCGGCCGCCGTCGCCAACAACGTCACGGACGTGCTGAAGACCGTGGTCGACAAGGGCACCGGAACCAACGCCAAGCTCAGTGGGCGTCAGGTGGCGGGAAAGACCGGTACCACCGACGGCAACCGGTCGGCATGGTTCGTCGGCTACACCCCCCAGTACTCGACCGCGGTCGGCATGTACCGGCT
Source organism: Streptomyces sp. NPDC006711 (assembly GCF_042869775.1). Classification (NCBI taxonomy): domain Bacteria; kingdom Bacillati; phylum Actinomycetota; class Actinomycetes; order Kitasatosporales; family Streptomycetaceae; genus Streptomyces; species Streptomyces sp. NPDC006711. The sequence goes on from NZ_JBIAGO010000001.1 coordinate 700,756, forward strand.
CGACGACAACGAGACCAGCAAGAAGCGCGAGTTCTTGAAGATGTTCGGGACGGGCGGCCAGGAGAAGATCCATGGTGCGTCGTTCCCGTCGACCATCTGGCACGACTACATGGAGCAGGCGCTGGGCAACTCCCCCGCACTCTCCTTCCCGGCTCCCGAAAAGATCGGTGACAAGGTCTACGGCGGGGGCATGTCGCCCAGCCCCACCCCGGTTCCGACCCCCAGCACCGTGCCTTCGCCGTCTCCGTCCATCAAGCCGTCCCACACCCCCTCGGCCTCCCCGTCCCCGAGCCCCAGCGCCTCTTGCAGCAAGTGGGACTGGACGTGCAACGACACGGGGGGTACCAACCAGGGCCCGACGACGGGCGGCGCGGACGGCGGGCCGATGCCCAGTCCGACGCCCACCCGATCCAAGCCCGGCGGGCCGGGCACTGGTGGCACTGGTGGCGGTGGCGGACCGGGCGGCGGGCCCGGGGGCTGGTTCGGAGGAACCGGCGGATAGCGCGGCCGACTGGCGACGGGGGGTGTGTTTCACGTGAAACACACCCCCCGTTTCACGTGAAACGGAGTTCGCTCGCGATGTCGTTTCACGTGAAACACGGCGGCTCCCCGTATCCACAGCGGTGTACGGCAGGATGTCCGGCATGACGAGCGAGACGAGCCCCCGTGTGTACGAGGACCGGCGCGGAGACTCCGCGGTACCCGTCGTGCGCCCCACGGATCAGGACGAGGTCGCCGCAGCGGGCAGCCAGCTGATCGGTGGCCCGATCGGCCGCTGGGCCAGGCCCGGCCACCGTTGGCTCACGCCGGTCAGGATCGTCGTGCTCGTCGCGCTCGGCATGTTCGCCCTGGGGATGGCCCAGAAGGTGCCGTGCTACGACTGGGCCTGGTTCCGGGGCGCCAATTCGCAGTACACGCACGCCTGTTACTCGGACATCCCTCACCTGTACTCGCTGCGCGGGTTCGCCGACAACCTGGTGCCGTACTTCGACCGCCTCAACGGCGACATGAACTACCTCGAATACCCGGTGCTTACGGGGCTGTTCATGGAAGTCGCCTCCTGGCTCACTCCGGGCAGCGGCGACATGCAGCACCGCGAGCAGATGTACTGGATGGCCAACGCGGGCATGCTGATGGTCTGCACGGCCGTGATCGCCGTCTGCGTGGCGCGCACGCACCGTCGCCGCCCCTGGGACGCCCTGCTGGTCGCCCTCGCCCCTGCCTTCGCGCTCACGGCCACCATCAACTGGGACCTGTTCGCCGTCGCTCTCACCGCGGTCGCCCTGCTGATGTGGTCGCGCAGCCGTCCACTCGCCTTCGGGATCCTGATCGGCCTCGCGACGGCCGCGAAGCTCTACCCCGTACTGATCCTCGGGCCGTTGCTCGTCCTGTGCTGGCGGGCCGGCAAATGGCGGGAGTTCGGGGCGGCGGCGCTGGGGGCCGCCGGTGCCTGGCTGATCGTGAACCTGCCGGTGATGCTCCTGGCGCCCGAGGGGTGGAAGAAGTTCTACACCTTCAGCCAGGAGCGGTCCGTCGACTTCGGATCGTTCTGGCTGATCATTTCGCAGCGCACGGGCAAGGGCCTGGACACCGATCTGGTGAACACGCTGGCTCTGCTCCTGATGGTGCTCGCCTGCGCCGGCATCACGGTGCTGACCCTGACCGCGCCGCGCCGCCCCCGCTTCGCCCAGCTCGCCTTCCTGGTCGTCGCCGCGTTCATCCTCACCAACAAGGTCTACTCACCGCAGTACGTTCTGTGGCTGATCCCGCTGGCCGCGCTGGCCCGGCCCCGTTGGCGGGACTTCCTGATCTGGCAGGCCGGTGAGGTCGCCTACTTCCTCGGAATCTGGCTGTACCTCGCGTACACGATGAGCGGGGAGAAGCACCAGGGCCTGCCACCCGAGGGCTATCAACTCGCCATCGCCGTGCACCTGTTGGCCACGCTGTACCTCTGCGCCGCAGTGGTGCGCGACATCCTGATGCCGGAACGGGACGTCGTACGCCGCGACGGGTCGGACGATCCGTCCGGCGGGGTACTCGACCGCGCCGAGGACGTCTTCGTGCTCGGCCAGGCGGCCCATCCCCCGCGGCACGCGGTCACCCTCGAAGAGGGACCACGGGTCGAGTGGGGCGCACGCACCTCGGCGTCCTGAAGAACGTACGGGCACGGCTCGGGCCCCTGACCGGCGGCGGCTGTCGCCGGTCAGGGGCCCGAAGTGTGGGGGCGGGAGAGCCCCGCTCAGCGTTCGATGAGGCGGTCGAACTGCGTCGTCGTGTGGCGCAGGTGAGCCACCAGCTCGTCGCCCACGCGCGGCTCCTGCGAGTCCGAGGGCACGAACAGGATGGACACCTGCATGTGCGGCGGCTCCGCGAACCAGCGCTGTTTGCCCGCCCAGACGAACGGCGACAGGTTGCGGTTGACGGTGGCCAGTCCCGCGCGGGCCACTCCCTTGGCGCGCGGCATCACGCCGTGCAGGGCCTTGGGAGCTTCAAGCCCGACACCGTGGGAGGTGCCGCCGGCGACCACGACCAGCCAGCCGTCGGAGGCCACCTTCTGCTGGCGGTAGCCGAACCGGTCGCCCTTGGTGACCCGCGTGACGTCGAGGACGGAGCCCCGGTACTGGGTCGCCTCGTGGTCGCCGAGCCACAGCCGCGTACCGATGCGCGCCCGGAAGCGGGTCTGCGGGAACTGCTGCTGCAACCGGGCCTGCTCCTCGGCGCGCAGGTGGCTGACGAACATGGTGTGCAGCGGCAGCCGGGCCGCGCGCAGCCGGTCCATCCACGCGATGACCTCCTCGACGGCGTCCGAGCCGTCGGTGCGGTCCAGCGGAAGGTGCAGCGCAAAGCCTTCGAGGCGTACGTCCTCGATGGCGGAGCGGAGCAGCCCAAGCTCCTCCTCCTTCACACCGTGGCGCTTCATCGAGCTCATGCACTCGATGACCACCCGGGCGCCCACCAGGGCGTGCACACCGTCCACGGAGGAGACGGAGCGGATGACCCGGTCGGGCAGCGGCACCGGCTCCTCGCCGCGCCGGAACGGCGTCAGGACGAGCAGGTCGCCGCTGAACCAGTCCTTGATCCGGGCTGCCTCGTAGGTGGTGCCGACCGCCAGGATGTCCGAGCCGAACCGGGACACCTCGTCCGCCAGCCGCTCATGGCCGAAGCCGTAGCCGTTGCCCTTGCAGACCGGGACGATGCCCGGAAATTGATCGATCACGGACTTCTGGTGCGCCCGCCAGCGAGCGGAGTCGACGTAGAGGGTGAGCGCCATGGCCGTCCGGACCTTTCTGATGACTGCGAGGTGTCGCAGATACGAGGAACGAGATTACGCAACCGGGTCAGCGGCGCGACATATACATGTCCAGCGCCTTGTGGAGCAGCTTGTTGAGCGGGAAGTCCCACTCACCGAGGTATTCGGCAGCCTCACCACCGGTACCCACCTTGAACTGGATGAGGCCGAACAGGTGGTCGGTCTCGTCCAGCGAGTCGGAGATGCCGCGCAGGTCGTAGACCGTCGCGCCCATCGCGTAGGCGTCACGGAGCATCCGCCACTGCATCGCGTTGGAGGGCCGCACCTCGCGGCCGATGTTGTCGGAGGCGCCGTAGGAGTACCAGACGTGCCCGCCGACGACGAGCATGGTCGCGGCGGAGAGGTTCACTCCGTTGTGGCGCGCGAAGTAGAGCCGCATGCGGTTGGGGTCCTCGGAGTTGAGGACCGTCCACATGCGCTGGAAGTACGACAGGGGGCGCGGCCGGAAGTGGTCGCGCACCGCGGTGATCTCGTACAGACGCTGCCACTCGGCCAGGTCCTCGTAGCCGCCCTGCACCACCTCGACGCCGGCCTTCTCGGCCTTCTTGATGTTGCGGCGCCACAGCTGGTTGAAGCCCTTGAGGACGTCGTCCAGGGAGCGGTTGGCCAGGGGGACCTGGAAGACGTAGCGCGGCTGGACGTCACCGAATCCCGCGCCGCCGTCCTCACCCTGCTGCCAGCCCATCTTGCGGAGCCGGTCGGCCACTTCGAAGGCCCGCGCCTCGATGTGCGTGGCCTCGACGTCGCGCAGCCGCTTCACATCGGGGTCCTGGATGCCGGACTTGATGGCGGCCGAGTCCCAGCGGCGGATGACGACGGGCGGGCCCATCTTCACCGAGAAAGCGCCCTGCTGCTTGAGGTGGGCGAGCATCGGCTTCAGCCACTCGTCCAGGTTGGGGGCGTACCAGTTGATGACCGGGCCCTCGGGCAGGTACGCCAAGTAGCGCTTCACCTTGGGGAGCTGACGGTAGAGAACCAGGCCGGCGCCTACGAGCTGCTCGTTCTTGTCGAACCAGCCAAGGCTCTCCGAACGCCATTCCGTCTTGACGTCAGCCCACGCCGGGACCTGGCAGTGGCTCGCCGAGGGCAGGTTCTGGATGTACGCCAGATGCTGCTCACGGCTGATGGTCCTCAGGGTCAGGCTCATGCGGGGCGCTCCTCGGCAGGTGTGTCCCCATGGGGTCAGGGGCTCCGGCTCTCGTGCCGAAGCCTACTGGGCCACAGGAGCGCCCTCGATGGCCGCACGGCGCACCGCCGTGCGGCATCGCGCGGTGCCGGACGCCGCGCGGCGTCAGCCGACGACGCCGCCGAAGAGCCCGCCGTGGGCCATGCCGAGGAAGAACCCCACGGCGCAGGCCCCGAGTCCGAGGATCAGCAGGAACCGCTCACGCGTGGTCGCCGAGATGAACTGGCCGTACGCACCGGTGAGGATTCCGATCAGGCCGGCCCACGAGCTGACCAGGTGGAGGTTGTAGAACCAGGCCGTGGTGAAGGACAGCACGCCCAGGACGACCGTGACGGCCATGAACGTGTCCTGGAGGGGATGGGCCTTGCCGTCGGTGGCGAAGAGGGACGGGGCATTCGGTCGCACTGCTTGTGCCATGGGGCACCTCCTGGCGGAAGGCGGCGCAGGGTGACGCCGCACACACCCGATCTGTACAGATTGCGTCCCCCGTCCACCGGATTTCAACCGGAAGCGGGTCAACAGGTACTCTGGACGGTCTGCACCGGTGTCAGCCGTGCCCGCATGCCGTCCCGCTCCTTACGGAGGGGGATTGTCAGTGGGGGCGGATACCGTTGCTTACGCATCACGACCCTCCTGCCACGGAACGACCGTGGCCGCTGAGTCCAAAGGAGGTGGGTTCCACATGCGTCACTACGAGGTGATGGTCATCCTCGACCCCGATCTGGAGGAGCGCGCTGTCTCTCCCCTGATCGAGAACTTCCTTTCTGTCGTCCGTGAGGGCAACGGAAAGGTCGAGAAGGTCGACACCTGGGGCCGTCGTCGTCTCTCCTACGAGATCAAGAAGAAGCCCGAGGGCATCTACACGGTCATCGACCTCCAGGCCGAGCCTGCGGTCGTCAAGGAGCTCGACCGTCAGATGAACCTGAACGAGTCGGTCCTCCGGACCAAGGTCCTCCGTCCCGAGACCCACTGAGCTTCCGCTCAGAGGCAATCGGGTCCGAGTAGCAACACAGCAGCCAGCAGCAATCCCCGCCGAGAGGTTCACCCATGGCAGGCGAGACCGTCATCACGGTCGTCGGCAATCTCGTCGACGACCCCGAGCTGCGCTTCACCCCCTCCGGTGCGGCCGTCGCGAAGTTCCGTGTCGCGTCCACTCCCCGCACCTTCGACCGTCAGACCAATGAGTGGAAGGACGGCGAGAGCCTGTTCCTGACCTGCTCGGTCTGGCGCCAGGCGGCGGAGAACGTCGCTGAGTCGCTTCAGCGAGGCATGCGCGTCGTCGTGCAGGGCCGGCTGAGGCAGCGGTCCTACGAGGACCGCGAGGGCGTCAAGCGCACGGTCTACGAGCTGGACGTCGAGGAAGTCGGCCCCAGCCTCAAGAACGCCACGGCCAAGGTCACCAAGACCACCGGTCGCGGCGGCCAGGGTGGATACGGCGGCGGCGCTCAGCAGCAGGGCGGCGGCTGGGGCGGAGCTCCCAGCGGTGGCCAGCAGGCCGGCGGCGGTGCCCCCGCCGACGACCCGTGGGCCTCCAGCGCGCCGGCCGGCGGCGGACAGCCGCAGCAGGGTGGCGGCGGCGGTGGCGGCTGGGGCGGAAGCTCCGGCGGCGGCTACTCGGACGAGCCGCCCTTCTAGGGCTGCTCGCTACCCCACATCTTGATCACACAGGAGAAACACCATGGCGAAGCCGCCTGTGCGCAAGCCTAAGAAGAAGGTCTGCGCTTTCTGCAAGGACAAGACCGTTTACGTGGACTACAAGGACACGAACATGCTGCGGAAGTTCATTTCCGACCGCGGCAAGATCCGTGCCCGCCGCGTGACCGGCAACTGCACGCAGCACCAGCGTGACGTCGCCACGGCCGTCAAGAACAGCCGTGAGATGGCGCTGCTGCCCTACACGTCCACCGCGCGATAAGGGAAGGGTGACCGAAAAATGAAGATCATCCTCACCCACGAGGTCTCTGGCCTCGGCACTGCCGGCGACGTCGTTGACGTCAAGGACGGCTACGCTCGCAACTACCTGGTCCCGCGTGGTTTCGCGATCCGCTGGACCAAGGGTGGCGAGAAGGACGTCGCGCAGATCCGTCGTGCGCGCAAGATCCACGAGATCGCGACCATCGAGCAGGCCAACGAGGTCAAGGCCCGTCTCGAAGGCGTGAAGGTGCGTCTGGCTGTTCGCTCCGGCGACGCCGGCCGTCTCTTCGGCTCCGTCACCCAGGCTGACGTCGCTTCGGCGATCAAGGCCGCCGGTGGCCCGGACGTGGACAAGCGCCGCGTCGAGCTCGGTTCGCCGATCAAGACCCTGGGTGCCCACCAGGTGTCCGTGCGTCTGCACGCCGACGTTGTCGCGAAGCTTGGCGTCGAGGTCATCGCCGCCTAAGCACAGCGTTGCAGAAAGGGCCGTACCCCCTGGGGTGCGGCCCTTTCTCCGTTTCACGTGAAACAACGTCGGGCGTGGTGGGGCCCTCCCCGTTGTCCGGCCATTCTTGGGTCAGCGCGTCGCGCCAGTGACCAGCCAGCGTCCCGATCGGGCGCGCCAGGTGAGGGTCAGCATGCGGACCACCATCATCAGCGCCATCGCCCACCAGAGCTCGGTCAGACCGCCGCCGAGTGCCGGCACGAGCAGCGCGGCGGGGACGAAGACGACGAGAGTCACCACCATGGCCCTCGCCAGATAGACGCCGTCACCGGCGCCCATCAGGACGCCGTCGAGTACGAATACGACCCCGGCCACCGGCTGGACGAGGGCCACCACCAGCAGGGCTGGGAGCAAGGCGTCCTGGACGGCGTGGTCGCTGGTGAACAGCGGGATGAAGAGCGGACGGGTGGCCACCACGAGCAGGCCGAGCAGCACGCCGAAGGTGATACCCCACTCGACCATGCGGCGGCAGGCCCGACGGGCGCCCTTGGCATCGTCGGCCCCCAGATACCGGCCGATGATCGCCTGCCCGGCTATGGCGATCGCGTCCAGGGCGAAGGCCAGCAGGGTCCACAGGGACAGGATGACCTGGTGCGCGGCGACATCGGCGTCGCCCAGGCGGGCGGCCACGGCGGTGGCGACCATCAGCACGGCCCGCAGCGACAGCGTACGAATCAGCAGAGGCACGCCCGCGCGGGCGCTGTTTCGTATGCCGACGGCGTCGGGACGCAAGGAGGCACCGTGATCGCGCGCCCCGCGCACGACGACGACGAGGTAGACGGCAGCCATGCCGAGCTGGGCGATGACCGTGCCCCAGGCCGAGCCGGCGATGCCGAGCCCGGCTCCGTAGACGAGCCCCAGATTCAGTGCGCCATTCACGGCGAAGCCGCCGACCGCCACGTACAGGGGCGTCCTGGTGTTGTGAAGTCCGCGCAGTACGCCGGTCGCGGCGAGCACGACGAGCATGGCGGGTATGCCGAGGGCCGATATGCGGAGGTAGGTGGTGGCATAGGGGGCCGCGGTATCCGAGGCGCCGAGCAGGGAGACGAGCCAAGGGGCACCGGGAAGCACCGTGGCGACGACCGCCGCTCCAAGGAGCAGGGCGAGCCAGATGCCGTCCATGCCCTGACGTATCGCCCCCGGCAGGTCTCCGGCGCCCACGCGCCGGGACACGGCGGCGGTGGTGGCGTACGCGAGGAAGACGAAGATGCTCACGGCGGTGGTGAGCAGGGGAGCGGCAATACCCAAACCGGCCAGCTGCGGGGTCCCCAGATGGCCCACGATCGCGCTGTCGGCCATCACGAAGAGCGGCTCGGCGACGAGCGCGCCGAAGGCCGGGACCGCAAGGGACAGGATCTCGCGATCGTGTCGGCGTCGGGAGGTGCGCCGGTCGTTCTCCGGTGCCACGGGAGCCTGTGTCATGGGGCCAATCTAATCTTCCACAGGTAACAGCTGCAATACGTCAGTGGTCCTTACTTATGAGCCCTGATCCTGTTCTTCCCCGGCCCGGGTCCCCTGATCTTGAGCCAGTCGGGAAAGTTTTTCTCCCCCACAGCCGGTGGACGGAGAAAGTGCAGGTCAGGCCCTTGATGATGGAGAGGCTATGACTTTGTCCACAGTGCTGTCCCCCGGTCCGTGCACAGGTTCAGAACACTTCTCCACAGCATCCGGTCCTTCGTCCACATGCCCTGTGGATAACCAGATTGGCTGACGCCGCTTCCGGGCCTAACGTGGTCCGGCGCCCGTCGCGTCGGAACCGGAGTCGCGCGTCTCGTTTTGTCAGTGTCGTGCCGTAGAAAGAGTGGCACGGCTAGGTCCGCGGAGCGGACGGGAGGAGGTGGCCCGGTGAGCATTCCCGAGCCGTTGGACGAGCCCTGGGCCGATACCGGTCCGAGCGACCGTCTGCCTGTTTCCCGCCAGCGCGGCGACAGCGAGGTGCGAGGCCGCGGGCGGGGCCGAAGCCGTGACGAGCAGCACGACCGGGGCCAGGACGACTGGGACGGCGGGTCCTCCGGCTTCGAGCGCGTACCCCCGCAGGACATCGACGCCGAGCAGTCGGTGCTCGGCGGCATGCTGCTCTCCAAGGACGCCATCGCGGACGTCGTGGAGATCATCAAGGGCCACGATTTCTACAAGCCGGCGCACGAGACCGTCTACACGGCGATCCTCGATCTCTACGCCAAGGGCGAGCCCGCGGACCCCATCACGGTCGCCGCGGAACTGGTCAAGCGCGGTGAGATCACCCGGGTCGGCGGCGCCTCGTATCTGCACACCCTGGTCCAGTCGGTGCCGACGGCTGCCAACGCCTCCTACTACGCGGAGATCGTCCACGAACGGGCGGTGCTCCGCCGGCTCGTCGAGGCGGGCACCAAGATCACGCAGATGGGATACGCGGCGGACGGAGACGTCGACGACATCGTCAACTCCGCGCAGGCCGAGATCTACGCGGTCACCGAGCAGCGCACCAGCGAGGACTACCTGCCGCTCGGCGACATCATGGAGGGCGCGCTCGACGAGATCGAGGCGATCGGGTCGCGCAGCGGCGAGATGACCGGGGTGCCCACCGGGTTCACCGACTTCGACTCGCTCACCAACGGCCTGCACCCCGGCCAGATGGTCGTCATCGCCGCCCGTCCCGCCATGGGTAAGTCCACCCTGGCGCTGGACTTCGCGCGGGCCTGTTCGATCAAGCACAACCTGCCCAGCGTGATCTTCTCCCTCGAAATGGGGCGCAACGAGATCGCGATGCGTCTGCTGTCCGCCGAGGCCCGGGTCGCCCTGCACCACATGCGCTCGGGCACCATGACCGACGAGGACTGGACGCGGCTGGCCCGCCGCATGCCGGACGTCTCCCAGGCGCCGCTCTACATCGACGATTCGCCGAACCTGTCGATGATGGAGATCCGCGCCAAATGCCGCCGTCTGAAGCAGCGCAACGACCTTCGTCTCGTCGTCATCGACTATCTGCAGCTGATGCAGTCGGGCGGCTCCAAGCGGGCCGAGAGCCGCCAGCAGGAAGTCTCGGACATGTCGCGAAACCTGAAGCTGCTGGCGAAGGAGCTCCAGTTGCCGGTGATCGCGCTCTCGCAGCTGAACCGTGGTCCCGAACAGCGCACGGACAAGAAGCCGATGGTCTCCGACCTGCGTGAGTCGGGCTCCATCGAGCAGGACGCGGACATGGTCATCCTGCTGCACCGAGAGGACGCGTACGAGAAGGAGTCGCCCCGCGCGGGCGAGGCGGACCTGATCGTCGCCAAGCACCGTAACGGCCCGACGGCGACCATCACCGTCGCCTTCCAGGGCCACTACTCCCGCTTCGTGGACATGGCTCAGACCTGATGAGGTCGGCTACGGAGCAGTGGCTTCGCGTCCGCGACCACGGGCCCCGCTTCGGTGACCAAGAGGTAATCCGCCATCCCGGCAGGGCGCCTCACCCAGCTCTACCCTGAAGAACTCCGGTCCCTCCAGCAGGTCCCCGCCCTTACAGGCTTCTCGCGCAGAGTCCTGACCGATCTCGCCAAAGGAGTACGGAATCCCGCTCGGCGAGGGCTCACAGGACCACAGGCGCCGCGGCGCCTCGAACGGGACTGGCTCCTTGAGCGGTACGTCCACCGCCGCCGAACTCTGCCGGACCCTGCCCGTGAAATCGGCATGAGTACCGCGAACGTGGGCCACTGGGCCCACACTCACAACATCTCTCTTCGGCCACGCGGTGGAGCCCCAGCCACCCACCCCGCCCTCCGCACCCCCGAGCAGGCCGCAGGATGCGGCCCCCTTCGGCAGAAACGTGGCCGCTTCCACCAGGCGTCTCATGCGCCCAAGCGGGACGCCTTGATCACGCGTTGGGCGAAGACGTCCTCACGGCGCTCTGCCATCTGCCGAAGCGCGTCTTTGCGATGGCGGTTGGAGAGTCGGTCGAGGTAGGTGTGACCGAAGAGGTGGTCGGTCTCGTGTTGCAGGCACCTGGCGAAGTAACCCGTTCCTTCGATGACGAGGGGGTTGCCGTCCTTGTCGAGCCCGCGAGCGACGGCACGATCGGTGCGCGGGACCGGCATGCGCGCACCGGGCACGGACAGGCAGCCCTCGAAGTCGTCAACGAGTCGGCGGCTACCCGGACCGGGCAGGTCCAGAACCGGGTTGATGATGTGGCCGACATGGCGGATCCCGTAGTCGTCCGGGCAGTCATACACGAACAGCCGCAGGCCGACATCCACTTGGTTGGCAGCCAGGCCGGCTCCGTCGGCCACATACATGGTCAGGAACATGTCGTCGATCAACGCCGACAGCTGCGGAGTGCCGAACTCGGTCACCTCCCGACACGGACGGCTCAGTACCTCCTCACCCACCACCGTGACCCTGCGAACCGAACCGCGTTCCGCCTCTGGTGGCAGAGCCGGACAGGCGTCCACCGGGCGGCCGTGCACACGGACTCGGCGGTCGACGGGACGGGACCGCTCGTGACGAACAGACATACGCGTCTCCCCTTTTTACGCACGTCACAGATGCTGCGGGGGTCACCGCAGCTGATGACTTCAACCAGGACTACGGCTTGCCAGCCACTTTGCAAAGTAGCAGACTTTGCAAAGTGACTGAGGATGATGTCTACAGCCCGGGCGGGACAGCCGGCAACGGCGAAGAACTGCGCGAGCACGAGGTCCGCACAGCCTTGCTGGACCTACTGGCTGAAGTCGGCACCGTCACCGCGACCGAAGCCGCCTCCCGGCTGGGCCACAGCTCCGGCCTCTGCTCATTCCACCTACGGCAGCTCGCACGTCACGGACGCATCGAAGAGGCTCCCCACAGCGGGGGCCGGGCGCGTCCTTGGCGTCTGAAGCAGCAGGCCCACGCTGCCGACGCGCCTGGGGAGGAGCAGTTCGGCGACTTGGCCCGCGGGCTGGAGGACGAGAGCTGGCGGCGATGGCTGACCCAGCGAGACGAGGCTCCGTCCGAATGGCGCCACGACGAAGCCTTCAGTGCCGTTGCCTACCTGACACCCGCAGAGATGAGCCGGGTCGCGGACGTGGTCCAACGGGCCCTCGCGCCCTATCAGGACCGCGAACAACGCCCTCTGGCCCGGCCGGACGGCGCTCGTCCGGTGGCCCTCATCACCCGACTGTTCCCCCTGCTTCCCCACACAGCAGACGGCGCGGACCAGGACTGAGGAGTCGTCGACCGCTCCGCACTCGCGTGCGCCCGTCACCGGGACGATGACCTGCCCGGACCCGATGTCGGCGCTTTCTTGACTTGTGGGTACAGAAAAGTGGTAGGGTCCTTGTCATGGGAAGGGCGAAGCAGTTCGATCCGGATGTCGCCGTCGAGCAGGCCATGGAGGTGTTCTGGAGCAAGGGGTATGCCGGGACCACCCCCCAGGACCTCGTCGACGCGCTCGGCATCGGCAAGGGCAGCCTCTACAACACCTTCGGCAGCAAGCACGCGCTGTTCGAGCGGGCGCTTCGGCGGTACCGCGACAGTCAGGCCGTCGCGCTGATCGAGATGCTGGAGGAACCGGGGCCGGTCAAGGCGCGGCTCCGTAGGGCGCTGGAGGCGCTGGCCGTGATGGACCTCGCCGATCCGGACCGCCGGGGGTGCATGGCGGTGAACGCTGCGGCCGAACTCGCCGCGACGGATGACGTGGCCGCCGAGCTCGTCCGCCGCATGTTCGACCGCACCGAAGCCGCGTTCCAGGCGCTGATCGAGCAGGGGCAGCGCTCGGGCGAGATCGCGCCCGACCGCGATCCGGCTGCGCTGGGAAGCATGCTCCTGAACACCATCATTGGTCTGCGGCTCATCGCGCGCGTCGCCGAGGGGCCCGGCCGACTGGCTCGCGTGATCGACGCGACGCTCGACTCCCTCTGACTGACCCTCCAGGCGGCATCCATTCCGCCTGGCGGCTTTGTGGCCACATTTTGTACCTGAAGTTCAAGAATTGGAGTGTCGTGCACCTCAATCTGGCGTCCAAGACAGCTGTTGTCACCGGTGCGAGCCGGGGCATCGGACTCGCGACCGTGCGTTCCCTGACCGAAGAGGGCGTCCGCGTCGTCGGGGCCGCCCGCACCATCACCCCCGAACTGGAGCAGACCGGCGCCTACGCGGTCTCCGCCGACCTGAGCACCGCTGAAGGTGTCGCCCATCTGATGGACCGGGCCTTGGCCGAGCTCGGTGGTATCGACCTGCTCGTGAACAACGTCGGCGCGGGTGACGATGTGGAGCCCGTCGGGTTCCTCGACACCGACGATGCGCAGTGGGCCCGCATCTTCGATCTCAACCTCCTCAGCACGGTCCGTGCCAGCCGGGCGGCGCTGCCCAGTCTCGTCGAGCGCCGCGGTGCGATCGTCAACGTCTCGTCCGTCAACTCCCGGCTGCCCGCCGCCGGTCCGGTCGCCTACAGCGCCGCCAAGGCGGCCCTCGCGGCGCTCGGGAAGTCCCTGGCCGAGGAATTCGGGCCCCAGGGCGTGCGGGTGAACACCGTCTCCCCCGGTGTGGTCCGCACCGCCATCTGGGAGGACCCGGACGGCTTCGGCGGCAGGGTGGCAGCAGGGGCCGGGGCGGAACACGCGGCATTCCTCCAGCGGCTCCCGGAGGCGTTCGGCATCACCACCGGTCGCATCACCGAGCCCCAGGAGGTGGCGGCTCTGATCACCTTCCTGCTCTCCGATGTCGCCGGCAACATCTCGGGCGCCGACTACGTCATCGACGGCGGCACCATCAAGACGCTCTAGCGAAGAGACGCCACCCGCCCCGCCTGCGGCCTCCGGCGGACGCACGTGCGGGACGCCGGCGAAATGGTGTCGACGGGGAGCCGGGTTCGCGGTTAGACCTGGCTCCATGACTTCATTCACCTCCCCCGTATCACCGGCCCCTTTCGAGGAGTTGCTGCCCGCGACGCGGCGCGCTCTGCTGCACCGCGTCGCGGTGGAGCAGTCCCGAGGGCGGGCTCCTTCGCTCGTCGCGGCTGTGGCGCGCGACGGCCGGATGGTGTGGTCGGGGTCGCGCACCTCCGTCGACGGGCACGCTCCGGATGCGGATGTGCAGTACCGCATCGGCTCCATCACCAAATGCTTCACCGCCGTGCTGGTGCTGAGGCTCCGTGACGAGGGGTTGCTGGACCTCGGCGACCCGCTGGAAGCGCATCTGCCCGGTACCGCGGCCGGCGAAGCCACGATCGCCCAACTCCTCGCCCATACCGCCGGTTTGGCGGCCGAGGCACCCGCACCCTGGTGGGAACGGACAGCCGGTGACCTCCGGCCCGAGCTCGCCGATGTATTGGGCGACCGGCCGGCCCCGCATCCGGCGGGACGAGTGCACCACTACTCCAACCCCGGCTACACGCTGCTCGGCTCCCTGGTGGAGGCGGTACGCGGCGTGTCCTGGGAGGAGGCGCTGCGGAACGAAATCCTGGTACCGCTGGGGCTCGACCGGACGAGTACGCAACCGATGGACCCGCACGCGGGCGGCTGGGCCGTGCACCCCTGGGCCGATGTCCTGCTGCCCGAGCCGTCGGAAGACCTGGGGCTGATGGCGCCCGCTGGACAGCTGTGGTCGACGGCGGCGGACCTCTGCCGGTTCGCCCTCTTCTTGGCCGAAGGCGACGAACGGGTCCTGAGCGCCGAATCCGTGGCGGAGATGCGCGCCCCGGCGGTGGCGCCGGAGGCCGGCGCCTGGGACAGCGGTTATGGATTGGGCTTGCAACTCGCCCGGACCGGAGGACGTGAACTCGCCGGCCACACCGGCTCCCTGCCCGGATTCGTCGCCGGTCTCTGGGTGAGTGTGGCCGACGGGGTGGCCGCCGTCGCGCTGGCCAACGCGACCTCCGGGCCGCTGTGCGGCACGCTGGCGACCGATCTCGTGGAGATCGTGGCGAAGGCCGAGCCACGCTTCCCCGAACCCTGGCGTCCCCTCCCCGAGGCGGACGAGCGGCTTCTCGCGCTCACCGGGCTCTGGTACTGGGGCACCCACGCCTACGGGCTGCGGCTCACCACCGGCGGGGGCGTGGCTCTGGAGCCGTTGCGCGGCTCCGGGCGGCCTTCCCGGTTCAAGGCCGACGCGGAGGGGACGTGGACGGGACTTGACGGCTACCACCGCGGGGAGACGCTGCGTGCGATGGTGCGGTCCGACGGCTCCGTGAGCCACCTCGACCTCGGGTCTTTCGTGTTCACCCGCGAACCGTATGGCCCTGAGGCGGCAGTCGTGCCGGGAGGCGTGGACCCCGAAGGCTGGCGGGGCGTCTGACGTTTCACGTGAAACGGGCCGGACCCTGAGAGCCGGAGCAGGTCGGTGTTTCACGTGAAACACCGACCTACAGGGGCTTCTTGAACCCCACGTGGGAGGCCTCGAACCCCAGCCGCTCGTAGAACCGATGTGCGTCGGCGCGGCTGGCGTCCGAGGTCAGCTGGACCAACTGGCAGCCCTGGCGCCTTGACTCCTCCACGGCCCACTCGATGAGCTGGGTGCCGAGACCGCTGCCTCGCTCCGCACCGTGCACGCGCACACCTTCGATGACCGAGCGAGTGGAACCGCGGCGGGACAGGCCGGGGATGACCGTGAGCTGGAGCGTCCCGACGACCTCGCCATCCCGGTCAGCCACCACCACGTGCTGATTCGGGTCATCGACGAGCCGGTCGAACGCGGTGCGATAGGGCGTGAGGTCGTCCGGCGACTCGCGCACCGCGCCCAGCGGATCGTCCGCGAGCATCGCCACGATCGCAGGGATGTCCTCGGTCCTCGCGGGTCTGATCTTCAGATTGGTCATGATCGGGACGATACTCCGGCCCCTCAGGCGGCGACGTGAAGCTCCTCGACCGCGCGCACCAGGGGCGCCAGCTCCGCTTTCTTCGCCGCCTCGTCCAATGCCTCGCGCAGCGCCCGGTCATTGGTGGGCCGGGCCTCGGCGAGCAGGGCGAGGCCGGCCTCGGTCACATCGGTGTAGATGCCGCGCCGGTCGGTGTCGCAGAGGTAGCGGGTCAGCAGGCCCCGGTCCTCCAGGCGGGACACGAGCCGGGTCGTGGCTGACTGGCTGAGGACCACGGCGTCAGCGACCTGCTTCATCTGGAGGTGGCCGCCCGGGCCGCTGTGCTGGCGGCTGAGGACGTCGAGCAGCGAATACTCGCGCACGCTGAGATCGTGCGCCGACTGCAGTGCGCGTTCGATGTGGGCGTCGATCCTGCCGTGCAGCAGGGAAAGCGCACACCAGCCCTGGGCGAGGGCGGTGAGAGCGGGATCCGTCGCGGTCATGCGGGTGTCCTCCGTCCGGAGCGGCTTGTCCTCAGGATAGTCCACCGTTGCAATAGCCCGCGTTTGCATTTAGCGCGCGCCTGCAATTATTGTGTACGCCTGTAAAGGTCTTACGCAATCTCCTGGAGGGTCATCCCATGCCACTCGCGCTCCTAGCCCTCGCCATTGGGGCGTTCGGTATCGGCACCACGGAATTCGTGATCATGGGGCTGCTCCCCGAGGTGGCCGGCACCTTCGATGTCTCCATTCCCACCGCCGGATACCTGGTCAGTGGCTACGCGGTCGGCGTGATGCTCGGCGCGCCGCTGATGACCGTCCTCGGCACGAGGATCTCCCGCAAGCGGATGCTGATGCTCCTGATGGGCTTCTTCATCGTCGGAAATGTGCTCTCCGCGGTCGCGCCCGCCTTCGGGTTGATGCTGGCCGGGCGGCTCGTCGCCTCGCTCGCGCACGGCGCCTTCTTCGGGATCGGCTCGGTCGTCGCGGCCGACCTGGTCGCTCCGGAGAAGAAGGCGGGTGCGATCGCCATGATGTTCACCGGCCTGACCGTGGCCAACGTGGTGGGAGTGCCGGCCGGCACCCTCATAGGGCAGCAAGCCGGCTGGCGTGCGACGTTCTTCGTGGTCGCGGCGCTCGGCGTACTCGGTCTGCTCGGCGTCGCCAAGCTCGTCCCGGACATGCCGAAGGCCGAGGGCGTACGGCTGCGGCACGAGATCGCCGCGTTCCGCAACGTCCAGGTGCTGCTCGCCATGGCGATGACCGTGCTCGGCTTCGGTGGAGTGTTCGCCGCGATCACCTACATCACCCCGATGATGACGGGTGTCGCCGGTTACGCCGACACCTCTGTCACCTGGCTGCTCGTCCTCTTCGGGCTCGGCATGGTCGCAGGAAACCTCATCGGGGGCCGGTTCGCGGACCGCGCGCTGATGCCGATGCTCTTCGTGTCGTTGTCCGGGCTCGCCGTGGTCCTGGCGCTGTTCACGGTGGCCGCCCACGACAAGCTCGCCTCGGCCGTCATGGTGCTCCTCATCGGCGCGCTCGGCTTCGCCACGGTGCCCCCGCTGCAGAAGCGCGTGCTCGACCAGGCCGCGGGCGCTCCCACCCTGGCCTCCGCCGTGAACATCGGCGCCTTCAACCTCGGCAACGCTCTTTCCGCCTGGCTCGGCGGCATCGTCATCGCGGCCGGGTTCGGCTACACCGCGCCCAACTGGGTCGGCGCCGCACTGGCCGCGTCCGCCGTCGTGCTCGCCGTCGTCTCCAGCGTTCTGGAGTGCCGTACGAACGCGACCGCCCGGACCGTCACGGACAGGGTGGCTGAACCGACACCGGCCACCGCTGCTCATCACTGACCAACCGTCCAGCCCCAGCTGAACAACCGCCCAGCCCTGTCAAGGAGTTACCCCTCATGAGCACCACCACCATCGCCGCGGCCCCGCTCACCATTCAGGACGCGGAAACCCTCGTGGAAGCGGCCCGGACCGTGGCAGAGGCCGCCGGAACCGCCGTCGCGATCAGCGTTCTCGACGCGGGGGGCCACCTGCTCGCCTTCCGCCGGGACGACCGCGCCGTGCTGATCGCCGGCGAGACCAGCACGCGCAAGGCGTACACGGCGCTCCAGCTGAACACCCCGACCGCCGACCTCGTGGACGCCGTCCAGCCGGGCGGCCCCTTCCACACGCTGCCGACGGCCCTTGACCGGCCGCTCCTCTTCATCGCGGGAGGCGTCCCCGTGCAGCGGGACGGGCGTCTCGTCGGAGCGATAGGCGTGGGCGGCGGCGCCCCTGAGCAGGACCACGCGTTCGCGAACGCGGCGGTGGAGTCCCTGGCCGGGCGCTGATCACTCCGTACGCCCTCAAGTGGCCCTCGGGCCACGGCACATGAGGATGCGCAGGCCCGTCAGGGCGGGGAGCCGCAGGCGCCTGCCCTGCCCGCTAGCCCGCCGCCACCGTCAGGGGAGCGAAGCGGCGGGTCCAGTCGCCGGGGAGCTCCGGGACGCCGTACGTCATCACCGCGTTGAAACCGACCGTTTCAAGGCCCGATGCCTTGAGCCAGCTCAGCAGCTCCTCGTGGCGTACGTCCACATCCGTGCGCAGCGGGCGGTCCGTGCCCGCCGCGAGCGAGGCGACCAGAGCCTTCGCCGTCTCCGTGTCACGGGCGATCAACGGACCCACCACGTGGGTGTGCATGTTGGGCCAGGCGGCCGCGAAACCCCTCAGTCCAGAGGCGTCCTCGGCGACCCGCAGCTGATCGCTGAAGGCCGGCAGGCGGGCGATCATGTGCGTGCGGTCCTCGCCGAACACCTCGGCGTCGAGCCGGAGGATCGCGGGCAGGTCGTCGGCGTTCGCGGGACGGGTCGCCACCGTCGGCGCAGGACCGGACGGCTGGAAGTTGCCCCTGACCATCTCCGCGCGGCCAGTCGCCTTGAAGCCCAGCGCCTCGTACAGCGGGCGCCCTTGCACTGTGGCGTGCAAGGTCAAAGGAGTGCCGGCCAGTTCGCGCAGCACCTCCTTCATGAGGCGGCGTCCGACGCCCTGCCGCGCGAAGCGCTCGGCCACCAGGACCATCCCGATGGCCGCGAGTCCTGGGCCGTACGAGGTGACGGCGCACGCGGTGAGCAGGCCCTTGCCGTCGGGGGCGTCGATTCCGTACCCGGTCCCTGCCGTGAGGAGGAGCCCCCATTTGTGTTCCTCGCGCGGCCAGCCCCGGTCTTCGGAGAGGTCGGCGCAGGCCGTGAGATCTTCCAGGGTGAGACGGCGCAGGGGGAGCTCGCTGAGCGGTGAGGGCATGAGGGTCAGATTGTCCGACGCACCGGCGCGGCGTCCACCTTTTTCTGACTGTCGGCACGGTACTTCCGGCCACGCGCCGTCAGTCCCCATCACTTGAGCACCGAAATCGCCGTCATGAAGAAGTACGCGAAGGAGGACACGACCGAGGCGGCTACCAGGCCGAGCCCGAGCAGGCCGACGGCCAGGCCCAGCCAGCTTCCCGAGGCGGCGACATGGACCACCAGCCAGACCCGGCGCATCGGCCGACGGAGATGTTTCACGTGAAACGGCGGGCGGCGCGTGGGGCTCCATGCGGTTCATCGTGGTTGTTTCACGTGAAACAGGGTGGCGCCGAGCGACTGATCAGGGCGTCCGACCGGGGGAGTAACCAGACCTACTAGCCTCGGCGTACATGGCGAGACTTCACCTCTTCGATCTCGACGGCACGCTCATCCGGGGCTCCGCCGCGCCGATCGAGATATCCCGGCAGCTTGGACTCCTCCATGAGATCGGCGAGCTGGAGCGGGAGCTGGCCACCGGGGTGATCGGATCGCCTGAGTACGGGGTGCGTGTGCACGCCCTATGGTCAGGGCTCACCGATGTGCAGGTGACGAGCGCCTTCGAGAACGCCCCCTGGCTCACCGGGATCCAGGACGTCTGGCGGGAGATCCGGGAACGCGGCGACTACTGCGCCGTCATTTCGCTCTCCCCGTCCTTCTTCGTGGAGCGGCTGCTCGGCTGGGGCGCCCACGCCGCGCACGGTTCACTCTTCCCGGACGTGCCCTTCACGCGGCCCGTGGACCCGGCCGGCATCCTCAGCCCGGTGGCCAAGGTCACCGTCATGAAGCGGCTGTGTGCCGAGTTCGGAGTGGACCCCGCAAGCTGTGTGGCGTACGGGGACTCCATGTCCGACGTGGATCTTTTCGCGGCGGTACCCGTGTCGGTCGCGGTGAATGCCGACCACCATCTCGCCGGGCTCGCCACTTATACGTACACGGGCGACGACCTGCGAGAGGCCTACGCGCTGGTCCGGGGAGAGCTCGAGAGCCGGAGCTAGCCCAGGTCGGGTGCGTGCATGGCCCGCACTCCCTCGATGTTGCCGTCGAGATAGTGCCTGAGGGACAGGGGCACGAGGTGTACGGAGGCGATCCCCACCCGGGTGAACGGGATCCGGACGATCTCGTACTCCCCGCAAGGGTCCTCGATCTCGGGGCCGTGGCGCAACGAGGGGTCCATGGAGTCGAGGTGGCAGACGAAGAAGTGCTGGACCTTCACTCCCGTCGAGCCCCCGTCGGCGCCGATGTGCTCGACGGTGTCGACGAAGCAGGGCACCACATCGGTGATCTTGGCGCCCAGCTCCTCGTGCACCTCGCGGTGAAGGGCCTCGACGACGGTGGAGTCCTCGGGCTCGACCCCGCCGCCTGGTGTGAGCCAGTAGGGATCCATGCCGGGCTTGGTGCGCTTGATCAGAATCAGGTCGTCGCCGTCGAGCAGAACGGCTCGTGCGGTGCGCTTGACCACTGGACGTACGGTCATGGGAGGAATGTGGCCCGAAGGGGCCCCGGCGAAACTCTCCGCGCGTGCCCCGCCGTGAAGCGGGTAGGCGCAGGCGGCGCCCGACGAGCGGAAAGCGCTCCCTCAGCGGGAGCCGCCGCGGGCCGAACCTGCCTCGTCCAGCGCGCGCTCCACGTCGGCGATCAGATCCGGTGCGTCCTCCGCGCCGACGGAGAACCGGATGAACCCCTCCCCCACCGCGTCACCGCCCCAGCGGCCGCGCCGTTCGGCGGTGGAGCGCACGCTGCCGAAGCTGGTGGCGTCGTCGACCAGGCGCAGTGCCGCCAGGAAGCGTTCGGCGAAGGCGCGGTCGGGAAGGTCGAAGGACACCACGCAGCCGAAGCGCCGCATCTGGGCCGAGGCCAGCCGGTGGGCGGGGTCCGACGGCAGGCCCGGGTAGCGCAGGCGCGTGACCTCGTCGCGCCCGGCCAGCGCCTGGGCGAGGGCCAGGGCGTTCTCGGCCTGCCGGTCGGCCCGCAGATGCAGGGTCGCCAGCGAGCGGTGGGCCAGCCATGCCTCCATCGGCCCCGGGATCGCCCCGACGACCTTGCGCCACTTGCGTACACGCGCGGCGAACTCCGGGGCGCGGCACACCACATAGCCGAGCAGAAGATCGCCGTGCCCGGTCAGCCCCTTAGTGCCGCTGGCGACCGCGAAGTCCGCGCCGAGGTCGAGGGGGCGCTGCCCGAGCGGAGTGGCCAGGGTGTTGTCGACCGCCACGAGGGCGCCGGCCTCATGCGCCGCCCGCGCGAGGCGGCGTACGTCGCACACGTCGAGACCCGGGTTGGACGGTGTCTCGATCCACAGCAGCTTCGCGCCGTCCAGGTGGGCCAGTTGAGCGTCGCCCGCGGTCGGTGCCGTGCGCACCTCGATGCCGTAGGCCTCCAGTTGCTCACGGATCAAGGGCAGGGCCTGGTAGCCGTCCTCGGGCAGGACCACCGTGTCGCCGGAGCGCGCCTGGGAGAGCAGGACGGCCGACACCGCCGCCATCCCGGACGCGAAGACGATTGCCTCCGCGCTCTCGTCGGGCGACTCGAGTTCGGCGATGGCCCGCTCCAGATGGGTCCACGTCGGGTTGGTGTCACGGCCGTAGGTGTACGGCCCGGACGCCTCGCCGGGCAGGTGGAAGTGGGCGGCGAACACCGGGCCCGGAAGGGTGGGCTCGTAGGCGACCGGGTCGGGAAGACCGGCGCGAACGGACCGCGTGCCGTCACCTGTCATGCCACACACTCCCTCTGGAACTGCCGTGCCGTGTGGGACGTTCCACCATCGTGCTCGCCGAGCACCGTCACGGTACGCGCCGACGGCCGGCGCGCGCACCGAGACGAAATGAGGGGTACCGCTCAGTCCTTGTCGTCGGGAAGGGCGAGGTGCAGCGCCCACGAGACGATCGAGATGATCAGGGCGCCGAGCAGTGCGGTCCAGAAGCCCTCGACGTGGAAGCTGAGATGCAGCTTGTCGGCCAGCCACGACGTCAGGAGCAGCATCAACGCGTTGATCACCAGGGTGATCAGGCCGAGGGTGAGGATGAACAGCGGGAAGGACAGCAGCTTCACCACCGGCTTGACGACGAAGTTCACCACGCCGAAGACCAGCGCGACCAGAATCAGCGTCAAGGCCTTCTTGCCGGTGTTGTCGCCGGTCAGGGTGATGTTCTTCATCAGCCAGACGGCCACTGCCAGCGCGCCCGCGTTGGCGATCGTTTTGACTACAAAATTCTTCATGGGCCCGATCGTGGCAGACACGATCGGCACGAGTGCAGGGGCGGACGGCGATGAAAGATTTCCGGCTCGACGAGTTGGAGGCGGAGCGGGCCGCCAACGACGGCGCGTATTTGCAGTTCCTACGGGAGCGGAACATGTCGGCGGGGCTGTACGCGCTCGATGCCGGCGCCCACGACTCGCAGTCCCCGCATGCCCAGGACGAGATCTACTTCGTGGCCAGCGGCCGCGCCTCGATCACCGTGGGCCTGGAGACGACGCAGGTCTCGCGCGGCAGCGTGGTCTATGTGCGCGCCGGAGTGGCCCACAAGTTCCACCACATCACCGAGGATCTGAGGGTTCTGGTCGTCTTCTCTCCGCCGGAGAGCTGAGGGTCGCCCCTGACCTTCCCTAGGGGTCCGGTCAGGGGAGTTCAAGGGCTGCGACCGCCCCGCTGGGTACCCGGTCGCCCCTAGCATCGAGAGTGTCGAAGGCACGGAATGCGTGAACTGGCAGAAAACTGACAGAAGCTAACAGAAAGAGGTAAGGACGATGGCCGCACGGGAGATATTCGCGGGGATGCCCTGGTGGGTGAAGTGGGTCGCCGTGCCCGTCATCGCCCTGGTCGTGTTCGGCGGCCTGATCGCGAGCGTGGTCGGCTTCCTGTTCGGACTGCTCTTCAAGGTCCTGGTCTTCGTGGCTCTGGTGGGTGGTCTGATCTACGTGGTGCGCAGGTTCCTGTCCTCCTCGTCCTCCTCGCGCGGCGGCTGGTAGCGGAACCCGGGCGGAACATGAAGTTCCGCCCGGCGTCCCACGCAGGCGGGCGTGGCGCCCGGCAGCACGCCTGAAGGTGAGCTGTGGTGCGGCGGCCGAGCGGCCGGCCCACCACGGGGCGCCGCGGAAGGCGCAGCACGATCACTGACTCTCTGGACCGTTGGCGGGACTCCCTCGGGGGTGCCCGTCTACTTCGCTGTCCACCGCGAGGGTGAGATCGCGATCGCCGGGTTGCCGACACTCCCGCCGCGCTCGCCGTCGAGGAGCGGACCCGCTTCCCGGCGACCGGGCACGCCCGAGCCTTCGGGCAGCGCCTACGCGGCCGGCCCGACGACCAGGCCCGCGAGGGCCACCTCGACCGGCCACGCTCGAAGCGATCAAGCCCTGCACCATACGGAATCGCCAGGCCCTGACGGAACGCGTCGCGATCACGCAGCGTAAGAGTCTCCTCGTCAAACGCCTGGAGCACGCCCTCAGCGGCTTATGCGCCGTGATCCCTATGACGACAGGTTCCGGCGCCGAGACCGTGGCCTTTTCCGTCCCCTTCACCAGGCGTAACGCCCCCTGCCTGCCGTCGAACGCCTGCGCGGCGAGGTGGGCGCGCTGCACCGTTCGCTCATGTTCTCTATCGGTATCTGAAAACTCACTCCTTGTGATCTGCCGACGCGTACAGCACGATGGCGTCACCAAGGCTCTGAGGGTTCATTCCTGGCCGATTTCAGCCACAAGCGGGGTACATGACGATGCATGAGTCGGTTCAGGCAGAAGTGATGATGAAGTTCCTCGTCTCCGAGGAGCTGGCCTTCCGGATCCCGGTGGAGCTGACGTACGAGGCGGCGGACCCCTATGCCGTGCGCATGACCTTCCACCTCCCCGGAGACGCGCCTGTCACCTGGACCTTCGGGCGGGAGCTGCTGCTCGACGGGATCAACGAACCGGCCGGGGACGGCGACGTACGGATCGAGCCCAGCGAGCCCGATGAGCTGTGCGATGTCCACATCAAGCTCCAAGTGGGCGCCGACCGCGCCCTCTTCCGGGCCGGCGTCGCGCCCCTGGTGGCCTTCCTGGACCGTACCGACAAGCTCGTACCCCTGGGACAGGAGTGGGCGCTCGGGGAGTTCGACGGCCACCTGGAGGACGCGCTCGGGCGCATCCTGGCGGAGGAGAACGCGGGCTGACCCGCTACTTCCTGCGGCGATGACCGCCCGCGCCGCGTCTCACGGCCGGCCGGGGCGCCGCGCGGCCGTCGGGGGCGGGCCGGTCCGCGGAGACGACCAGGGCGGCCAGCGCGGTGGTCAGCGGCACCGAAGCGACCAGCCCGATCGACCCGACGAGCGTGCGGACGACTTCCTCGGCCACCAGCTCGCTGTTGGCCACCGTGCCCACGCTGCTCTGCGCGATCGAGAACAGCAGCAACAGGGGCAGCGCGGCGCCCGCGTAGGCGAGCACCAGGGTGTTGACCACCGAGGCGATGTGGTCGCGGCCGATCCGGATGCCCGCCCGGTACAGGCCGCGCGGGCCCATCGTCGGATTCGCCTCGTGCAGCTCCCACACCGCCGAGGTCTGCGTGACCGTCACATCGTCCAGCACGCCGAGCGAGCCGATGATGACGCCCGCGAGCAGCAGGCCGGACATGTCTATGCCCGGGTAAAGGCCATGGATGAGGCCGGTGTTGTCGTCGGTGTTGCCGGTGAGCGCGGCCCAGCCGATGAAGAGCGAGCCGAGCAGCCCGATGAGCATCAGCGAGACGAGGGTGCCGAGCACGGCGACCGAGGTGCGCGCGGACAGGCCGTGGCACATGTAGAGCGCGATCAGCATGATGGCGCTCGCCCCGACCACCGCCACAAGCAGCGGATTGGAACCCTGCAACACCGCCGGAAGGATGAAAAAGGTCAGCACGGCGAACGAGACCACCAGGGCGATCAGCGCCATCACCCCGCGCAGCCGGCCGACGACCACGACCGCGAGCGCGAAGATCCCCGCGAGCAGCGCCATCGGGAAGCGCCGGTTCACATCGGTCACCGAGTACTGGAGGTCGTGGGGGGCGTCGGGGGCGTACGAGACGATCACGCCCTGACCGGCGTGCAGTTGGCGCGGCGAGTCGGGCTGGACGACCTCGGTGAAGGTGCGGCCCTTCTCCTTGCCGGAGGTGACCTCGACGGTGGCCTTGCCGCACGGTTGGCGCGGGGCGTTCCTCGCCTGCCCGCTCTCAGCGGTGGAGGTGTCACCGTTCGACGGGGTCTGACCCGCGTGGACCGACGCGCAGTCCACTTTGTCCACCGTGAGGACCTTGGCCTGCTGGGTCTGGCGGTCGAAGCCGACCCCGGTGCGCTGGTGCGGTGGGGCGCCGCCGGGCCAGAGCACCACGAGCCCCACAAGTACCGCCGCGGAGAAGGGGATCAGGACGGCGGCGATGACCTTGCGAAGGTGCTTGGAGACGGGTGCCGCGGGCCCGTGACCGTGTGAGTGGCCATGCGCGTGGCCGTGCGTGTGGCCGTGTCCTTGGCCGGGTCCGCCGGGGGGATGCGGAGGGTGCGGTTCTGGTGGGGTCACCGCCCGATCATCGCAAGAACGGAGGGGGCCCTCTGTTCAGCGCGCCAGTGCGGGCGCTAGCGTGGTGACACCTTTGCACACGCGGGAGCTCGGAGCACCGGGCTGAGAGGGCGCTGAAAGCCGTACGAACCGTACGGAAGAGGCTGCGCCGACCGCCGAACCTGTTACCGGGTAATGCCGGCGTAGGGAGTAGGTCTCATGACCGTTCAGGACGCACGCACGCCTGCCTCCAGCACTGAGGAGAGCGGGAAGTCCATCGGCTGGCACAAGGGGTACATCGAGGGGTCGCGCCCCGACCTCAAGGTGCCGGTCCGTCAGGTGCACCTCACCAACGGCAAGGCCGTAACGCTGTACGACACGTCCGGTCCGTACACCGATCCGGACGTCGAGACCGACGTCCGCCGAGGCCTCGCACCGCTCCGGGAGAACTGGATCATCGGGCGTGGCGACACCGAGGAGTACGCGGGGCGCCCGGTCCGTCCCGAGGACGACGGCATCAAGCACACCTCGCCGCGCGGGGGCCTGAAGAACCTCGACGCGGTCTTCCCCGGGCGCCCGCGCCAGCCCCGCCGCGGCCGTGGCGGCCAGGCCGTCAGCCAGCTCGCGTACGCCCGGCGCGGCGAGATCACCCCGGAGATGGAGTACGTCGCGATCCGCGAGAACGTCTCCCCCGAGGTCGTACGCGAGGAGATCGCGGCGGGCCGCGCCGTGCTGCCCGCGAACATCAACCACCCCGAGATCGAGCCGATGATCATCGGCAAGCGGTTCCTGGTGAAAGTCAACGCCAACATCGGGAACTCCGCGGTCACCTCCTCCATTGAGGAAGAGGTCGACAAGATGACCTGGGCCACGCAATGGGGCGCGGACACGGTCATGGACCTCTCCACGGGCCGCAACATCCACACCACTCGCGAGTGGGTGCTGCGCAACTCGCCCGTGCCCATTGGCACGGTGCCGCTGTACCAGGCGCTGGAGAAGGTCGACGGCCGTGCCGAGGACCTGACCTGGGAGATCTACAAGGACACGGTCATCGAGCAGGCCGAGCAGGGCGTCGACTACATGACGGTCCACGCGGGCGTGCTGCTGCGCTACGTTCCGCTGACCGCCCGCCGAAAGACCGGCATCGTCTCGCGCGGCGGGTCGATCATGGCGGCCTGGTGCCTGGCGCACCACAAGGAGTCGTTCCTGTACGAGAACTTCGAGGAGCTGTGCGACATCCTCGCCTCGTACGACGTGACGTACTCGCTGGGTGACGGCCTGCGGCCGGGCTCCATCGCGGACGCCAACGACGAGGCGCAGTTCGCGGAGCTCCGCACGCTCGGGGAACTCAACACGATCGCCAAGCGTCACAACGTACAGACGATGATCGAGGGCCCGGGGCACGTCCCGATGCACAAGATCAAGGAGAACATCGACCTCCAGCAGGAGATCTGCGAAGAGGCCCCGTTCTACACCCTGGGGCCGCTGACCACCGATGTGGCGCCCGCCTACGACCACATCACCTCCGGTATCGGCGCGGCGATGATCGCCTGGTGGGGCACCGCGATGCTCTGCTACGTCACGCCCAAGGAGCACCTTGGCCTGCCCAACCGTGACGACGTGAAGACCGGCGTCATCACGTACAAGATCGCCGCGCACGCGGCGGACCTGGCCAAGGGGCACCCGGGCGCCCAGGAGTGGGACGACGCGCTCTCGGACGCCCGGTTCGAGTTCCGCTGGGAGGACCAGTTCAACCTGGCCCTCGACCCGGTCACGGCCCGGGAGTTCCACGACGAGACGCTGCCCGCCGAGCCGGCCAAGACCGCGCACTTCTGCTCGATGTGCGGTCCGAAGTTCTGCTCGATGAAGATCTCGCAGGACATCAGGCGTGAGCACGGCGGCGACCTGAAGTCGCACGAGATCGAGGCCGGGATGGCGGAGAAGTCCAAGGAGTTCGCGGACGCGGGGAACCGGGTCTATCTGCCGATCGCCGACTGAGGCGTGGGGCGTTCGCGCTGCTCCAGGGGTTCAGGTCCCCCGGAGCAGCGGCACGCTCGCCGCTCGGGGCCGGCAGGCCCCCGGAACGCCTGCTCCCCGGTCCCGGTCAGTCCGGCTGGTGTTCCGGGCCGCCGAAGTCGGGGCTGGTGAAGTCCGGGCTGGTGAAGCTGGGGTGGCTGGCGGGGGAGGCGCCCTCGTCGGGGCTGCCGAAGCCGGGGCGGTCGTAGCCGAGGGACGGGATCCGGCCGATCGGGCGGCGGGGCTCCGGCGCGCCGGGGTCGACGCTCGGGTCGGCGAGCGCGTCCCGCAGGAACGGGTAGATCCCGCGCTCCAGGAGAGCGTGGCGCCAGGCCTCGCGGGCGCGGGAGAGCTCCTGAGTGCGCTCGTCGGGCGCGTCCGCCTCGCTCGCCTCGTCGACCGCCACCACCTGCGTCGCGCCGTTGCGCACCGCGGTGATCAGCAGCCCGACGGCGGCGGCGAGGATCGCGGCGGCCGTCAGCGCGCCGAAGAACCAGCCGGCCGTCAGCATGGTGTCCGCGAAGGCCGGGACCGGATTGAGCATCTTCAGGATGTAGCCGACCAGCAGGAATATCACCGCGGCCGTTCCGGCGAGCACCGGTGCCAGCACGGTGACGACGGCGCCGACGCCCGCGCCCGAGGGTTCGAGTGAGGTGCCGTCGGAGGTCACAAGGGCGGTGTCCGGCGTGGTGCCGGGCGGCCGCAGCGCCACGCGCGCCTCGACATAGTTCTCGTACTCGGGCGCGGCGCGCTCGGTGATGAAGGATCCGGCCGCGAGCACCATGGTGCGCAGCTGCACCGCGTTCAGACGCTCGCCGATGCTGGACAGCTCGGGCCGTTCGTGCGCGGTGCGCAGCGCCTCGTCGAGGATCCGCTCGAACTCCTGGCGGTCCTCGGGAAGCAGGTGCGGAGCGCTGTTCATGTGCATCCCCCGATGCTCCGTAGGGCCGGGAAGCCCGCCTGGTGAACGGGCAGTTGGGCGGAAACGGAGGAGAGCCTGCTGCGGATAACCCGATGGTAGAGCCGCTACGGCACGAGGTGACAGGGTGTTTCCGGAAATGGCATACCCGGCGCTTTGCGGAACGCCTTCCCGGTCACCTCTCCCTCATGCCTCAGTCACCCAGCGGGAGTTGCTGGACCAGCAGCTTTCCGGCCATGGTCACGCCGCCGTCCATCGCGAGGGCGAGTCCGTCGGCGTACAGGTGCGGACCCTCGACCACCGGGCGCGAGTCCTCTTCGCCGTCCTCGGTGCCGACCTCGCCCAGCAGATACGGGATCGGGCTGTGGCCGTGCACCACGCGCCGGCCACCATAGGCCGCAAGCAGCTCACGCGCGGCCTGGGAGCCGGCGCCGTCGCGGAACGCGAACCGCTTGGTGAGCTTGCGGAACAGGTCCCAGCACTCGTCGGCGTCGTTACGGGTCAAGATCGCGTGGATGGTGTCGTTGACCGCCTCGATGGATTCGCCGTACTCCAGATAGGCGGTGGTGTCCGAGTGCATGAGCAGGTGGTCGTCCTCCTGCTCGATCGCGTCGAGACGGGACATCCACTGAAGGTGGACGTCCTGGAGCCGGTCCATGTCGGCCTTCTGGCCGCCGTTGAGCAGCCAGGCGGCCTGGAAGGTGGCCGTGCCGGCGCCGGAGTTGACCGGGGTGTCGGCGAACCGCTTGGCGCCGATGAGCAGCAGCTCGTGGTTGCCCATGAGCGCCTTGCAGTAGCCACCGGCGGCCGCGGCCTCGGCCGAGAGCCGCATGACCAGGTCGATGACGCCGATGCCGTCGGGGCCCCGGTCGGTGAAGTCACCGAGGAACCACAGGCGCGCGGTGCCGGCGGCCCAGCTGCCCGACTCGTCGATGAGGCCCTGCTCGCGCAGGGCGGCCATGAGTTCGTCCAGGTAGCCGTGGACGTCGCCGACGACGTACAGCGGGCCGGGTCCGCTGGGCGCCGACGCGGGGTCCGGCTCGGCCAGCGGCACTTGGAGGGTGTCCCCCCGAGTGATCACCGGCAGGTCGCGTGCGGTCGGCGTGTAGCCCTCGGGCGGCTCGTCACCGGAAGAGGTGGCCGTGCCGGGCGTCGGAGGCGGCGTGAGGGGCGCGGAGGCCTGCGGGTGGGCGGCCGGGGGCTCCTGCTGGAACTCCGGGGCCGCCGGCTCGTGGCGTGCTTCCGGGTCCACCGGCCCGAAGCAGGGCTCGGAGGCCATCGGCTGACTGCGCGCTTCCGGATCCGCCGCACCCCGCTGGAAACCCGCCGCCGCCGACTCGTGGCGTGCTTCCGGGGCGGCCGGCCCCTGGGGGAACTCCGGGGCCGCCGGCTCCTCATGGCGCTCCGGGGCCGCCCGCTCCACGCGGAGTTCCGGCGTCATCGGCTCCGGATACGCGGGCGGTTCCTCCGGTGGTGGCACGGGGGCCTGTTGCGCGTACGGCGGCACCCGGAAGTCACGCAACGTCTCCGTCCGCACGGGTCCCTGACCGGCCCCCTGAGTCATCGACCCCTCCACCACCGTCGCGCCGCCGTACACCGTGGGAGCCGCCAGGTCGGGCGGGGATCCGTGGTGTCGTGCGCCCATCATAGGAATGCGCCTCATGCTGTGTGACGCACCAGGGGTGGTCAATCCGGGTGCGAGCGGGGTTCGCGGGTGGTTATGTCCCTAATGTGGCGGTCCGAGACAGGCTGATTCCTGCCGTTCCCAGGACTGCGGATGCCGCGCCGTCCGGCCGGGGGTCGTCGCCCGGCCGGACGGCCGGTCAGTTCTGTCCGGGCTGACCCGACTGGCCCTGCTGGCCCGGCTGGCCCTTCGCCGGGGAGCGGGGCGGGCTGACCGTGGTGCGCGGCGGACGGCGCTGGGAGGAGGTCCGCACGATCAGTTCGGTCGGTATCACCTGCTCGATCGGATGACCGTTGTCGATTCCTTCGATCGCGTCGATCAGGAGCTGGACGACGGCTGTGCCGATGCGCCTGGGCTTGAGCGAGAGGGTGGTGATGGGCGGTTCGGTGCTGGCGTACACGGTGGATTCGCTGCAGCACACGAGGAGCAGGTCCTCCGGTACGCGCAGCCCGTAGCGCCGTGCGGCCGCGAGCAGGTCGGTGCCGTTGGGGTCGAAGAGTCCGTAGACGGCGTCCGGCCGGTCCGGGCGGGCGAGCAGCCGGTCGGCTGCGACGGCGCCCGCACAGGGGTCGTGGGCCGGATAGGACTCGTACACCGGATCCTGGCCGACCCGTCCGCACCAGGTCAGATAGGCCTCGGTGGACAACCGGGTGTAGGTGTCGGTGGTGGTGCCGGTGAGGAGGCCGATGCGGCGGGCGCCGGCGGCGGCGAGGTGGTCGAGCAGGTCGAGTACGGCGGCCTCGTGGTCGTTGTCCACCCAGGCCGTGACGGGCAGGGTGCCCGCCGGGCGGCCGTCGGAGACGACGGGAAGGCCCTGGCGTACGAGTTCGGTGACCACGGGGTCCTGGTCGGAGGGGTCGATGACGACGGTGCCGTCGAGGGCGACGTTCGACCAGACGTCCGCCGGGCTGCGGCGTGAGGTGGCGGGAAGGATGACGAGGGCGTAGCCGCGGGCCAGCGCGGCGGAGGTGGCGGCTCTCGCCATTTCGGCGAAGTAGGCGAATTCGGTGAAGGTGAAAGGTTCATCCCCGTAGGTCGTCACGGTCAGGCCGATGAGGCCGGACTTGCCGGTACGGAGCGTGCGGGCCGCTGCGGATGGGCGGTAGCCCAGCCGGTCTGCGACCTCGCGGACGTGGCGGCGGGTGGCGTCGGGGAGCCGGCCCTTGCCGTTGAGCGCGTCGGAGACGGTCGTGATGGAGACACCGGCTGCGGCGGCCACGTCCCGAATGCCCGCCCGCCCCAGCCGGCGACCGGTCGACCGGCTCACCTGGTGCTTCCCTGCTGCTGTCATGGCGAGCCGATAGTAGGGCGATGACGGGCGGTTGGCCCGGGTGCATATGCACGCGTTGACAGGCACGTTTCTGCATGATCGAAAGCCGTCAATGACCTTGCTATGCAAGGGAGTTGGGCGATTCCGTGTCCTGGTGGCCCTCATCGACCCGTGGGCGGCTGCCAACTGTCCGATGTATCGAAGAGGTCTCAACTCACCTTCACGGGTGATGCGCGCCACGGCGCGTGCCACCGGCGTGCGGCAGACGCAGGAGCGCTCCCCCCGGCCTGTGCGCCCGCCCGGAACCGGTTCCCGTCCGCTATTCGCAGGCGGCCCGAATCCTCATAAGGTGAGAAGCATTGGATGTGTACGGAGCTGTCCGCGGCGGCGTGCACAGCATCTGTACGCGACGGTCGAGGAGGACCTGCGGTGAGCGAGACGAGCCCCAAGCTGCGCGCCGAGCTGGACGGCATCCCCACCTACAAGCCGGGCAAGCCCGCCGCGGCGTCCGAGGGGCCGGTCGCCTACAAGCTGTCCTCGAACGAGAACCCCTACCCGCCGCTGCCCGGTGTGCTGGAGAGCGCCCTCGCGGCCGCCGGGAACTTCAACCGCTACCCCGACATGGCGTGCACCGCGCTGATGGACGAGCTGGCGGAGCGCTTCGGGGTCCCGCACGCGCACCTGGCCACCGGCACGGGCTCGGTGGGGGTGGCCCAGTCGCTGATCCAGTCCACGTCGGGCCCCGGTGACGAGGTCATGTACGCCTGGCGCTCCTTCGAGGCCTACCCGATCATCACCCAGATCAGTGGAGCGACGTCCGTGCGGGTGCCGCTCACCCCGGGCGACGTGCACGACCTCGACGCGATGGCGGACGCGGTCACCGACCGGACCCGGCTGATCTTCGTCTGCAACCCGAACAACCCGACGGGCACCGTGGTGCGCCGGGCCGAGCTGGAACGGTTCCTCGACCGGGTGCCCTCCGACGTCCTCGTGGTCCTCGACGAGGCCTACCGGGAGTTCATCCGCGACACCGAGGTGCCGGACGGCCTCGAGATCTACCGGGACCGCCCGAACGTGGCCGTCCTGCGCACCTTCTCCAAGGCGTACGGGCTCGCCGGCCTCCGGGTCGGTTTCGCGGTGGCCCACGAGCCGGTCGCCGCCGCGCTGCGCAAGACGGCCGTGCCCTTCGGCGTCAGCCAGCTCGCCCAGGACGCGGCGGTTGCCTCCCTGCGCGCCGAGGACGAACTGATGGGCCGCGTCGGCTCGTTGGTGTGCGAGCGGGACCGGGTGTACGAGGGCCTGGTGCAGCAGGGCTGGACGGTGCCCGAGACGCAGGCGAACTTCGTCTGGCTGCGCCTGGGGGAGCGCACCATGGACTTCGCCGCGGCGTGCGAGGCGGCGGGCGTCGTGGTGCGGCCGTTCGCGGGCGAGGGCGTACGCGTCACGATCGGCGAGAGCGAGGCCAACGACCTCTTCCTCAAGGTCGCCGAAGGCTTCCGCAAGCAGGCCTGACGCGTTTCTGGGCGGCCCCTCGGGTCTCAGAGGGCGTCGACCCGGATCGGGTCGCCGGAGCGGACCGTGGCGAGCAGCCGGGGGTCGCCGTCGATCCGGCCGAGTACGTTGCACGGGCTCGCCAGCCGGCATTCGTCACCGCGCGAGATGGGGGTGGGGCCGTACGGCAGCGCGAGCGCGTCGCCGTCCGTCCAGAACGCCACCGTGCCCGGCTCCACCACCTGCCGCGCGCCCGCCTCCCTGGCCGGGGAGACGGGGGTGTCGAAATAGACCTCCTCGCCCCAGGTGTGGGCGGTGGACGTGATCGGAAGTGCCCCTGCCAGCGCCGTGCTGGTGGGGGTTTTTTCGAGCGTCGCGGTGAGGCTGCCCGCGGGCCATGAGATGCGTATGCGCAGTTGGTTCTCCATGGCGCCGAATTCAACAAGATGTTGAAGACCTTGGGAAGGGGGTGTCCACGCCCGCCGCCTTCCCAAGGGCACCCGGCCTTGGGCTGCTTCCGTAGGAGGCCCCTGGGCTACCGGAGAGGGCCCCTCGGCTTTCGGAGGGGACCCCCCTTTGAACGGTCGACCGCCAGTACGACATAATGCTTGTGAATGTGAACGCGTTCACAAGCGTGTCCCGCTTCCTCCCGTGATCGGGCGGATTAAAGGGGCAAGCCTGCGGCTGTGACCACGGCGATGTAAGGAGAGTGCCGACGTGGACCTGGCTCTGGCGCCGGAGACTCTGGCGCGATGGCAGTTCGGCATCACCACCGTCTACCACTTCCTCTTCGTTCCCTTGACGATCTCCCTCGCCGCCCTCGTGGCCGGCCTGGAGACCGCCTGGGTGCGGACCGGCAAGGAGAAGTACCTCAAGGCGACCAAGTTCTGGGGCAAGCTCTTCCTGATCAACATCGCGATGGGTGTGGTCACGGGCATCGTCCAGGAATTCCAGTTCGGCATGAACTGGTCGGACTACTCGAGGTTCGTCGGCGACATCTTCGGTGCGCCGCTCGCCTTCGAAGCGCTCATCGCCTTCTTCTTCGAGTCCACTTTCATCGGGCTGTGGATCTTCGGCTGGGACAAGCTGCCGAAGAAGATCCACTGCGCCTGCATCTGGATGGTCTCCCTCGGCACCATCCTGTCCGCCTACTTCATCCTGGCGGCCAACTCCTGGATGCAGCACCCGGTCGGCTTCAAGCTCAACAAGGCCACCGGCCGCGCGGAGCTCACCGACTTCTGGAAGGTCCTGACCCAGGACACCACCCTGGTCGTCGCCTTCCACACGCTGACCGCCGCGTTCCTCACCGGCGGCGCCTTCATGGTCGGCGTGGCCGCCATTCATCTGCGCCGCAAGAAGCACATCCCCGTGATGCGCACCTCGCTGCGGCTCGGCCTGATCACGCTGGTGATCGGGGGACTGCTCACGGCCGTCAGCGGTGACTCGCTCGGCAAGGTCATGTTCAAGCAGCAGCCCATGAAGATGGCCGCCGCCGAGGCCCTGTGGGACGGCGAACAGCCCGCGCCGTTCTCGATCTTCGCCGTCGGTGACGTGGCCAAGGGCCACAACGATGTCGAGATATCGGTGCCGGGAGTCCTGTCCTTCCTCGCCGACAACAACTTCTCGTCCTACGTGCCGGGCATCAACGACGTGAACAAGGCCGAGCAGCAGAAGTTCGGGCCCGGCGACTACCGGCCCAACATCCCGGTCACCTTCTGGGGCTTCCGCTGGATGATCGGCTTCGGTATGACGTCCTTCGCCATCGGACTCGTCGGGCTCTGGCTGACCCGCAAGAAGTTCATGCTGGCGCCGGCGATGAGGACCGGTGAGGACGAGGTGCCGCATCTGGTGCTCTTCAAGAGCAAGGCGCTCGGCGCCCGTTGGACCAAGTGGTACTGGTTCGCCGCGGTCTGGACGCTCGGCTTCCCGCTGATCGCCAACTCGTGGGGCTGGATCTTCACCGAGATGGGTCGCCAGCCCTGGGTCGTGTACGGCGTGCTGCGCACCCGGGACGCGGTCTCCCCCAGCGTCTCGCAGGGCGAAGTGCTCACCTCGATGATCGTCTTCACCCTGCTGTACGCCGTGCTCGCGGTGGTCGAGGTCAAGCTGCTCGTCAAGTACGTCAAGACCGGACCGCCCGAACTCACCGAGGACGACCTCAACCCGCCCACCAAGATCGGCGGGGACGACCGCGACCCCGACCGGCCGATGGCCTTCTCGTACTGAGGCTGAGGAGATCGAGGCATGGAACTCCACGACGTCTGGTTCGTACTCATCGCCGTCCTGTGGACCGGCTACTTCTTCCTGGAGGGATTCGACTTCGGGATCGGCATCCTGACGAAGCTGCTGGCCCGGGACCGCACCGAGAAGCGCGTTTTGATCAACACCATCGGGCCGGTGTGGGACGGCAACGAGGTGTGGCTGCTCACGGCCGGCGGCGCGACGTTCGCCGCCTTCCCCGAGTGGTACGCGACGCTCTTCTCCGGCTTCTACCTGCCGCTGCTGATCATCCTGGTCTGCTTGATCGTCCGGGGTGTCGCCTTCGAGTACCGCGCCAAGCGACCCGAGGAGTCGTGGCAGCGCAACTGGGAGCAGGCCATTTTCTGGACCTCGCTCATCCCGGCGTTCCTCTGGGGCGTGGCCTTCGCCAATATCGTGCGAGGGGTCAAGATCGACGCGCACATGGAGTACGTCGGCGGCTTCTGGGATCTGCTCAATCCGTTCGCGCTCCTGGGCGGACTGGTCACACTCTCCCTGTTCACCTTCCACGGCGCGGTGTTCGCCTCGCTCAAGACGCTGGGCGGCATCCGCGAACGGGCCCGGGCGCTGGCGCTCAAGCTGGGTCTGGTGGCGGCCGTGCTCGCGCTCGGCTTCCTGGTCTGGACCCAGGCCTCGCGTGGTGACACCAAGAGCCTGGTCGCGATGGTCGTGGCCGTGCTCGCGCTGGTCGGGGCGATCGTGGCCATCAAGGCCGGGCGCGAGGGCTGGTCGTTCGCGCTGTCGGGCATCACGATCGCCGCCTCGGTGGCGATGCTCTTCCTGGCACTCTTCCCGAACGTCATGCCGTCCTCACTGAACGGCGCCTGGAACCTCACGGTCTCCAATGCCTCGTCCAGTCCGTACACCTTGAAGATCATGACGTGGTGCGCCGGGGTCGCGACTCCGCTCGTACTGCTCTACCAGGGCTGGACCTACTGGGTCTTCCGCAAGCGGATCGGCACCAAGAACATCGCCGAAACGCACTGACCTCTGTGGTCCCACGGTTCGGTGGGGCGTGTTTCACGTGAAACACGCCCTCCGGGCCGACTCTGAACCCTTCCCGTTGGGGGATGTTTCATGTGAAACCGATCGACCCGCGTCTGCTCCGGTACGCCCGCGCCACGCGCGTTTTCCTCGCCGCCGTGGTGGCGCTCGGCCTGGTCGGTGCCGGGCTGATCGTCGCCCAGGCGATGCTCATCGCGAATGTCGTCGTAGGGGCGTTCCAGCACGGCCATACCGTGGCCGGCCTGAGGACGTCGCTACTGCTCCTCGCGGCGGTCGCGGTCGGAAGGGGTCTGGTCTCCTGGCTGACGGAGCTGGCCGCCCACCGGGCGAGCGCCGCGGTCAAATCGGAACTGCGTGGCCGGCTCCTGGAGCGCGCGGCGGGGCTCGGCCCTGAATGGCTGGGCGGACAGCGCACGGGTTCACTCGTCGCGCTGGCCACGCGAGGGGTGGACGCCCTCGACGACTACTTCGCCCGCTATCTGCCGCAACTGGGTCTGGCTGTGGTCGTCCCGGTGGCGGTACTCGCGCGGATCGTCACCGAGGACTGGGTGTCCGCCGCGACGATCGTGATCACCCTTCCGCTCATCCCACTGTTCATGATGCTGATCGGCTGGGCGACCCAGTCGCAGATGGACCGGCAGTGGCGGCTGCTGTCGCGCCTGTCGGGGCACTTCCTCGACGTGGTCGCCGGACTGCCGACGCTCAAGGTCTTCGGCCGGGCCAAGGCGCAGGCCGAGTCCATCAGGACGATCACCTCCGACTACCGCAGGGCGACCCTGAAGACGCTGCGGATCGCCTTCATCTCGTCCTTTGCCCTGGAACTGCTCGCGACGATCTCGGTGGCGCTGGTAGCGGTCGGCATCGGCATGCGCCTGGTCCACGGCGACCTCGATCTCTCCACTGGTCTGACGATTCTGATCCTGGCCCCGGAGGCCTATCTGCCGCTGCGACAAGTCGGGGCGCAGTACCACGCGGCGGCGGAGGGGCTTTCGGCCGCCGAGGAGATCTTCGAGGTTCTGGAGACTCCGCTGCCGAAGGGCGGCAGTGCCACGGTGCCGGAGGGTCCGGTCCGCATCGTGGTGGACGCCGTGACCGTGCGCCATCCCGGACGAACGGAGCCCTCCCTCGCGGACGCCTCCCTGGTGGTCGAGCCCGGCGAGACAGTGGCCCTGACCGGGCCGAGCGGCGTCGGCAAGTCGACGCTCCTCCACGCCGTGCTCGGTTTCGTGGCACCTCGGGAAGGCGGCCGGATCCTCGTGTCCGGTACGGACCTCGCGACAGTGTCCTTGGCCAACTGGCGTGAGCGCGTCGCCTGGGTACCGCAGCGGCCGCACCTGTTCGCGGGGACGATCGCCGACAACGTCCGCCTGGCCCGGCCCGGCGCCGACGACGCGGCCGTGCTCGACGCCCTGCGCGACGCGGGGGCCTACGACTTCGTGGCCGCGCTGCCGGAGGGCGTGGCCACCGTCCTGGGCGAGCAAGGCGCGGGGCTCTCTGCCGGACAACGCCAGCGCCTCGCTCTGGCCCGGGCCTTTCTGGCCGACCGGCCGGTGCTGCTGCTCGACGAGCCCACGGCGGCGCTGGACGGCGAGACGGAGGCCGGCATCGTCGAGGCGGTACGCAGGCTCGCGGTGGGCCGCACGGTCCTGCTCGTCGTGCACCGGCCCGCGCTGCTCGCCGTCGCGGACCGCGTGGTGGGGCTGCGGCCCGGCGAGGCGCCGTCGCGCGTCCCCGTGCGGGAGACATCAGACCCGGCCTCAACTCCGGTGCGACCGGCGGACGTTGATGCCTTCGTCCCGGACGCGTCAGGGACGAGTGACGCGGCCGGCCGCGACCCGCTGGCCCGGGTGCGCGCCGCGGCGCGGGGACTGCGCGGTCGCATCGCGCTCGCGCTGCTCCTCGGCGCGCTGGCCCTCGGTTCAGCCGTCGGCCTCATGGCCACGTCCGGCTGGCTCATCTCGCGTGCCGCGCAACAGCCGCCGGTGCTCTACCTGATGGTCGCCGTCACCTCGACCCGCGCCTTCGGCATCGGGCGGGCCGTGTTCCGCTACGCCGAGCGCCTTGTCTCGCACGACGCCGTCCTTCGGATGCTCGCCGAGCTGCGGGTCGCGGTGTACCGGCGCCTTGAGCGGATCGCACCGGCCGGGCTGCGCGAGACCCGCCGCGGAGACCTGCTCTCGCGTCTGGTCTCGGATGTGGACGAACTCCAGGACTATTGGCTGCGCTGGGCGCTCCCGGCCGGGGTCGCCGTCGTCGTATCGGTCCTGAGCGCCGGATTCACCGCCTGGCTGCTGCCCGAGGCCGGAGCCGTGCTCGCGATGGGGCTCCTCGTCGCGGGGGTCCTGGTTCCATGCGTCAGTGGGGCGCTGGCCCGGCGGGCCGAGCGGCAGCTCGCTCCGGCTCGCGGCGCGCTCGCCACCCGGGTGGCCGATCTGCTCACCGGAACCGGTGAGCTGACCGTGGCCGGCGCCGTCGATCGCCGTCTCACCGAGGTGAAGGACGCCGACTCGGTGCTGACCCGGATCGCGTCGCGAGGCGCTGCCGCCACCGCGCTCGGCGGCGGACTGTCCGCGCTGGTCTGCGGTCTCACCGTGGCGGGCGCCGCCCTGGCCGGCGTGCGCGCGGTCGCGGACGGCCGCCTGGACGGGGTGCTGCTCGCCGTGGTGGTGCTCCTCCCGCTCGCCGCCTTCGAAGCCGTGACCGGGCTGCCGTTGGCCGTGCAGGCCTGTCAGCGCGTCCGGCGCAGTGCCGAGCGGGTCTACGAAGTGCTTGACGCCCCGGCCCCGGTGCGGGAGCCGGACGCGCCTCAGACCTCGCCCTCCGACCCGTTCCCCTTGGAGGTGCGTGGCCTGAGCGCCCGGTACGCGGGGCAGGAGCGGGACGCGCTGCACGATTTCGGGCTGCGCCTCACCCTCGGTATGCGGGTGGCTGTGGTCGGGGCGTCGGGGTCGGGCAAAACCACTCTGGCGCAGGTACTGCTGCGCTTCCTCGACGCCGAACGGGGCACGTACGAGCTCGGCGGACGCGACGCGGCCCGGCTCGACAGCGACGACGTGCGACGCGTGGTCGGGCTCTGTGCCCAGGACGCGCACCTGTTCGACAGCTCCGTACGCGAGAACCTGCGGCTGGCCCGCACCGACGCGACCGACGACGAACTGCGTGGCGCCCTGGCGAGGGCCCGGCTCCTGGACTGGGTGGACGCGCTGCCCGACGGTCTCGACACTCTCGTCGGTGAACACGGCGCCCGGCTCTCCGGCGGCCAGCGTCAGCGGCTGGCCCTGGCCAGGGCCTTGCTCGCCGATTTCCCGGTGGTCGTCCTTGACGAGCCCGCCGAGCACCTGGACCTGGCGACCGCCGACGCGCTCACCGCGGACCTGCTGGATCTCACCGAAGGCCGCACCACCGTCTTGATCACCCACCGGCTGCGGGGTCTGGACGCCGTCGACGAAGTCATCGTGCTCGACGAGGGGAGGACCGTGCAGCGAGGCGCGTACGAGGACCTGGCGCTCGTCGAGGGGCCGCTGCGCCGCATGCTGGAACGTGAACGCGAGACGGAGGCCACGGCGTACCCGACTTTCCTCGCCAAATAGGACTAACTACTCTCAAGGCATGCCAGTGCCGCGAGACCCGCAGAGATCGCCGGGCCACAGGGACGTCCACGGCCCGGACCGCCGGGAGCATGATCCGCTCGACGTGGCGGCTCGGGCCGGCCGCAGTCTGCGGGGACTGTCCACCGAGCTGACCGCGCGCGTCCCGCAGCTCCTCGAAGCGATGCGGTCGGTCGGCACAGGCCTGGAACTGCACTCCACTCTCGACCGGATCTGCCAGACGGCGGCCGAACTCGCCGACGCGCGGTACGCGGCGATCGGCGTGGTGGACGAGGGAGGCAGGGGCCTGTCCGACTTCGTGACGTACGGCGTCAGCGACGAGGAGGCCCGGGCGATCGGACACCGGCCCGATGGGCATCGGGGGCTCCTTGGCTGGCTGATACACCACCCCGAACCCCTGCGCCTCGCCGAGATCGCGGCCGATCCCCGCTCGGCCGGACTTCCCCCGCACCATCCCCCGATGCGTACGTTCCTGGGCGTTCCCATCCGCGTACAGGGCGAAATCTTCGGCAACCTCTATCTGACCGAGAAGCGCGGTGGAGGCGAGTTCAACGACTACGACCTGCACATGGTGCGGGTGCTCGCCACGGAGGCCGGGATCGCCGTCGGCAATGCCCGGCTCTACGAAGCGGCGCGCCAGCGCGAGCGGTGGATCGACGGCTCGGTCGCGGTCACCACCGCTCTGCTCTCGGGCGGCGACGCGGACGACGCCCTGGAGGTGGTCGCCGAACAGGCCCGCCATCTGGCCGACGCCGACGCGGGCATCGTGCTGCTGCCCGCCGAGGAGGGCGGTCTGGAGATCGTCGCGGTCTCGGCCGACAACCCGCGGGTCTCCCTCGGCATGGTGGTCCCGCCGGAGAGCCCGGTCGTCTCCACCCTGCTCGACGGTGAGGCGGTCTTCGTCGAGAACGCCGCCTCCGACCCGCGCATGATCACCAAACTGGCGGAGCGTTACGGGCCGAGCATGCTGCTGCCCCTCCAGAGCGGGGGCCGGGTCCTAGGCGCTCTCGCCACGCCCCGGGTGCTCGGGGGGCGCCCCTTCACCGAGGTCGAACGGACGCTGGCCGGCCAGTTCGCCTCGCAGGCCGCGCTCGCCCTGATGATGGCGGAGGCCCAGCGGGACCGGGAACGCCTCGCGGTGTACGAAGACCGGGACCGCATCGCCCGTGACCTGCACGACCTGGTCATCCAGCGGCTCTTCGCCACCGGGATGATGCTGGAGGGTGCCCAGCGCAAGTCCGTCGTGCCCGAGGTGCAGGGAGGCATCGGCCAGGCGGTCGACGAACTCGACGTCACCATTCAGGAGATCCGCACCGCGATCTTCGCGCTCCAACAGGGCCCCGCCGAAGCGCCCTCGGGACTGCGCACCCGCGTCCTGCGGGAGATCAACATGGCCGCCGTGCCGCTCGGCTTCAAGCCGGCTCACCGCTTCCTCGGCGCGGTCGACACCCTGGTCGGCGAACTGACCGGCAAGAACCTCATCGCCGCGCTGCGCGAGGCGCTTTCGAACGCCTTCCGGCACGCCGAGGCCTCCCGCATCGAGGTGGCCGTCGATGCCACGGCACAACTGCCGGACGGCACTCCCGGGGTGCGGCTCACCGTCGCGGACAACGGCGTCGGGATGCCACCGGGCGGCCGCCGCAGCGGACTGCGCAACCTTCAGCGACGGGCCGAGGCGCTGGGCGGATCGAGTTCCTACGGGCCCGGAATCGGCGACGCGGGCGGCGGTACGACCGTCCTGTGGGAGGCGCCGCTCTGACGACGAGCGGGGGTGCGGAGCGGCCGGGGGCTGTTTCACGTGAAACAGCCCCGAAAAACCACCCTCCCGCCGCACTCGCCCCCTCGGGTCAGCAGATGTTTCACGTGAAACGCCCGCTGCCCGGGCCTCGCACCGGGTGGACCAGGCCCTTCAGAGCGCCTTGAGGATCTGCTCGATGACGACCGCCACGCCGTCCTCATTGTTGGCAGCGGTGTGCGCGGCCGCGGTGGCCAGGACATCGGGGTGGGCGTTGCCCATCGCGTAGGAGGTGCCCGCCCAGCTCAGCATCTCCATGTCGTTGGGCATGTCGCCGAAAGCCACCACCTCTGCTGGGGAAATGCCGCGCTCGGCGCAGCACACGGCCAGGGTGGAAGCCTTGGAGACGCCCGCTCCGCTGATCTCAAGGAGCGCGGTCGGGCTCGACCGGGTGATCTCGGCACGGCCTCCCACGGCGGTGCGGGCCAGGGCGAGGAAGTCGTCGGGGGCCAGCTCGGGATGGAAGGCGAGCACCTTGAGCACCGGCTGGCCGGCGGCGTCGTTGTCCTCGGCCAGCAGCTTCTCCGCCGGCGCGATGCTTGCGGCCGGGTCCATGTGCATGGGCGGATAGGCGAGTTCGTGGTGGAAGCCACCGGTTCGCTCGACGGCGAAGGACGTGCCCGGCACGGCCGCCCGCAGCAGCGCGACGACGTCGCGGGCCGCCGACGCTTCCACGGGCCGCACCTTCACGAAGCGAGGGCCGTCGCTGTCGCTGTGCAGATCGACCACGGCCGCGCCGTTGCCGCAGATGGCCAGGCCGTGGCCATGGACGTGGGCGCTGACGACGTCCATCCAGCGGGCCGGGCGGCCGGTGACGAAGAAGACCTCGATGCCCGCCTCTTCGGCGGCGGCCAGGGCCGCGACCGTACGGTCCGAAACGGACTTGTCGTCGCGCAGCAGGGTGCCGTCCAGGTCGGTCGCGATGAGCCGCGGCGCGGTCGGGACGGGGCGGATGGCCGGGGCGGGATCCGTAGCAGAGGTCACCGGTCCATTGTCCCGTACACGGACGCACGGGCGTGCGACTGGGCGCGCAGATGAGAGCGTCGCCCGGTGCGCCCGGGGCACGAGGGGGCGTACGGGAGGGGAGGGGCGCTCCGGCCGGGCACGCGCGGGGTGCGGCCGAGCCCCACGCAGGCCGGACGAATCCGTCGGCGCGGTCGGGGAAGGCTGGCGGGATGGGAGAGATCCGGGTGGGAACCTGCTCATGGACGGACAAGGCGCTGGTGTCCAGCGGCTGGTACCCGAAGGGACAGCGCGACGCCGAAGGCAGGCTGCGTCACTACGCGGCGCAGTTTCCTGTGGCGGAGGTGGACTCCACCTACTACGGGCTGCCCAGCACCCGCAACAGTTCTCTGTGGGCCGACCGCACCCCTGAGGGTTTCCGGTTCGACGTGAAGGCGTTCTCGCTACTCACCGGGCACCCCACCCGGCCGGAAGCGCTGCCGGCCGATCTGCGGTCGGCGCTTGCACGTCGGCGGACGGGCACCGATCCCGGCCTGCTCGACGAGGTGTGGAACCGGTTCAGCTCCGCGCTCGAACCGCTGCGGGCGGCCGGCCGGCTGGGCACGCTGGTCTTCCAGTTCCCGCCCCGGCTGGCGCCGGGCAGGCCGGCCGTGGAGTTCCTGCGCCGGTGCCGTGAGCGCGCCAGGGGCTGGCCGGTGGCGGTGGAGTTCCGCCACCCCGGCTGGTGGCGCGAGGAGCACGCCGACACGACGAGTGCCCTGCTGGCGGAGCTGGACACGGCGGCCGTGGCCGTGGACATGGTCCAGACACTCCCCACCTCTGTGCCGCCCGTCGCACGGGTCACCACACCGGAGCTGGCCCTGGTGCGCCTGCACGGCCGCAACAGCGCTTGGGGGACTGGCACCAAGGAGGAGAAGTTCCGCCACGCGTACACGCCCGAAGAGCTCTCCGAGTGGGTGCCGCGTGTGCGGACGATGGCCGAACAGGCCCGGGAGGTGCACGTACTCTTCAACAACTGTTGTGGTGACGCCGCCGTCCGCGCCGCGCAGTCGATGCGGCACCTGCTCGGCTCTCGTAGGGTCGTGCCATGCGACTGAGCACTGTGATTCTTCCGATCGACCGCTGGCACGACGGTGGCCGCGAGACGTGGCTGCGCGCCGAGGAGCTGGGCTTCCACACCGCGTACACCTATGACCACCTGTCCTGGCGGAGCTTCCGCGACGGCCCCTGGTTCGGCGCGGTCCCCACGCTCACGGCCGCCGCTGCCGCCACCACGCGGATGCGGCTCGGCACCCTGGTCACCTCGCCGAACTTCCGTCACCCGGTGACGCTCGCGAAGGACCTGCTCACGCTCGACGACGTGTCGAACGGCCGCCTCACGCTCGGGATCGGCGCGGGCGGCAACGGCTTCGACGCCACCGCCCTCGGGCAGACGGCGTGGACCCCGCGCGAACGGGCCGACCGTTTCGGCGAGTTCGTGCCGCTGCTTGACCGGTTGCTCACCGAGGATTCGGTGACATACGACGGGACCTTCTACTCGGCGGTCGAGGCGCGCAACATCCCAGGCTGCGTCCAGCGGCCCAGGATCCCCTTCGCGGTGGCGGCGACCGGGCCGCGCGGCCTGAAGCTGGCCGCCAAGTACGGGCAGGCGTGGGTGACCACGGGCGACCCGAAACTCTTCGAGACCGGCACGCCCGAGCAGTCCCTCCAGGCGATCGGCGGCCAGCTCAAGAAGCTGGGCGCGGCCTGCGACGAGATCGGGCGGGACGCGGACGAGCTGGACAAGATCCTGCTCACGGGCTTCACCCCGCAGCCCGGGCGGCCGCTGGAATCGCTGGACGCGTTCGTGGACTTCGCGGGCCGGCACTTCGAACTCGGCATCACCGAGATCGTCCTGCACACCCCGATCCCTGACTCCGACTTCGCGGCCGATCCCCAGGTCTTCGAGCGGATCGCCACCGAAGGCCTGGCCCAACTCGGCGGTTAGGACGTGGGCCCGGCTCCCGCAGGACCAGGGAACAAGCGTCAGCCCTTTCTGCCCCGGACGTGCGCGCTCATCCACGGGGTGAGCACACCGGGCAGGACCAGTTCCTTGTACGTCTCGTCGGCGGGCAGGGGCACGACCAGCCACCAGCCCGGCGGGAAGACGCGGCCCTTGACGTGGGCGATTCCGCCGTAGACGGACCGCAGG
The DNA here is from genome assembly GCF_042869775.1 of Streptomyces sp. NPDC006711. Classification (NCBI taxonomy): domain Bacteria; kingdom Bacillati; phylum Actinomycetota; class Actinomycetes; order Kitasatosporales; family Streptomycetaceae; genus Streptomyces; species Streptomyces sp. NPDC006711. The sequence continues at coordinate 745,428 of NZ_JBIAGO010000001.1, forward strand.
AAGGCGGGTACGCGCTCGCGCGGCACATCGTCGAACTGGACGCCGTCGACAGTGATTTGAGCGTCGTCCTCCGGATACACCCGCACGGACACCGACGGCGAACCGCCGAGTTCGACGTATGCCTCATGAGGCAGGGAGCCGTCCGGATCGCACACTACGAACGCCCCGGCGGACGTGCGCCGAGAGGTGCGGTCAGCCCCGATGTCGTCGGTGACCTCGACCTCGAGACGGAATTCGTCTGCGATCACGCGAATCGCCGTGACCACGGATTGCGTGGTGGGCAAATGAGGGTGCGTCATGACGCCGATCATGCCAAGCGCGAGGTCATCGAGACAGCCGCAGAAACGGGGGCGGTACGGAGGAGGTCAGCCAGACCCCGTTGGCGCCGACGTGGAAGACGTGTCCTCGCCGGTGCATGGCTGCGGCGTCCACTGTCGTTGGTGGCGACCACATGTGCCAGCCGCACGGTGGGCCTTCCCAGCTCTCCGTGGACCTGGCTCCGCGTCGCCGACCAGACGTGCGGCAAACGATGTCCCGAACAGTCGTGGGAAGCGCGTCGGCCGACAGCCCGCCTTCCTTTCGACGAAACAGTGACGACAATCACCGCTATGGGAGCGGGAGTTGCGTTTGTTCCACAGTGAAAACGCTTTATCCACAGGCGATTTGGGCACTCTGTGGACAACCCCCTTAGCAGATACGGCATTTGCTTAACAATGGCCCTCGCTAGGCGATTTGCCCGATTGATGCGCATGCGCTGCCCGGTGTTGATGCGCCAAGCCGTCCAACGCCCGCGCCCGCACCTCGCGTTCGGCCGACGCAGCGATGAACTCGGAGACGTTGTCCCGCCCGACCAAGTCCTCGACCGCCCTGACTGTCCCTGCCGGCAGCCGCACCGGGGCGGGGTCCGGGTGGGGCGGGGCGGGAGCGGGAGCGCCCAGGTGTTGCTGGAGGTGGCGGGTGGCGAACAAGCGCATGGCGCGGGCCAGTTCGGCGTCCACCGTCTGCTGGGCCAGCGGGCGCAGACGGCGTACGAGATCTGCGGCCTCCGCCGCTTCCCTGTCGCTGGGAGGGCGGTGGCCCAGGTACCGGGCGAAGACATGTTCCGTGGTGAAGTCGAGGAAGCGGGCCGCGATGTGTTCGACCTGGCCGCGCAGCTCGCGCAGATGCCCGGAGATGGCATCCAGCGGGACCCCGGCGGCGTGCAACTCGGCGGCCACGGCCAGCTCTTGGGGGCTCGGGACGAGGAATTCGGCGTCGTTGTCCGGTACGCGCTCCAGGATGCCCAGCTCCACCGCTTCGGCGACCGCGTCGTCGTCGGGCCGGCCGCCGAACGTCTCGTCGAGATCGGCGCGTGAGATACGGGCGGCCTCCTCGTCGGTCCAGGGGCCGTTGACCTCGGCGACCAGGCCGAGCACTCCGCCGAGGCCGCGCCCGGCGTCCCAGGCCTCCAGGAGTTCCTTGATGGAGGCCAGGGTGTAGCCGCGGTCGAGGAGATCGGCGATCTGGTGCAGCCGGGCCAGGTGGGTGTCGCCGTAGACGTTGGAGCGGCCGCGCCGTTCGGGCCGGGGCAGCAGGCCCCGGTCCTGGTAGGCGCGGATCGTACGGACCGTGGCGCCGCTGGCGTGTGCCAGGTCCTCGATCCGGTACTCGGCCGGCGCCGCGGCCTGCGGTGCCACCTGTTGCGGTGCTGACTGCCCGGACAAACCCACTCCCTCTACCCCAGGGCGGCGCGGCCCACCGCGCCCGCCGCCGCGCGGGCCGCCGGCGAGGCCGCGAGGTATTCGACGGCCTTGCGCAGGGAGCCCTCCTGCGAGGGATGGTACGACCGGCGCACATAGCGGGGTATGGCCGAGCCCAGCTCCTTCCAGGTGGGCAGCAGGCCACGGCGTACCGCCCGGTTGTGCTCGCGCAGCGAGTAGCGCGTACGGCCGGCGAGTTGGGGGTCGTGCCGGATCAGATAGAAGGCGCCCCACGTCCACAGCCACAGCAGGACCGGGGCCACGACGGCCATCCCCTCGATGCGCCGGGCGTACCGGGTCGGACCCGCGCCCCCGCAGTGCTGGTACATGTCGAAGGCCACCGACCGGTGTTCGACCTCCTCCGCGCCGTGCCAGCGCAGCAGATCCAGCATGACCGCGTCGGTGCCGGCCCGGTCCAGGCCGTCGGCGTCCAGGACCCAGGTGCCGAGGACGGCGGTGAACTGCTCTATGGCGGCGATCAGCGAGAGCCGGAAGCGCAGCCACTCCCGGGCCGTGACCGGCGCGCCGAACGGGGGCTCGTCGCCGAGCAGCTTCTCGAAGAGGAAGTCCACATGCCGGGTGTAGGGAGCGGTGTCGAGCCGCTGGTGGGCCAAGTGGTCCAGGACGTAGGCGTGTTGGACGCTGTGTGTCGCCTCCTGGCCCATGAACCCCTTGACGTCCTGGAGCAGCACGGGATCGGTGACCAGCGGCAGGGCTTCCTTGAAGACCCTCACGAACCAGCGCTCGCCCGCCGGAAGCAGCAGGTGCAGCACATTGATCACATGGGTGGCGGTGGGCTCGTCCGGTATCCAGTGCAGCGGCGTCCTCTCCCAGTCGAAGGAGACCCGGCGCGGGGATATCCGGTGGCGCTCCGCGCCCTTGGCGGCGTCCGGGCGGTCGGTGCTCACAGCGGCGGCTCCAATCGGGCGATCGCGCGCAGCGTCCTCGGCGCGAAGCGGGACATGAGGTGGGCGCCACGAGCCTCGGGGGTCACCGGCACCACGGCCTGGTTCTTCACGACGGCCCGCAGGATCGCCGACGCCACCTTCTCCGGCGGGAAGTTGCGCATCCCGTACAGACGAGAGGCCTTCTTCCGCAGGCGCTTCTCCTCAGTGGCGTCCGCGCCGGCGAAGCGCGCGGTCGAGGTGATGTTGGTGTTGACGAAGCCGGGGCAGATCGCGGAGACACCGATGCCTTGTCCGGCCAGTTCGGCGCGCAGGCACTCGCTGAGCATCAGGACCGCAGCCTTGGAGGTGCTGTAGGCGGGCAGCGCGCGGGAGGGCTGGTAGGCGGCGGCGGAAGCGGTGTTGACGATGTGGCCGCCCTGTCCGCGCTCGGCCATCTGCTTGCCGAAGATCCGGCAGCCGTGGATGACGCCCCAGACGTTGACGTCGAGGACCTTGCGCCAGTCGTCGGCGGTGGTGTCGAAGAAGGAGCCCGAGAGCCCGATCCCGGCGTTGTTGACCAGGACGTCGACGGTGCCGTACTCACGGGCCACCTTCTCGCCCAGCTTCTCCATCGCCTGCTCGTCGCTGACGTCGACGGCCTCGTCCCAGGCCTCGGGCGCCCCGATGAGCCGGGACATCTCGGCGGTCCGCGCCGCGCCCTCGGCGTCCCGGTCCACGGCGACGATCCGCGCCCCGGCCTCGGCGAACGCGAAGGCGGTGGCCCGGCCGATGCCGCTCGCGGCGCCGGTGACCAGGACCAGCTGGCCGCCGAACCGGTCGGCGTGCGGGCCCGTCGCGACGGTGTCCCGCGCCGGTATGCCGTCTTCGTTGGCGCGGACGAACTCGGTTATCCAGGAGGCCAGTTGATCGGGGCGGGTGCGGGGGACCCAGTGCTTGGCGGGGAGGGTGCGGCGCACCAGTCGCGGCGCCCAGTGTTCTAGGCCGGCGGAGAGCGTGGGTGAGAGGAACGCGTCGTCGAGCGGGGTGATCAGCTGAACGGGCACATGGGCGTACGCGTCCGGGCGGGGGCGGCGCAGCCGGGCGCGCACGTTGTCGCGGTAGAGCCAGGCGCCGTGCGCCGCGTCCTGCAGGAGTGAACCCGTGGGGTAGCCGTCGGCGCGCACCTTCTCGACCCGTTGGAGGATCTTGGGCCAGTGCTTGCCCAGCGGGCCGCGCCAGGCGAGCTCGGGCAGAACGGGGGTGTGCAGCATGTACACATACCAGGACTTGGCTCCCTGGCCCAGGAGTTGGGCCGCCGCGCGCGGGGTCGGACGGCTCACGCGCTGGTGGATCCAGTGCCCGAAGTGGTCGAGGGAGGGCCCCGACATCGAGGTGAAGGAGGCGATCCGGCCCTCGGTGCGCTTGACCGTGGCGAGCTCCCAGCCCTGCACCGACCCCCAGTCGTGGCCGACCAGATGGACCGGCCGGCCGGGGCTGACCGCGTCCGCGACCGCCAGGAAGTCATCCGTCAGCTTCTCCAGGGTGAAGCCGCCGCGCAGCGGTGCCGGCGCCGTGGAACGGCCGTGGCCGCGTACGTCGTAGAGCACCACGTGGAAGTGCTCGGCGAGCCGAACGGCGACCTCCGACCACACCTCCTTGCTGTCGGGGTAGCCGTGCACGAGCAGCACGGTCGGCCGGGTGTCGTCACCCAGTTCCGCCACGCACAGCTCTATGCCACCGGTCCGCACCCAGCGCTCGCGCGCTCCTTCGATGTGCCCGTTCGTCACGCTCACGCCACCTTCTCCTCGGCCCAGCGCCGCACATGCGGCAGATCGTCGTCCAGCCAGAACGCGCTCTGCTCGGGGTCCCGGGAGTCGGTGACGACCAGGATCTCCTCGAACTTCGCGCCCGTACCCCGAAATCCCAGGTGCGGCTCGACCGCCCACAGCCCGGGGTGAGGCGGGTGGTCGGAGAACTTGTAGGGGGACCACAGGGGCGACCAGCCGTCCCGGTGGCCGTGCAGCACGTCGCTCGCCAGACCCCTCAGCGCCTGGGTGCCGAACCCCAGCACGCTGGGCGACCAGCGGCGCTCCTTCACCTGGTCGATCTTGTGCGCTATCACGCCGAACGGATAGGCGCGGTGCCGGTTGGCGTACCCCTGGCGGATCATGAGCCGGTCCACGCTCTCGTAGATCTCACGCAGCGGGCGCCTCTCGCGCACCTCGCGCAGGATCAGCGCGCGGTGCGTCTCCAGATCGGCCAGCAGCCGGTTGTGCACGGGGTTGAGACCGAGGCAGCCCGAATAGCCGATGTCGGCGGTGAAGCCGTTGTGGACGGGGGCCATGTCGAGGATGAAGGGCATCCCCGCCTCCAGGCGCCGGTTGGTGGGGAAGAACTGGAGCGGCACGCGGAAACCGGTGAACGCCGTGCGGTCGCCGAACCAGGCGAACGGCAGGTGGAACCAGTCCCGCACACCCCGTTCACGCAGCCAGTCCCGCTGCATACGGGCCGCCTCCCGCTCCGTCACCCCCGGCTTGAGCTGGGCGGCGACCGCCTCCGCGCACTCGTACGCGAGGCGCTGCACGTGTCTGAACCCGCTGAGCCGAGCCTTGGCTCCGATCCGCGCTGCCGCTGGCATCCGTCCACCCCTGTCGCCCTACGCGTGCGTAACTTGACACTGATGAATGTGACAATGCCCGGCGGCTGCGTCAAGGGTGTCGCGTCGGCCTGTGGACAACGGGCCGGTTGTGGACAACCGCGTCCCCCGGGGCGGTGACCCTCTCAGCCTTACGTACAAGGACCCCTACGGGGCCGTACCTCTGGAGTCGGACATGGATCCAGCCGTCTGGGCTGACGATCCGTGTGGCGCGCGCCACTACCGTCGATGACGTGACTGTGATCGTGACCGAAAGCCTGAGCAAGCGGTTCCCCCGGGTGACCGCGCTTGACCGGCTCTCCTTGGACATCGGCCCCGGAGTGACCGGGCTGGTGGGCGCCAACGGAGCCGGCAAGTCCACGTTGATCAAGATTCTTCTTGGTCTCTCACCCGCCACGGAGGGCACCGCCGCCGTCCTCGGCCTGGACGTCGCCACCAGCGGCGGTGCCATCCGTGAGCGGGTGGGCTACATGCCGGAGCACGACTGCCTGCCACCCGACGTCTCGGCCACCGAGTTCGTCGTGCACATGGCGCGCATGTCCGGCCTGCCGGCCACCGCCGCCCGCGAGCGCACCGCGGACACCCTGCGCCACGTCGGCCTCTACGAGGAGCGCTACCGCCCCATCGGCGGTTACTCGACGGGCATGAAGCAGCGGGTCAAGCTCGCCCAGGCGCTCGTCCACGACCCCCAGCTTGTCCTGCTGGACGAGCCGACCAACGGTCTCGACCCGGTGGGCCGCGACGAGATGCTGGGCCTGATCCGCCGCATCCACACCGACTTCGGCATCTCGGTCCTGGTCACCTCACACCTGTTGGGCGAGCTGGAGCGCACCTGCGACCACGTCGTCGTCATCGACGGCGGGACGCTGCTCCGCTCCTCCTCCACCAGCGACTTCACCCAGACCACCACCACGCTCGCGGTCGAGGTCACCGACTCCGACACCCACCCCGACGGCACGGAGGCGGTGCGCGAGGCCCTGGCCGCGGCCGGCCTCACGCTGCACGCCGGCGTCGAGGACGGACTGCCGGGCGCCGGTCACATCCTGCTGGTGGAGGCGGCGGGCGAGGACACCTACGACACCGTCACCGCCACCGTGGCCCGCCTCGGTCTCGGTCTCGTACGGATGGAACAGCGCCGTCACCACATCGCCGAGGTCTTCCAGACCCCGGCGCGGGAGCCGGTCCCCGAACGCGCCGCCGCGTGGGCAGCCACCGCGGCGGGCGCCGAGCAGAAGGGAGGCGGCCACGATGGCAACTGACAGCGCCCAGACCCAGATCCACAACATCGGCTACCGCGACTACGACGGGCCGCGCCTCGGCCGGGCCTACGCCCGCCGCTCGCTCTTCTCGCAGTCACTGCGCGGGGCCTACGGGCTCGGCCGCAGCGCCAAGTCCAAGATCCTTCCGATGCTGCTCTTCGCGGTGATGTGCCTGCCCGCCGGCATCATGGTCGCGGTCGCCGTCGCCACCAAGGCCAACGACCTCCCGGTGGCGTACACGCGGTACGCGATCTTCCTCCAGGCCGTCATCGGTCTGTTCGTCGCGGCCCAGGCACCCCAGAGCGTGTCGCGCGACCTGCGCTTCAAGACGGTCCCGCTGTACTTCTCGCGGCCGATCGAGCGCGTGGACTACGTCCTGGCCAAGTTCGCCGCCATGGCGTCGGCCCTGTTCATCATCACGGGCGCGCCGCTGGCGATCCTCTATGTCGGCGCTCTGCTCGCCAAACTCGACTTCGCGGACCAGACCAAGGGGCTCGCCCAGGGGCTGGTCTCCGTGGCACTGCTCTCCCTCCTCTTCGCCGGGCTCGGCCTGGTCATCGCCGCCCTGACACCGCGCCGGGGCTTCGGTGTCGCCGCCGTCATCGCCGTCCTGACCGTCTCCTTCGCGGCGGTCTCCGCGGTCCAGGGCATCGCGATGAGCCAGGACTCGGTGGGTGTGATCAAGTGGCTCGGGCTGTTCTCCCCCATCACGCTCATCGACGGCGTGGGAACCGCGTTCCTGGGTGCCAGTTCCTCCTTCCCCGGCGGCCACGGACCGGGCTCCGGTGCCGGAGTGGTCTACCTGCTCGTCGTCCTCGCGCTGATCTACGGCTCGTACGCCGTCCTGATGCGCCGCTACCGGAAGGTGGGGCTGTGACCACCATCGACATCGACCACACCTCGCGCTGGTTCGGCAACGTGGTGGCGGTCAACGACGTCACGATGACGATCGGGCCGGGTGTCACCGGGCTGCTCGGCCCCAACGGCGCGGGAAAGTCCACCCTCATCAACATGATGGGCGGCTTCCTCGCCCCCTCCACGGGTGCGGTCACGCTCGACGGCGAGAAGATCTGGCGCAACGAATCCGTCTACCGGAAGATCGGGATCGTCCCCGAGCGGGAAGCCATGTACGACTTCCTCACGGGCCGCGAATTCGTCGTCGCCAACGCCGAGTTGCACGGCCTGGGCGCACGGGAGGCCGGCCGCGCGCTGGCCACCGTCGAGATGGAGTACGCCCAGGACCGCAAGATCCAGACCTACAGCAAGGGCATGCGCCAGCGCGTCAAGATGGCCTCCGCCCTCGTCCACGACCCCTCGGTGCTGCTGCTCGACGAGCCGTTCAACGGCATGGACCCGCGACAGCGCATGCAACTGATGGATCTGCTGCGGCGGATGGGAGCCGAGGGACGCACGGTGCTGTTCTCCTCGCACATCCTGGAAGAGGTCGAGCAACTGGCTTCGCACATCGAGGTCATCGTGGCCGGACGGCACGCCGCCAGTGGCGACTTCCGCAAGATCCGCCGCCTGATGACGGACCGCCCGCACCGCTATCTGATCCGCTCGAGCGACGACCGCGCGCTGGCGGCGGCGCTGATCGCGGACCCCTCGACCGCCGGGATCGAGGTGGACCTCAAGGAGGGCGCGCTGCGGGTACAGGCCGTGGACTTCGGCCGGTTCACCACCCTGCTCCCCCAGGTGGCCCAGGCGAACGGCATCCGGCTGCTGACGGTCTCGCCGTCGGACGAATCCCTCGAGTCCGTCTTCTCCTACCTCGTCGCGGCCTGAGCGCCTCCAGAAAGGAGCGGACGTTCCCATGTACAACCCGACCGTCGCCCGGCTCACCTACCGGGCCCTGCTCGGCCGCCGCCGGGCCGCCATTCTCTTCGTCCTGCCCGCGCTGCTGATCGTGATCTCGGCGGCCGTACGGTCCTTCAGCGGCGCCGACGACCAGGTCGCCGCCGACCTCCTCGGCAACTTCGCGCTGGCCACCATGGTGCCGCTGATCGGTGTCATCGCCGGCACGGGCGCGATCGGGCCGGAGATCGACGACGGCTCGATCGTGTATCTGCTCGCCAAGCCCGTGAAGCGGTCCACGATCATCGTCACCAAGCTGATCGTCGCGATCGCGGTCACGATGGCGTTCTCCGCCATTCCGACGCTGATCGCCGGATTCATCCTGAACGGCAACGGCCAGCAGATCGCCGTCGCCTACACCGTCGCGGCCCTGGTCGCGTCCATCGCGTACGCCGCGGTCTTCCTGCTGCTCGGCACCGTCACCCGGCACGCCGTGGTCTTCGGCCTGGTGTACGCGCTGGTCTGGGAGGCGCTCTTCGGCAGCCTCGTGCCGGGCGCGCGCACGCTGAGCGTGCAGCAGTGGTCGCTCGCGCTGGCCCAGCGGATCGGCGAGAACGGTGTGATCTCCTCCGAGGTGGGGCTGCCGCTCGCGATGATCCTGCTGGTGGGCGTGACCGGCCTGGCCACCTGGTACGCGGGTCAGAAGCTGCGCACCCTGAAGCTGGCCGGGGAGGAGTGACGGGGGTTTCCCGGACGGGGTCGGTGCCCGGCGACGTCACCACGTCGCCGGGCACCGCCCGTTGTGCGCGATGGCCCGGTCCGGCCGGGGGACCGGTGTGGTCCTCCCGGCCGGCCGTCTCGACGTCCCTACTGCCTGCGGCGTTTGCGACGCGGGTGCGGGGGCCGGGGCAGACGCCGCTGGATGTCGGCGACGTCCTCGGTGAGGTCCATGAGCCGCACGCTCATGGCGCCGACGACGCGGTTGGTCGCGTCGAGCCGCCGGTCCACGGATGCGACACGCCGGTCCACGGCGTCCAGGCGGCGGTCCATCGCCTCCATGCGGTGGTCCATCGCGGCCATCCGGTGGTCCAGCGAGTCCAGCCGCGCCGACATCCGGCCGAGCACCGGACCGAGCTCCTGGAGCGCGGGCCCGATCTGGGCCATGGAGCTCTCCAGGCGGGTGACCCGCAGTTCCAGACCGTCGTGGCGGGGGTCGTTCGCGATGACGGTCCGGGTGGTCTCCTCGGTGTCGAGGAGGTAGGTCCGCACGCACCGCGCCACTTCGCTGTCGCGAAGGAGCATGGCTATGTTGAGGACGGTCCGGCGGGTGAAGACCCGCAAGTGGGAGCGGCCCTGTGGATAACTTCCGCGGGCGCGGTCGGATGACGTGGCCGTTTTGGCCACGTCATCGAGACGCAGGTCATCCCCGCTAAACAGGGTCATTCCGTTGGCGGTCAGTTCCTCGCGATGGCGCTTGACCACACTGTGCACAGCCTGCTTGTGGACAGCGAAGTACTGGGCTACGCCCTCCGTGGTGACATGCAGCCCATCAGGTAGCAACTGCAATGCTTTGACCTTCTCCAGGACGTCGACACGCCCCAGATGGTCGGCGCGCAGCGTGCGCGATTCGAGTAGAGCGACTTCGGACGGCATGGTCGGCCTTCCGTTCATGGTCGTCGTGCAGGACAAGGGACGGCCCCAACCCCGGGCTTCAGGGGTGGAGGTCCGCTCATCTACGCCACTGACTCAATGACCGGTCCTCATACCGCGACCGGCAATCCCCGACTTCACGAAAGGTACGACGCCACTAACCCCAGTTGCCTCCACGCACAGGGGACAACGAGCGGACATTCGTACAGGTCACGCGTCCGGGGAACACCTGTTGGGAACGAACGTTTCGCCAGGGCGGCTGAACCTCGTCAGACCGTGCGGTCCCGGGCCGCGAAGAGGCCCACCGTCAGGGCGGCCGCACACACGCCGAGGACGAGCGCGATCGGAACCGTCCAGCCACCGGTGGCCTCGTGGACCGCGCCGGCGGCGATGGGCCCCGCGGCCGCCAGGAGGTAGCCGACCGTCTGGGCCATGCCGGACAGCCGGGCCGCCGTCCGCGCGTCGCCCGAGCGCAGCACGATCAGCGTGAGGGCCAGACCCACCGCGCCGCCCTGGCCGATGCCGAGCACACCCGACCACAGCCACGCGCCGCTCACCGGGGCGGCCATCAGCCCCGCGTAACCGGCGGCCACCAGCGAGGTGACCAGCACGATCAGCGGACGCTGGCTTCGTATCCGGCCCGCGAGGAGCGGTACGCCGAACGCGCCGGCCACCTGGATGAGGTTGTTGAACGCGAAGATCACACCAGCCGTGGAACGGCTCATTCCGTGGTCCGTGAAGATCGTCGGCATCCAGGCGATCAGGACGTACGACCACAGCGACTGGAGCCCCATGAAGAGGGTGACCTGCCAGGCGAGGGCCGAGCGCCACACGCTCTTGTCGGCGCCGGACGCCGAGCCCGCGGGAGCGGCGGCCCGCACCTCGTGTCCCGTACGGCCCCGGGCGATCAGGACCTGCGGCAACCAGGCCACCGCCGCGAGGACCGCGAGGAGTGACCACACCGCGAGCGACGCCTCCCAGCTGCCGCCGAACGCCTTCTCCAGCGGGACCGAGGACGCCGCCACCAGCGTCGCGCCCGCGATCATCGCGCCGGTGTAGACCGACGTCATGGACGCGGCCCGGTCCGGGAAGTCCCGCTTGATCAGACCGGGCATCAGCACGTTGAGCAGGGCTATCGCCGTGCCGACCAGCACGCCTCCCCCGTACAGCGCCACCGCCGACGGCGCCACCCGCACCACGATGCCGACGGCCAGCAGCAGCAGCGCGAACAGCAGCACCGGCTCGCTGCCGAAGCGCCGGGCGAGCCAGGGCGCCACCAGCGCGCCGAGGCCCAGGAAGAGCACGGGCACCGAGGTCACGAGGCTGCTCGCCGTCGAGGAGAGCCCGAACGACTGACTGATCTCGCCCACCAGGGGCGACACGCTGGCCAGTGCGGCCCGCATGTTGACCGAGGCCAGCACGATTCCGATCAGCAGCACCACCGGATGCGCGAGCAGTGCCCGCCGTGCGGCCAGGCCCTGGGGCGAGGGCCGTACATCGGCCTCGGCGTCGGGCAACAGCAGGCGGTCAGTATCCGGGCGTGACAAAACAAGCACCTTTCTTCGTGTCTTCTTGCGGGGGGCTTCGTCCGCATCGCGTGGTTCGCCTCCGTGCCGGGCGGTCCCGGACGGTCCCGGTCCCCGGCGCGGACTCGGGGCCCCAAGCGGCCCCGAGTCCGCGCTCAGCCGCCGTGGCGGGCCGTCACCGCCCGTACCGCCTCCAGCGGCTTGCGCAGCAGTTCGCGTACGGCGTGTTCCGCGGCGGCCGGGTCGCCGCTCTCGATCGCGTCGACCAGCGCCTCATGGGTGTCCAGGTCGATCGGGGGCATCTCCTCGTCGCGCAGCGAGGTGACCAGACTCTCGTGCACCTGCGTCGAGAAGAACCGGTACACCTCGATGAACGCCGCGTTGTGGGTGGCCTGGACCACGCTCATGTGGAAGGCCATGTCGGCGTCGGCGGCCCGGTCGCCGTGTTCGCGCAGGGTTCGCAGGACGCCGCGCAGGGCCACCATGTCGCTCGTGTCCCGGCGTTCGGCGGCGAGCCGGGCGGCCTCGGCCTCCAATGCGACGCGGAGTTCCAGGACGTCAAGGGCGTCGGCGGCGCGGATCTGCTGGAGGACCGCGGCGGGATCGGCGGTGGAGCGTACGAAGGTGCCGTTGCCCTGGCGGGATTCGAGCAGCCCGGCGTGGACCAGGACGCGTACCGCCTCGCGGACGGTGTTGCGGCCGACCCCCAGCTGCTCGGCGAGCTCGTGCTCGGTCGGGATGCGGTCGTCCACCGCCCAGTCGCCGCTGGTCAGCTGGGCCCGCAGCTGGTCGACCACGGTGTCCACGAGGGACTGCCGTCCCGCCGTACGAAGAGCCATGCCGTACTCCATTCCCCCGGTTGCCCAGTCATCCTACAACTGGTCATCCTACAACTGCCCCGGCATGGCCTTTCATCCCTTCCTCAGGGTCAGGCGCCATCATCGAGGGATGACGACCCTGCTCCACCGGGACGCCGAGCCCTCGCGGCCGATCCGCGCCTGGCTGCGCTCCACGCCCGGCACGCACATCTGGCTGCTGTCCATCGCCATCACCAGCCTGGTCATCCAGCTCTCCACCCGGGAACTGGAGCGCTTCCTGCTGCACCGCAACAGCAGCAACATCCACGAGCTGACCAAGCACCCCGTGCAGTCCCTCTTCACCAGCGCCTTCTGGATCGAGAACCCGTCCTCGCTCCTGCTCTACCTGGTGATGTTCGAGGTGATCCACGGCACGGTGGAGCGCTGGCTCGGAACGCTGCGCTGGCTGTGCACGGTCGGTATCGGGCATGTGGTGGCGACCCTGATCAGCCAGGAGTACGTCCTGTGGTCGATCCAGAACCAGCATCTGCCCAAGCGCCTGGCGCACGCCATGTCCCATGTGGTGGACATCGGGGTCAGTTACGGCCTCGCCGCGTCGGCGGGCATCCTCGTCTACCGGCTGCCGCGGCCTTGGCGCTGGTTCTATCTGGCGGGGGTGCTCGCCTTCTTCGGCGTTCCGCTCGCCACCGGCGGCACGTTCACCGACCTCGGCCATGTGACCGCGCTCGCCATCGGCTTCGCCTGCTGGCCGCTCACCAGGGACGCGGCGCCGGGAAAACCAGTGGCGGCCAACGACCGTGCCGGGCACAGTAGTTGACGCAGCCGCACACGTGACGCGCGGCCCGCCCCACGGGGGAGGAGCACGACGACGACCGCATGACTCGGTCCCGTGCTCCTGGGCGCGGGTGGCGCGGGACAGGCACCGGAGCAGCACCGACGACTCCGGCCGGCCGTCCGTGCGCGGCCGCACAGGGGCGGCCGCTTCGAGCGCGCGTCCGCGCGAGGCCGCCCCTGACTAACGTACGGAGGCGACGGGTAAGGGGCGCCCGCCAATAGCGGACGCCCCTTACCCGTGCGGGCTGCGAGCGGCGCCGCGCCGGCCCGCCGTGCTCACCGGGCGAGCAACTGCTCCAGCGCCACGGCGATGCCGTCGTCGTCGTTGGAGGCCGTGATCTCGTGGGCCACGGCCTTCAGCTCGTCATGGGCGTTGGCCATCGCCACTCCGTGCGCGGCCCAGCCGAACATCGGGATGTCGTTCGGCATGTCCCCGAACGCGATGGTGTCCGCCGCCTTGCGCCCGAGCCGGCGCGCGGCCAGCGAGAGCCCGGTCGCCTTGCTGAGACCGAGCGGCAGCAGCTCCACGACGCCCGGCCCCGCCATGACCACACCCACCAGGCTGCCGACCACCTGCCGGGTGATCCCGGCCAGCGCGTCGTCGTCGTACCCGGGATGCTGGATGTAGACCTTGTTCAGCGGGGCCGCCCACAGCTCGGCGATGTCGTCGATCGGGTGGTAGGGGAGCGGGCCCTCCTGGACCTGGTAGCCGGGGCCGATCAGAACGTCCCCGTCGAGCCCGTCGCGGCTCGCGGCCAGTGCCACGGGGCCGATCTCCGCCTCGATCTTGGACAGGGCGAGCCCGGCGAGCTGGCGGTCCAGCGTCACCGACGTCAGCAGCCGGTGCTCGCCGGCGTGGTAGACCTGCGCGCCCTGACCGCACACCGCGAGCCCGTCGTACCCGAGGTCGTCGAGGATGTGCCGGGTCCAGGCCACCGAGCGGCCGGTCACCACGATGTGCGCGGCGCCCGACGCGGTGGCCGCGTCCAGCGCGTCACGGGTGCGCCGCGAGACCGTCTTGTCGGAGCGCAGCAGCGTCCCGTCGAGGTCGGTCGCGATCAGCTGGTACGGGAACCGGCGTTCCCCGGCGGTGCTCACTTGGCGATCGGCTCCAGGACCTCGCGGCCGCCGAGGTAGGGGCGCAGCACCGCCGGCACGCGCACCGAACCGTCGGCCTGCTGGTGGTTCTCCAGGATGGCCACGATGGTGCGGGGGACCGCGCACAGCGTGCCGTTCAGGGTGGCGAGCGGGGTGACCTTGCTCTTGCCGTCGCTGGTGTCGCGCATGCGGACCGACAGGCGCCGGGCCTGGAAGCCGTCGCAGTTGGAGGCCGAGGTCAGCTCGCGGTACTTGCCCTGGGTCGGGATCCACGCCTCGCAGTCGAACTTGCGGGAGGCCGAGGCGCCGAGGTCACCGGTGGCGACGTCGATGACCTGGAAGGGCAGTTCGAGCGCGGTCAGCCACTGCTTCTCCCAGTCCAGGAGGCGCTTGTGCTCGTTCTCGGCGTCGTCCGGGTGGACGTAGGAGAACATCTCGACCTTGTCGAACTGGTGGACCCGGAAGATGCCCCGGGTGTCCTTGCCGTAGGTGCCGGCCTCGCGGCGGAAGCACGGCGAGAAGCCGGCGTAGCGCATCGGCAGCTTGTCGGCGTCCAGGATCTCGTCCATGTGGTACGCCGCGAGGGGGACCTCGGAGGTGCCGACCAGGTAGTAGTCGTCCTTCTCCAGGTGGTACACGTTCTCCGCGGCCTGGCCGAGGAAGCCGGTGCCCTCCATGGCGCGCGGGCGCACCAGCGCCGGGGTCAGCATCGGGATGAAGCCGGCCTCGGTGGCCTGCGCGATCGCGGCGTTGACCAGGGCCAGCTCAAGGAGCGCGCCGACACCGGTCAGGTAGTAGAAGCGCGAGCCCGACACCTTGGCGCCGCGCTCGACGTCGATGGCGCCCAGCGCCTCGCCGAGCTCCAGGTGGTCCTTGGGCTCGAAGCCCTCGGCGCCGAAGTCGCGGATGGTGCCGTGCGTCTCCAGGACGACGAAGTCCTCCTCGCCGCCGACCGGTACGTCCGTGTGGACGATGTTGCCGAGTCGCAGGAGCAGCTGCTTGGCCTGCTCGTCGGCCTCGTTCTGCGCGGCCTCCGCGGCCTTGACGTCGGCCTTTAGCTGCTCGGCCTTCCTCAGGAGCTCGGCGCGCTCCTCGGGCGTGGCCTTGGGGATGAGCTTGCCGAGCGACTTCTGCTCGGAGCGCAGCTCGTCGAAGCGGAGGCCCGAGGACCTGCGCAGCTCGTCGGCGGAGAGCAGGGCGTCGACAAGGGCGACGTCCTCTCCACGGGCGCGCTGGGAGGCGCGAACACGGTCGGGGTCCTCACGGAGCAGGCGAAGGTCAATCACCCCTCCAGGCTACCGGTGCGCACTCCCGCCGCCCCACCGGTATATCCCCAGCGTGCCGCATCAGCGTGGCGCTTTGTCCGTATTGACCGAATTAGGGATGCTGGCGTCCGTCATTCCCGAGCAGGGGTCAAGGAAAGCGTCGCTATTCCCTGAAAAGAGGCGCTTTCCGGACACTCGTTGACCGACTCCCTTGCGGTGCACCGGACTTGTCCACAGCGGTGGACGCGGCCGGAAACTTATCCACAGGCTGTGTGGGAGATCTGTGGACCGCGGAAGTGGCCATTCCGAAAACCGCGTGCGGGCTCGGGATTCCTCTCTCAAACCCCTTACACCCACTCATTCGGGTGGGAATTGCTCGCTCTAAAGAGTTGATCAACGGAATTGGGGTGACAGAGGATGCCCGGGTGACCTGTGGACTGATGTGTCGTCACTAGAGGGATTTGTCGACTGTGTCCGATTGCGTTGTCGACTTACCCACAGGTCGAGAAGCGGGTCTGTGGATAACTCTGTGGACAGCGAAAATCAGCAGGTAGGACCGGACGCCGGGACGCCCGCGCAGCTGGGGACAACCCGCTTCCGGTGCCTACGGGCGGCCGTCCTGGCAGCGGGCCAGCCACTCGGCCGCCTCCACGAACTCCGCGTCCGAGGTCCCCGGCCTCGGCGGCCGTACGTCGTCGAGCGTCACCTCGGCCCTGGGGTACGAACCGAGGAAGCGGACCTCCGGGCAGACCCGGCGCAGCCCCATCAGCGCCTCCCCCACCCGGCGCTCCGAGATGTGGCCCTCGGCGTCGATGGCGAAGCAGTAGTTACCGATGCCCTGACCGGTCGGCCGGGACTGGAGCAGCATCAGGTTGACGCCGCGCACCGCGAACTCCTGGAGCAGTTCGAGCAGTGCGCCCGGGTGGTCCTCACGCTGCCAGATGACCACCGAGGTCTTGTCCGCGCCGGTGGGCGCCGCCGGACGGGCCGGGCGCCCGACGAGCACGAAGCGGGTCTGCGCGTTCACGGCGTCGTGGATGTCGGTGATCAGCGGTTCGAGGCCGTACGTCGCCGCCGCGAACTCGCCCGCGAACGCCGCGTCGTAGCGCCCCTCCTGCACCAGCCGGGCACCGTCGGCGTTGGACGCGGACGACTCCCACAGCGCGTCCGGCAGGTTCGCCCGCAGCCACTTGCGCACCTGGGGCTGGGCGGCCGGGTGCGCGGTGACCGACTTGATGTCCGCCAGCTGGGTCCCGGGGCGGACCAGCAGCGCGAACTTGATGGAGAGCAGCACCTCGCGGTAGATCATCAACGGCTCGCCCGAGACCAACTGGTCGAGCGTGGTGGTGATGCCGCCTTCCACCGAGTTCTCGATGGGGACGAGCGCCGCGGCCGCCTCCCCGTTGCGCACCGCGTCCAGGGCGGCCGGCACGGAGACCATGGGGACCAGTTCGCGGGTCGCGGCCTCGGGCAGGGTGCGCAGAGCGGCCTCGGTGAACGTGCCTTCGGGACCCAGATAGGTGTATCGCGTGGCGGACATGCAGGTCACACTAATGGCCCGGCGCGGCGCGCACCCGTCGCTTCGCGCGATGCCCGCGTTCCGGTGAAAGGGGCTCTCCGCCCGGGTTTGCCGGCGAAAGCGGCCCCTCCAGGTTCGCCGGCGAGGCGGCCCCTTTGGCGCCGGTCACGACTCCAGGAGCCGCTGGCCCACGTACTCACCGGGCCGGGGCCCGCCCGGCACCGCGAACAGGCCGCTCGACTCGTGCCGCACGAACGCCGACAGCGCGTCGCCCCGGTCGAGCTTGCGCTGGACGGGCACGAAGCCCCTGAGCGGGTCGGCCTGCCAGCAGACGAAGAGCAGTCCCGCGTCCGGGGACCCGTCCGCCGCGACGCCGTCGTGGTAGGAGAAGGCGCGCCGCAGCATGGCCGCGCCGCCGTTCTGCTCGGGGGCGGCGATCCGGGCATGGGCGTTGGCCGGGATGACGGGCTTGCCGTCCGGGCCGAACTTGTCGAGCTGCATCGCCGACGTCTCCGTACCGCCCGTGAGCGGGGCGCCGTCCGCCTTCCTGCGGCCGATCACCTGCTCCTGCTCGGCGCGCGGCAGCTTCTCCCAGGTGTCCAGCAGCATCCGGATGCGGCGGACGACCGCGTAGGAGCCGCCCGCCATCCACGCCGGCTGACCGGAGTCCGGTACGAAGATGCGCTGCTCGAAGTCGGCGTCCGCGACCTTGGGGTTGCCGGTGCCGTCGATCTGGCCCATCAGGTTGCGGGCGGTCATCGGCTTCTTGGTCGCGCCCGGGGTGCGGTTGAAGCCGTTCATCTGCCAGCGGGCCTTCGCCGCGGTGCCCGCGTCGTGCTGGATGGCGCGCAGCGCGTGGAAGGCGACCAGCGCGTCGTCCGCGCCGATCTGCACCCACAGGTCGCCGTTCGAGCGCTGGGGGTCGAGCTGGTCGGAGGAGAAGTCGGGCAGCGGGTCGAGCTGGGCCGGACGCCGGTCGGCGAGCCCCGTACGGTCGAAGAAGCTGTGGCCGAAGCCGAAGGTGAGCGTCAGCGAGGAGGGGCCGGCGTCCAGGGCGACGCCGGTGTCGCCGCCGCCCGTGACCTCGCCCGCCATCAGCGCCTTGGCCGTCTGCGACCAGCGCCGCATCAGGGCGGCCGCCTCCTTGCGTCCGGCGCCGGGAGCCAGATCGAAGGCGATCAGGTGGCCGGTGGACTGGAGCGGGGTGCTGATCCCGGCCTGATGTTTCCCGTGAAACATCACCTCCGTGGCGCCGACCGACGTCAACGGGCTGGTGTCGTCCGGGGTTTCCACAGCCGCGTAGACGCCGGCGCCGCCCACCGCGCCCAGAGCGAGTCCGGCCGCGCCCACCCCGCCCACGGTGCCGAGCAGTCTGCGCCGGGAGATGTCCAGGGCGGGCCCGGTGGCGGCCGGGTCCCGTCCGGTCTTCTCGGCGGAGGTGCCGGCCTTGGCGGGCGTGGCCGTCTGGGCGGACTTGGCCTGCGCGGCTTTCTTGGTCTCGCTCATGTCAGTTCTACTCAGCCGATCTTGACGTTCTTGTCCACGGTCGTCTCGTCGATCTCGGAGGTGCGTACGGTCACCGAGATCTGCCAGTCGCCCGCCATCGGAAGCTGCACCCCGCTCGCGCTCCAGTGGCCTGCGGCGACGCGGTCGGGCACGACGGGCAGCGGTCCCACCGACTTGGCGGCCAGCGTGAAGGCGACCTTCACCTCGGGGGCGTCCTTCGGTTTGCCCGCCGGGTCCGTCAGAGAGACGTTCAGGTCGTTGGCGCCGGTGCGGCCCGGGTCGAGGGTGAGTTCGGCGGTGCCCTTGCCACCGGGGCCGCCGGTGTCGAACGGCAGCCGGATGTCGACGGGCCGGTCCGCGACGGCTACCTGCGTTCCGGCCTTCGCCCGGTCCACGGCCTCCTGCGTGCGGGCGGGCTCGGTCGAGGTCAGCACGGTCGTGACGGCCAGCAGCACCACGGCGACACCCGCCTCGGCGAGGACCGTGCGGCGCAGGCCGCTGCGCCCGGTGTCGGCGTCGCGGGCCCGCTTTTCGCGTGCGGTGCTCATCGCGGCCGCCTGGCGCGCGAGTTGGGCGGCCCGCTTGGCGTCCTTGCCGTCGTCGGGGACGGTGACGGGCTCGGGCTCGCTCACGCGCTGCCCGGCGATCGCGGTGCTTTCGGCGGGTTCGGCGGGTTCGGTGGTTGTTTCGGTGGTTTCGGCGGGCGGCGCGGCGCGCTCGGACAGGCTCGCGGTCCAGCGCCGCGAGCGGGACGCGGCCACGAGCATGACGGCGACCAGGGCGACCTTGAGGAGCAGCAGCCGCCCATAGGTGGTGTCGGTGAGCGCCGGCCAGGTGCCGACCTGCCGCCAGGCCTGGTAGAGGCCGGTCGCGGCGAGGACGCTCACGCTGACGAACGCGAGGCGTGAGAAGCGCCGTACGGCCGCCCGCTCGATGTCCGGGGCGCGGTACAGGGCGACGAGCAGGGTGGCGAGTCCGCCGAGCCAGCCCGCGACGGCCAGCAGGTGCAGCACGTCGACGGGCATGGCGACACCGGGCTGTAGCCCCGTGGAGGCGTGTTCGGCCAGCGCCCAGGTCGCGGCGAGTCCGGCGGCGACCACGGAGCCGCCGACGGCGAGGCCGAAGGTGAGGTCCTGCTTCTCGGCCTTCTGATGCTCGTCCTCGCGCTTGGCGTACGCGCCGAACAGGACGGCGACGAACAGGGCGGCGGCGCCGAGCAGCAGCAGCCGGGAGACGAGGGCGGCGCCCGGCTTGGTCTCAAGGACGGCCCGCAGCCCGTTGAGGTCGAAGGCGTCCGCGAGCCTGCCCGAGCCGGTGTAGGGGGTGCGCAGCAGGAGCATCGCGAGCGTGGCGGCCGTCATCGTGAGCCAGCCGCCGACGACGACGCGCTGCACCGGGGCCGCGCCCGCGCCCCGGCGCCAGCAGGCGAGCACGAAGGCCGCGCCGCCCACCAGGAGCACGAAACCGGCGTACGCCGCGTACCGCGCGATGCCGTACAGGGCGCCGACGAGGCCGCCGCCCGCCTCCTGGTCGGGCAGGACGGCGGCGGTCGCGGAGGGGGCCCCGATGGAGAACGTGAAGGCACCGGAGACGGGGTGGCTGTCGGCGGAGATCGCCTGCCAGGCCACGGTGTAGGTGCCGTTGGGGATGCCGGTGCGCAGCCGTACGCCGTACTTGACGATGTCGCCGCTGCACAGGTTGACCAGTTCGGCGGTGTCGGAGCGCTTGCCCGCGGGGTCGAGGACGCGGATGGAGTTGGCGTCGAGGGCGACGCCCTCGGAGAAGGTGAGGGCGACCTGGGCGGGGGCGGTGGCGACCACCGCCCCGTCCTTCGGGTCGCTGCCGGTGAGTGCGGCGTGCGCGGACGCGGGCACGGCGCCCGCGAGGAGCGCGCCGAGCAGCGCCACCGTGACGAGCAGCAGCCGGGTCAGGGGCCTGCTCGCGGTGGTTCGAAGGCGGGGGGCGGTGGCCGTCATGTCAGTGCCTCAAGTCCCTCTGGAACGCCTCAGTGGTGCTTCGGGTTGTAGGTGGCTTCCTTCACCGGAAGGTCGACCTTGACCGTGCCTGCCTTCTCGAAGTGCAGCTCGACGGCGACCTTGTCGCCCTGCTTCGGCTTCTTCTTCAGACCCATGAACATGATGTGGCTGCCACCGCGTTCGAGGTCCAGCTCGCCGCCGGCGGGGATGTCGAAGGACTTCACCTCCTGCATCTTCTGGTCCTTCGTCGCGTGGATCGTGACGTCGTCCGACAGGTCGCTGGTGACCTTGGTGAGCTTGTCGGGGGTCTTGCCGTCGTTCTTGACGACGAGGAAGCCGCCGGCCATGTCGCTGGTGGGCAGCGGCATGAACGCGTCGCTCACCTGGAGCTTCGGCTTGGCCTCGGCGCTCTCGGAGCAGCCCGCGAGGGCGAGGCCCGCGGACAGGGCTATGACGGCGGCGACGGCGGAGCGGGCGGTGCGGGTGGTGCGGCGGTTCACGGGTTCTCCCCCTTGATGATCTTCGGCAGGTCCTTGGTGTAGTCGGCGACGGTGGCGTCCTCGCCGTACAGGACGTAGCCCTGGTCGGTCTTGGGGGAGAAGGCGATGACCTGGGCCCCGTGCATCGAGACGACCTTGCCGTCCTTGTCCTTGGTGGCCGGGTCGATGCCGATGCCGATGGAGCGGGCGCCCTTTTGGATGGTGGCGAAGTCGCCGGTCAGGCCGATGAAGGACGGGTCCTGGCCCTTGAGCCACTTGCCGAGCGAGGCGGGGGTGTCGCGCTCGGGGTCGGTGGTCACGAAGACGACCTGGAGCTTGTCCTGGTCGGCCTTGGGC
Source organism: Streptomyces sp. NPDC006711 (assembly GCF_042869775.1). Classification (NCBI taxonomy): domain Bacteria; kingdom Bacillati; phylum Actinomycetota; class Actinomycetes; order Kitasatosporales; family Streptomycetaceae; genus Streptomyces; species Streptomyces sp. NPDC006711. Next base: position 766,791 of record NZ_JBIAGO010000001.1, read on the forward strand.
AGCGACTTCTTGGCGACGGCGATGTTGCCCATGGTGAGCGGGCAGACGTCCGGGCAGTTGGTGTAGCCGAAGTAGATGAGCGTCGGCTTGCCCTTGGTCTCGGCGCGGAAGTCGAACTTCTTGCCGTTGGTGTCCGTCAGGACGAAGTCGGGCTTGGCGAACGGCCGGTCGAGCACGGTCGCGGCCTGGGTCTTCGCGGAGGCGGAGACATCGGCGAGGGGACTGTTCGAGCCCCCGTCACCGCTGCTGCCGCACGCGGTCAGGGTGAGCGCCGCTGCCACCGCGAGGGCGGCGGCAGTCAGCGCGGTCTTGGTGCGCATGAGGTGATGTTCCGGTCTTTTCCGGTGGAAGGAGTGCGGGGCGATTACGCGGAGCGGCGCCGTCCGGCGAACACGCCGAAGGCCACGCCGGCGGCGCCGACGACGATGCCCACGACGGCAAGGATCCGCGCGGTGTTGTCGGTGTCCGATGAGGACGTGGCCGCGGTCTTCTGGGCGGTGGCGCTCGTGTCGGCGGCGGGAGCGGCGCCGCCCTGGCCCGCGGCGGCGGTCAGCTGGAGGGTCGGCGCGGGGTTCGCGGGCTCGGCCGCGCCCTTCTTCGCCTCCTCGATCCAGCGCACGACCTCGTTGTTGTCGTACGTCTGGAGCGCCTTGAAGACCAGCTGGTCGGTGTCGGTGGGCAGGGAGCCGACGGACAGCGGGAACTTCTGGAACTGGCCGGCCTCGATCGCGCCGCCGCTCCACGTCACCTTGGTGACGGCTTCGTTGATCTGCTTGCCGTGCACGGTCAGCGGCTTGTCGAGCTTGGACTTGGTGACCTCGACGTTCCAGCCCGGCACCGGCTGCGGCATGACGGACGCCAGCGGGTGGTCGGTCGGGAAGTCGACCTCGAGCTTGACGGTCTTGGCGTTGTCGCGCTCGTTGGGCACCTTGAAGTCGACGACCGCGTAACCGCCCTTGGCGGCCGCTCCCTCGGGCTGCACGGTGACGTGGGCGAAGGCCGTTCCCGACAGCAGCAGGACGGAACCGGCGGCGAGGGAGCCGACGAGGGCGATACGGGTACGCGAACGGAAGGCGTTCATGGCAGTGACACTCCAGTGAGCGGAAAGGGTGGGGACGGCCACCGCGCACGGGTGCGCGGGGCCCCGCGACACCACTCCTGCGGTACGTGAGGGGAGTGGGCCGCGTTCAGGCCGCGAGGGCGTACGCCGCGGGCGGCCCGCGCCTGATCACCGAGTGCTGAAGTGCCGCCCCGGGCAGGGGAGGTGTCGCGCGGGGGCCGGCGAGCGGGACGCGCGGGCCCTGGCCCTCGGCCGCGAGGAGCCCGGCGCACAGGGCGCGCGCGAAGGACAGGGCGCGGCGCAGGGAGCGCACGGAGGCGGTCTCGGCCGCGATCGTGACGGACTCGGCGGCCAGACGCACCGCGCCGAACAGGGCGGCCTCGCCGCGCCGCAGCAGCCATCCCGTGACCAGCGCCGCCAGCAGGTGGCACAGCAGCATGGGGAGCGAGGGCAGCAGGGACGCGGCGAGGGACGCGGAGTGGGCCGGGGTCCCGCCGGATCCCATGATCATGCCGGGCATCAGGTCGGCCATCCGCGCCGTGCCGGGCACGGTGGCGTGGCCGGCGTCCGCGATCCTGGCGGGGTCGATGCCCGCGTCGCTCACGATGCGCCGGGCGTCGGTCGCGCTGAGCGGTGTCGCGCCCGCGCCGCAGAGCAGGTGCCCCGCGAACCGGATCAGCGGCAGGTCGCCGGTGGAGCCGTCGCCGGAGGCGGCCGCCGTGTGCTGGCCCACGCCGAACAGGGTGTGCAGGCCGAGCTGGCCGGCCGCGAGGGCGCCCGCGATGGAGGACAGGGAGCGTTCCCGCCCGGCGAGCGGCGCCACGACCGCGAACAGTCCGAGGAAGCCGGCGAGCAGCGTCCACCACGGCACGCTCGCGCAGGCCGCCATGGCGTGTCCCATCGCGGACAGCACGACGCAGACCGCGGCGAACACCGCGGCCCTGAGCAGCCGGAGCCCGGCGCCTGCTGGGGCGTGGAGGGAAGACATGGCGGGGCCATCATCGCACTGCGCTTACCCGCCCCATACGCCAGGTCCCAAACGTCGCCTTTGGCTGGGGGCGGCCGGTACGGCGTGATCTTTCCTGCCGATCGGACGATACGGAGGAGGAGGTTCAGGGGGCTTTACACCGGCGTGCGGGGCACGTACATCCGCCGAACGGGCGCCATCACGTCAAGAGGGCGCTTACGAGTGAGTGGTTGCGGCAATACTGCGCCCGTGGAGAGAAGGGCCCTGACGAGCCGCAGCGCCGCAGCCAGGAGGCTGGAGCATGAGCATCTGGTGGTCTCTGCACTTGCGGCGCGAGGCCGCGAGCGTGCCGCTCGCCCGTCGTCTTCTGCTCGGCGCCATGGAGAGCGCCGGGGTCGATCCCGACGTCTCCTACGACTTGTCGGTCGCCCTCACCGAAGCCTGTGCCAACGCGGTCGAGCACGGCGGGGACACGGTGTCGGGGGGTGAATCGGCGGCGTACCGGGTGACGGCCTATCTCGACGGCGAGAAGTGCCGCATCGAGGTCGCCGACTCCGGCCCGGGCTTTCCCGTCCGGCGCGCCCGGCGCACCACCACGGCGCCCGCCAGGACCGGCTGTCTCGCCGAGCACGGCAGGGGCCTCGGTCTGATCGAACAGCTCGCCGACCACGTGCACTTCAGGAACCGGCCCGGCCGGGGCGCGGTGGTCAGCTTCGACAAGATCCTCAAATGGCGCGAGGGCGCGCTGCTCGAGGTGGGCTGAGCGGCGCGCCCCCGGGCGACGAGTGGAGCGGGGTCAGGCCTGCTTGACCTGGGCCATCCACGCCTCGACCTCGTCCGCGCGGCGCGGCAGCGCGGCGGAGAGGTTCTTGTTGCCGTCCTCGGTGACCAGGATGTCGTCCTCGATCCGGACGCCGATGCCCCGGTACTCCTCGGGCACGGTCAGGTCGTCCGCCTGGAAGTACAGGCCCGGCTCGACCGTCAGGCACATGCCCGGCTCCAGGTCGCCGCCGACGTACGTCTCGGTGCGCGCGGCCGCGCAGTCGTGGACGTCCATGCCGAGCATGTGACCGGTGCCGTGCAGGGTCCAGCGGCGCTGGAGGCCCAGTTCGAGGACCTTGTCGACGTCCAGGTCGCCGAGCAGGCCCCACGCGACCAGGTGCTCGGCGAGCACGCGCTGGGCCGCGTCGTGGAAGTCGCGGTAGGCGGCGCCCGGCTTCACCGCCGCGATGCCGGCCTCCTGGGCCTCGTACACCGCGTCGTAGATCTTGCGCTGGAGCGGCGAGAAGGTGCCGTTGATCGGCAGGGTGCGGGTGATGTCGGCGGTGTAGAGCTCGTTGGTCTCCACGCCTGCGTCGAGGAGCAGCAGGTCGCCGGAGCGGACCTCGCCGTTGTTGCGCACCCAGTGCAGGGTGGTGGCGTGCGGGCCGGCCGCGCAGATAGAGCCGTAGCCGATGTCGTTGCCCTCGACGCGGGCGCGCAGGAAGAACGTTCCCTCGATGTAGCGCTCGCTGGTCGCCTCGGCCTTGTCGAGCACCTTGACGACGTCTTCGAAACCGCGGGCGGTCGAGTCGCACGCCTTCTGAAGCTCCGCGATTTCAAACGCGTCCTTCACCAGGCGCGCCTCGGAGAGGTACACGCGCAGCTCTTCGTCGCGCTCGGCGGTCACCTTGTCGGCGAGCGCGGCCTCGATGGCGGCGTCGTGACCCCGTACGCAGCGGACCGGACCCGTGGCGTCGCCCAGCGCGGCGGCCAGCTCGCGGACGTCCCTCGCGGGCAGCCCGAGCAGCTGCTCCGCCTCGGCCAGGGAGTGCCTGCGGCCGACCCACAGCTCGCCCGTGCCGGACAGCCAGAACTCACCGTTCTCGCGGTTGGAGCGAGGCAGCAGGTAGATCGTCGCCTCGTGGCCCTCACCGGTGGGCTCAAGGACGAGCACGCCGTCCTCGGTCTGGTCGCCGGTCAGGTACGCGTACTCGGTCGAGGCGCGGAAGCTGTACTCGGTGTCGTTCGAGCGGGTCCTCAGGTTGCCCGCGGGGATCACCAGACGCTCGCCGGGGAAGCGCCGGGAGAGCGCGGCGCGGCGGTCGGCGGTGTGACCGGCCTGGGCGATCGGTTCGAGGCCGTGCAGCTCGGTGTCGGCCCAGCCGTTCTTCATGTTCTCGGCCAGCTCGTCGGACACGCCCGGGTACAGGCCGTTCTTCCGCTGCTGGATCGGCTTCTCGTCCGCTTCGTCCCCCGGGGTCTCCGGAGTGAGCTGGTCCGCCACGGTCTGCCTCCACTTGGTACGACGTCGCACTCCCCCGGTACTGCGCGAGCACGGGGGACCTCCACCATCGTACGGGCGTGCGGAAGGGGGTCCAGGGCCGTAGTGCCTCTTACCGGCGCTGGTCGGGGCCCGCGCCCGGGCCGCCCTAGGCGAAGCGGGCCGCGAGCATCACCACGTCCTCGGTGCTGTCCACCCCGTCGGCGCCTTCGGGCAGGAGGGCGCGCAGCACATGGTCGAGCACGGCGTCCGGGTCGTCGCGCACCGCACGGGGGACGCTCGCCGCCGCCGCGTGCAGCCGGGCGAACGCGCGGTCCATGGGGTCGCCGGTGCGGCGCAGCAGGCCGTCCGTGTACAGCAGCACCGTTTCTCCTGGGCCCGGTGACAGCTCCACGCTCGGCGCCTCCCAGCAGGCCAGCATGCCCAGCGGCGCGGAGAGCGAGGTCTCGAGGAACTCGGTGCGCCGCTCCCCGATGATCAACGGCGGGGCGTGCCCCGCGCCGGCGAGCACGATCTTGCGCCGGGCGGGCTCGCAGTAGGCGAAGAGGGCGGTCGCCGAGCGGGCGGGCTCGGTCAGGCGCAGCAGCAGTTCGAGGTCGCAGAGCACGGCCACGGGGTCCTCGCCCTCCATCACGGCGTACGCCCGCAGGCTCGCGCGCAGCCGTCCCATCGCGGCGACCGCGCTCGGACCCGACCCGGTGACGGAGCCGACCGCGAGCCCGAGCGCGCCCTCGGGCAGGGGCAGCGCGTCGTACCAGTCGCCGCCGCCGAGTGGTCCTGTGCGGTGGCGGACGGCCAGCTGGACCCGGGCGACCCGGGGCAGCCGGCTGGGCAGCAGTTCCTCGGCGATGGTCGCCACCCGGGCGCGGGCCCGCTCCAGTTCGACCAGGCGGGCCAGGTGTTCGGCGGCGTAGCGGATGTAGAGGCCGGCCAGGTGCCGCTGGCGCTCCCCGGGCTCCGCGCTCTCGTCGTAGAGCCAGACGGCGGCGCCGAGCCGGCCCGCGCCGTCGGTGCTCAGGGGCAGGGCGTAGCTGGCGGCGTAGCCGAGGCGGGCGGCGACCTCGCGGTGGCGCGGATCGAGGCCGTCGGGGTCCGCCATGAGGTCGGCGCCGCCGTCGGCGCCGGGCAGCCCGTCCAGGATCCGGCCGTAGGCGGTGGCGCTGCGCGGCACGGTCTCGATGTGGCCGAGGTCGGCGTGGGCGAGCCCGAGACCGGTGGTGACGACCGGGCCGAGTCCGTCCGCCGGTTCCATGACGACCAGGCCGCGCCGGGCGCCGACCAGGGCGGCGCCCGCCGTGAGGAGTTCGTCGAGGGCGGCGCCGAGCACCGTGGTGCGGGCGAGCCGTTCGGTGAGTTCGTGCAGCGTGGTGAGGTCGGAGACCCAGCCGGCGAGTCGGTCCTGGAGCACCGCGCCGGGTGGGGTGGGGGCGACGGGTGAGGGCAGCGGCGCGTGAGTGTGCGCCGGGGGCGGAACAGCTGGATTGATTCCAGCCACTTTCGGCAGGTGAGGGGCGCTCATGGCAGTCGGCTTTCCGACTGATCGATTCTGCGCAATAGCATCGCAAACCCCCATGTCATTCTGCGCCGCTATCCATGCTTCCACATGTACACGCACAAGTGAGGGGATGTCCAGCATTGTCCTGGCGGGACTATTGGTGTCCGTGGGGCGTTCAAGTTGACCGAAAAATGCCCCTGGCGGCCTCGCCCTGGGGTCGACTGAAGACGTTCAACTGTGCGTCGTTTCAACCGTGTTGGGTACGTAATCGGTGTGGTCCGGGGCGGTTCAGGAGCCCTGGAACCTTGCGGCCGGCCGCAGCGTCTTAAGAGCCGACCGGCCACGCCTCACCCCCGAGTGGCGGGGTTTTTGCACAACAGGACGGCAAGCGCCAGGCACGCGCCACCCTTCGCCATGCTTTAAATGGTTACGGGCCGTGGCCGTCGCCCGCCGCGGTGACGATCCGCGTTCGGTCCCGGCGGGTATCTCCACCGCCTGCTCACGGAGCACGTACGCGCAGTGAAGTTATGCACACGTCATGTGATGTGGACTCGGCGTTCAACGGAAAGGAACGAGCGCCCATGCGCGAGATCCTAGGAAGGCGACGCAGGTTCCGGCTTTGGCGCAGTGAAAGGGCTGCTCAGCTCGGCGCCGCGCTGACCTGTGCGACCCAATGGAAATGGCCCGTGCTCCCCGGTGTGGGACTGGCCGCGGGCGGCCGCGGCTGTGCCTGCCCCGACCCCGAATGCGTGGTACCGGGAGCGCATCCCTTCGACCCCGTGCTGCTCGCGGCCACCACCGACGAGCGCATGATCCGCTGGTGGTGGACGAACCGGCCGGCCGCGCCGGTGCTGCTCGCCACCGGAGCCGGCGCGCCCTGCGCGATCAGCCTGCCGGCCCTCGCCGGAGCCCGGGCGCTCGCCGCCCTCGACTCCATGGGCGTGCGGCTCGGCCCCGTCGTGGCGACGCCCACCCGGTGGTCGCTCCTGGTGGCGCCGTACTCGATGGAGCGGCTGGGCGAGCTCCTGTACTCCAAGGACTGGGTGCCCAGTTCGCTCCGCTTCCACAGCGAGGGCGGATATCTGGTGCTGCCCCCGTCACAGACCGGCAAGGGCCGGATCCGCTGGGAGCGGCCGCCGCTCGGGGCGAGGGGGCCCTGGCTGCCGGATGTGGAGACGGTGGTGGACGCGCTGGTCGCGGCGAGCACCAGCGCACCGGACGGCGGAAGCCGGCTGGCCTACTGAAGCCGGCCACTGAAGGAGCGCCGGTCCTTGGGGCCGGCCCAATGAGCGCGAAGGCGGTCCGGTTCCCGGGCCGCCTTCACTCTTTCGGGTGCGAGGGGGCCCCGGTTGTACGGGAATTGGGTGCCCGGGCGACCAAGCGCCTGGTTTCCGTGGATATCTTCGGCCCACCATCAGGAATTCCAGGGCAGGCGGGTCCCCCATGAATCTCCAGCACCTGCGCGTGGCCGGGCTCGCGGCCGTCGTGGTGGGCACCGTGCTGCTGCCGCTGGCCGCCTCGGCGGGACCCGCCGGAGGGCCCGAGAAAACGGGCCCGGCGGTTGACGCAAAAAGCCCCCTCACACACGTCCCCGCGTGGGGGCACGGCTCACCGTTGCCTTCGTCCGAGGACGCGACGGCGCGGTGCGGTCCCGAACTTCTCTCCCCCGAAGGGGTCGAGGCACAGACGTGTGTGCTGAGCCAAGGACGCGACACCTGGGCGCGCGCCTACTACCGCAACGCCACCGGCCAGGAGCTGGGCGCCGTCCTGACGCTGATGGGTCCCGAGGACAGGACGCTGGAGACGGACTGCCAGGTGGCGGCCGATGACCAGCCCGATTCCTGCGAAACGCCGCACGAGAGCACACCCGGGCGCGGCGCGGGAGCGGGGGCGTATTCGGCGGTGGCGGAGTTCGCGGGGGCGGGAGAGGACTCACCGCTGCTGCTGCGTTCCGGCAGCAACTCCACGGAACGCGGGGCTCGTTGACCGAACCGGAAAATGAAGGGCCCGATCGCTGGCGACGGGGGATGCACCAGCGACCGGGCTCTTAGAACGGTAACAAGAGATCGGTCGTTCGCAAATTCGATCTCGGTAATTCGGACACCGATTTACCTGTCAGTACGGGGAGTTGTGACAGGAGTCACCTGTCGGCCGACCGAAAGGGGGGTCCTCGGTCACTCTCAGCTGAGCGTCACTTGGCGGTTGGTGAGCCCGCCCCTGGCCCGGCGCTCCTCCGCGCTCAGCGGCTCCTCGTTCGCGAGCGCCCCGGCGAGGCGTTCGGCGAACGCGGCCGCGGGCTTCTCGCACTCCTCGGCGCCCATCCCGGCCGGCAGGTCCCACACCGGCACGGTCAGGCCGTGCGCTCGGAACGAGCCGACCAGGCGGGTCCCCTCGCCGAGCGAGGACGTGCCGGCCGCGTGCAGCCGCGCCAGCGCGTCGAGCAGCTTCTCCTCGGGGTGCGGCATGACCCAGCGCAGGTGGTTCTTCTCGGGGGTCTCGCACCAGTACGAGGAGTCCACCGACGTGAGCCGTACGGTCGGGATCGCGGCGGCGTTGGCCCGCTCCAGGGAGGCGGCGACCTCGGAGGCGGCGCTGTCCGCGTCCGGCACCCAGAACTCGAAGCCGGTGTGCACCTCGGGCTCGAACGGGGCGGCCGGGTCGAGCAGGTCCTGGAGGCGGGGGCCGTCGGACTCGGCGCGCTGGGCGACGACCGGCGAGCCGGGCTCGGCCACCAGGGTGCGCCGGAGCGTGTCGGCCAGGTCGCGGCTGATGTCGCCGGACGGCGTGTCGTTCTGGAGGCCGAGCAGCACCGAGCCGTCCTCGCGGCGCAACGCGGGCCACGCCATCGGCAGCACGGTCGCCAGCGTCACGGACGGCACGCCGTCGGGCAGCCCGTCCTTCAGGGTCAGCGGTACGGTCGCGGCGGGGACCAGCTCGCGCAGGGCGACCCAGTCGCACTCTCCCGCAAGGCCCTCGAACGGGCGCTGGACCAGCTCGGTCACGGCGTGCGCGGCGGCGCGACCGTGACAGGCCTTGTAGCGGCGGCCGGAGCCGCAGGGGCAGGGCTCCCGGGCCCCGACGACCGGGATTTCCCCGTCGCTGATCTGCGGCTTGACGGCCTTCGTCTGCGGACGCTTCTTGGCCATGGTGTGGCTCTCTCCCGACTGCGGTGGTGCGGTGTCGCTGTGTCGGCGCGAGCCTAGCCGCCCGGACCGGCGGGACGCGGCCCCACGCCCCCGGGGCCCGGGTAAGGGCGATCCGGGGGTGCGGTGCCGTCTTCAGTCCAGGTCGTCGAGCGCGCCGGGGTGCGGTGTCGCCTTCAGTCCAGGTCGTCGAGCGCGCCGGGGTGCGGTGTCGCCTTCAGTCCAGGTCGTCTAACGCGCCGGGGTGCGGTGTCGCCTTCAGTCCAGGTCGTCTAACGCGCCGGGGTGCGGAGCCGTCCTCAGTCCAGGTCGTCGAGCGCGTCCGCGTACTCCAGGCCGACCGCCGTCGCGCGCGCTGTGACGCGCGTAGCGAAATCGTCGTGACGGTGCGCCCCCGTGAGGATGACCCACACGGTGACCTCGCCGGACGCGCTGTCCTTGATGCCCCAGTCCTGGGCGAGGGCGCTGATGATGTTCAGCCCCCGGCCGCCGCGCGCGGTCACCGACGGCGTCGCCGGAACGGGCCGGGTCGGGCCGCCGCCGTCCGTGACCTCGACCGTCAGCCGCCCCGCCTTGTCGATCCGCCAGGCCGCCTCGACGTCGCCCTCACCTATGTCGGACCGTCCCAGCGGCCTGCCGTGCCGGCAGGCATTGCTGAGCAGTTCGGAAAGGATCAGAACGGCATCGTCGACGACCGGCTCCGACACCCCGTTGCCGAGCAGCTGCTCGCGCATCCGGTGCCGTGCCTTGCCCACGCCCGCAGGGCCATGGGGTACGGCCATGCTCGACGACGTGGGCACTTCCTGTGCCACCACCAACGCCACCCCCGAGACCTCCTTTGCCCCACGCCACGGTGTGAATGCCCCAATGGACTGGACCGGAAACCGGCCAACCGACGTCGAGAGACGCATTCGTCACGGTCGAATACGGAACGAACGCGCCGGAGCACACCCTGTAATGGCCGTTACATGCGGCCCAGTTGGGACAGAACCTGTTTCGGGCGATTGGTGATGATTGCCTCCACTCCGAGGCTTACGCACAGATCCACGTCCTCGGGTTCGTTCACCGTCCAGACGTGTACGCGGTGGCCCGCGCGGTGCAATCGCTCGATGTAGGCGGGGTGGTTACGCACGATCCGCATGCCGGGGCCCGCGATCCGCGCGCCGGCCGGCAGCCGTCCGTCGCGCAGCCGCGGCGACAGGAACTGCATCAGATAGACCGTCGGGATCTCCGGGACGGCGGCGGCCACCCGGTGCAGGGAGCGCGCGGAAAAACTCATGATGCGGACCGGGGAGGTTTGACCGGCCGGCGGCGGCTGAGTGAGGCCGAACCTCTTGAGCAGGTGAACGAGGCGTTCCTCGACCTGGCCGGCCCAGCGGGTGGGGTGCTTGGTCTCGATGGCCAGCTCGACCCGGCGCCCCGCGTCCGCGACGAGTTCGAGCAGCTGCTCCAGGGTCAGGACGGAGGTGAACTCGCGGTCCTTCCAGTCCGGGCTCTCCTCGCTGTCCTTCCAGGAGCCGAAGTCGAGCGCGGCCAGCTCGGACAGTTCCAGGGCGGACACGGCGCCCCGGCCGTTGGAGGTGCGGTTGACACGCCGGTCGTGGACGCAGACGAGGTGGCCGTCGGCGGTGAGGCGGACATCGCATTCCAGGGCGTCGGCCCCGTCCTCGATCGCCTTCATGTACGCGGCGAGCGTGTGCTCGGGGGCGTCCTCGGAGGCTCCTCGGTGGGCCACCACTTGGACGCGGGCGGGGTCGGGGGTGTGCGGGCTGTGCTGCCGTGCTTGAGTCACCGCGTCATCGTGCCACCCGCCGGGGCACAGGTTCGCGCGCGAATACACAGCTCCTGCTTACAGTGGCCTGACGTGCGGTGGGAAAAGCTGAGCGGAGTCATCCGCACAGTGCGGGGTCCGATGTCGGACCCCTGGCGCACCATGGTTGTTGCCGGGCCCCACGCCGGCGCCCGGCAGCGACCCCGAGCACCACCACCACGCACCGCCGCACCGCGCAGGACCCCACCGGGCCCCGAGGCAGCGACATCTGCCGGCCCGTCAGACCGCTGTACCGCCCGACCGCCCGACCGAATGACCGCCAGACCAATCGTCCCCCAGACCCCAGACCAAGTGGAAACCGAGGAGAGCAAGCTGTGAGCACCGAGAACGAGGGCACCGCGGTCCCGGCCGTCCCGCCTGCCCCGTCGTCTGCACCTGCTGCACCTCCCGAGCCCGCCGAAGCTCCTGCCGTCCCGGCACGGGAAGCCGCCCCGGCCCCGTCGAGCGCGGTGCCGGGCGAGGCGGAGAGCACGCTCGTCCACGGATCCGTACCGCCGTCACAGAGCGCCGACCCGCGGCCGGGCCATGACCCGCAGCCCGGCCATGACCCGCGGCCCGGCCACGATCCGGCCACCGCGCCGCTGCCGCCGACCCCAGGCGCTCCGGCGCCGCACGCGCACGCCGCGCACGAGCCGGCCGCCCCGCAGCAGGGCGGCGGCGCCGGATGGCCCCCGCCCCCGCCCACGCTCCCCTCCTACGGAGGCGACGGTTCCTACGGTGGCGGTGGCTCCTACGGAGGCGACGGCGAGGGCCGGCCCGGCGAACCGTGGGGCGCCCCGGAGCCCCCCGCGCGGCGCAAGCGCGGCGGCGCCCTGATCGCGGCCGTCGTGGCGGCGGCCCTGGTGGCCGGCGGCATCGGCGGAGCGATCGGTTACTTCGCGGCGGACCACGACAACGGAGGATCGGGTTCCACCACGGTGGCGTCCTCCGACACACCCAAGGACTTCAAGCGCGACCCGGGCACGGTGGCGGGAGTCGCCGCGAACTCGCTGCCCAGCGTGGTGACGATCGACGCGCAGGGCAATGACGGCGAGGGCGGCACGGGCACCGGCTTCATCTACGACAAGGAAGGCCACATCCTCACGAACAACCACGTGGTGGCCTCCGCGGCGACCGGCGGCAAGCTCTCCGCGACGTTCTCCAACGGCAAGAAGTACGACGCCGAAGTGGTGGGCCGCGCCCAGGGCTACGACGTGGCCGTCATCAAGCTGAAGAACGCCCCGGCGAACCTGAAGCCGCTGTCCCTCGGCAACTCGGACAAGGTCGCGGTCGGTGACTCGACAATCGCGATCGGCGCGCCCTTCGGCCTCTCCAACACCGTCACCACTGGCATCATCAGCGCCAAGAACCGTCCAGTGGCCTCGAGCGACGGGCAGAACTCCAAGGCCTCGTACATGAGCGCCCTACAGACCGACGCCTCCATCAACCCGGGCAACTCGGGCGGACCGCTGATCAACTCGGCCGGCGCGGTCATCGGCATCAACTCGGCGATCCAGTCGGCGGGCACCGGCGGCATGGGCGGCCAGTCGCAGGCGGGCTCGATCGGCCTCGGTTTCGCCATCCCGATCAACCAGGCGAAGAACGTCGCGGACCAGCTCATCAAGACCGGTCAGCCGGTCTACCCGGTGATCGGCGCCTCCGTCGGCATCCAGCAGGGCGGCCCGGGCGGCATGCCCGGAGGCGGCGACAGTACGGACGGCGCGCAGATCTCCCCGCAGGGCAACGGAAGCCAGCAGCCGATCACGCCGGGCGGCCCCGCGGACAAGGCGGGCCTGAAGCCGGGTGACGTCATCACCAAGTTCGGCGACATGCCCATCGACAGCGGCCCGACGCTCATCAGCGAGATCTGGACGCACAAGCCGGGCGACCAGGTCCCGCTGACGTACAAGCGGGACGGCAAGGAGAACACGGTGACGATCACCCTGGGCGAACGAAAGGGCGACAGCAACTGACGACCCCGCCGAGCCGGGCCCTCACCACCCGGCGGGCCCCGAGTGGTGACCCGCGCCGGGCCTCCACGCCCCCGACCGGCAAGCGGGCCACCCACGAACCCGACCCACCCCAAGGGCCCACACAGCGCACCGCGGCCGGTAGGCTGTAGGTCGCTCCGCGCCTGGTGAGGCGGGGGCGTGGGTGGGTTGCCCGAGCGGCCTAAGGGAACGGTCTTGAAAACCGTCGTGGCAGCGATGTCACCGTGGGTTCAAATCCCACACCCACCGCAGGTCAGCGTTAGCGCTGGTCAGAGGGCGTGATCCCGGTCCGGGGTCACGCCCTCTTGCCTTGGCCTGTCTCACCCTGGTTCGGAGGTGTACCGCCTCTGACCAGTGTTTGTGGGCCATACGTGGGCCAGGATCAGGCCCCTTCTGCCTCCTCCAGACCCTTCTGAATCAGGCTGTTGGCATGGGCGGAACTGCCCTTCAGGAGCTTGGCGTAGAAGCGGTAGAGCACCGCGACGCTGTGGTCGGCGCGGTATGCGACCTCCACCGGGTCCACACCTTGTTTGATCCAGAGGGATACGGCGGCATGGCGCAGGCAGTACGGCACAGCGGCCATGCCGGACTTCACTTCAGCAGGGGTGAGCACGGCTTCGCGGGCCGCGTCCCAGACGGTGCAGTACTCGTTCGATGCGGCCATGAGCTTCGGAACATCAGCCAGTGGGACCCACGCGACATGGCCAGCTTCCTCGGCGTCCGTCGGTTCGCCAACCTTCACCGCGCCCTGGGCCACGAAAATCTCGTGTGGGGAGTCCACCACCCCGATCATGGGTTGGTAGGTCACGACGTGCTCCAGGTTCGTCGGACGCCGGCCCGTCTCTTCCTCGGTTTCCCGTGCTGCCGTGGTCAAGGCATCTTCGCCTTCGTCCACGATCCCGCCGGGAAGCTCCCAACCCCATTGCTGCGGAACGAAGCGGTAGCGCCACAACATCAGCACGCGGTCTTGATCGTCGATCACTGCCGTAATGGCCACGTGATGGAGATTGACGACATGGTGCTCGAACCGCTCAACCCCGAGGGCTCGACGTCGACAAGGTCGAGACTGACCCACCTGTTCTCGTAAACCGGCCTACGTCCGTGGATCGTCCACGGCTCCAGTCCCGCTGGGGTGGCCACTCCTGATTCACCCCCTACGACGCGGTACGAGCTGCGATCGTAGGCCTTGATGATTAGCTCGCTCGCCAGCCGTGTGAGCACCTGACGCAGGGCCGTGCGGCCAATCTCCAGTTCGGCGCTCATGCTGCGCTCGGAGGGGAGCTTGTCGCCCGGGCCCGTACTTCCCCGACTCGATCCACGACCGGATCGTTAGGTAGACCCTCGTCGACTTCGGTCCCATTCTCAGAGCACTCTCCCCGTTCGTCAGCCGATGGTGACCAGCGTAGTCGGGGGCAATCGTGGACGTCTTAGCCATGCTCATCTATCTCCCGGTCCAGTCTGAGGAGGGGCACGACAGTCATGCGCGGCTCGCTGCGCGCGGCCGGTGTCGGTGGAGTTGCCAGGCAGAGACACATGGGGCACGTGAGGCCAGACCTCATCCTGGGCGCAGCACAAGGGCTCTTGGTCTGGCGATCACGACCCCGGAGGGGACGCGTCGGGCGGTCGGGCTGTTCACCTTCGGTCGATGTTTATCGCCGTCAGTGGTGTTAGCCGCGGGTATCCCTTACCTGGCTATGGTCTACGCGAATAGAATAAATTCGGAATCAAGCCTTCCGAATTAACCTGCCGTGATGGTGCGCCATTTCGAAAGATTTTTCTTACCCACAGTATGGGCATTGTGTCGACGCAGGTCAGGCAGGGCTTTGTGGATGCGTCTGTGGGTTACGCACCGGTCTGTCCACCATGCTGTGCACAGGATATGACGACTTACGCACAGTGAGACCGGGCCTTATCCACAAGGCCTGTGGATAGGCAGATTGGCTGAGGCTTCACTCGCTGTCACTATTGCCGTCGACGGGTGGCGTGGTCGCAAAAAAGGCGGCCCCCGCGGGCACGGGAGCCGCCCCGACCATTTCCCTAGCGCGAGAAAGGTCTAGCCATGACGGTACCTACAGTCCCTGAACAACCGCACGTCGAGCAAGTGGGTGCAGCAGGGGTGAAGCCCGCCGTTCCCACCAGTGCAGAGCGACGACGGAAGCTGTGCTTCCTTGGCCTGGCGGCGGTGGCGCTCGCGGTCGTGATTCTGGTGCTCACCTATCCGAACCTTGCGGCACCAGTGGGTACGTCCGCTGGCGTCGTGGCGGCCGTGGCCCCACTGGTGCAGCGAAGGCCGCGGGCCGGGACCGCCAGTGAAGCGATCGAGGATGAAGCGTGACCTCCTCGACTCGCTAGATTCAGGGGGCCGTGGCCATGTGCGGGCCAGCAAGGCCAGCAAGCTCGTAAGAGGGGCCCGCACCACCTCTGATAGGCGGTACGTGTTGCTGCGTTGACGGTCTTGAAAGCCGTCGTGGCGCGAGTCACCGTGGGTTCAAATCCCACACCCACCGCGTGTGTCGGCCATTTGGCCTGCGGAGAAGGGGCGTTCCGGTTGCCGGGGCGCCCCTTTTCGGGGTTTGGAGTGCGGCGGCGCTGCCGGGCGTGGGTCGCTGCCCAGGCGGCAAAGCCTCATGCGATTAGGAGTTGCCCCGGCCGCAGGCCCCCGTGCGTTACCTCGTCGCGCTCATCCGAGCCGCCGAGGCGATGGTCGCGTGGGCCTCGCGGGGGGTGAGGCCGGTGCGGATGGCCGCTTCGGTGAGGGCGGCGTTGAGTTCTTCGCCCATGCCGTTCTCGTACGCGCGGCAGGCCGCCCAGAACAGCCTGGTGTTGCGCTGGCCCTCATGCGCGGCCAGGACGAACTGGACCAGGCCCTGTCCGTGATGCCCGCCCGGCCGCTGGGGGTGATGGGGTCGCGTCGGGGGAGTGAGCAAGTTGAGCAGCGTACGGGGGCAGGGGGCGGGGCCCAGGTGGGCGGTGCCGGGCGCGAGACGGTAGATGCCCTGGCCGCTCAGTGAACCCGGTCCCACGAGGTAGCCGCCGGCGCCCCGGATGTCGATGCCGGGTGCCAGACGGCTCGCCGAGTTCGGGACGACCGTGTCCGGCGGTCCGGTCAGCCACACGTGACGGCCTCCGCTCGGGGTGATCACGACCACCGTCTCCGGGATGGTGAACAGGTGGCGCAGGGCCAGGTGTTGGAGCGCCGCCGTGGAATCGGTGCCCGGCGGCTTCGTGTCCAGGTCGATCCCGATGAGGTGGTGCGGCGGCCTGCCGCAGGCGATGCCGTAACCAGTGGCCCATGGCGCGGCCGCGAACAGCGCGCGCACCCCGGCGGGGTCGGTGGTGGCGTCGTGCACCCCGTGCCCTGGCAGCCCGCACTCTCCCCGGCACAGCGCAGGCTTGGGGTCGGCCCGGTGCGACGAGGGCAGCGCGGGCAGCTTGGAGCGGGACAACGGGATGACGGGCAGGCCGCGCTCGGCGGCGGACAGGGCGTGGGCGAGGGCCAGGGTGGCGGCCTGCCGGTCGATGGTGGCCATGGCTCCATGTTCGTACGAATGTTCGAGAAAGGGAATCCCCTTTCCGGGCGGCGAGGGGCGGTCGGGGGCGGCCGGGTCGGCCCCCGGGGCGGTCCCGGGTGAGCCGGGTGCCCCCTGCGCCAGGCTTCGCAGCGGTCCCGGGGGCCGGGTGCCCCCCTGCGCCCGGCCCCCCGATCGCCTCCCCTGACGCCCCCGGCCGCTCCCCCTTGCGCCCTCCGCGCCCCCGCACCCCGGCCCCCCGGCCGTTCCCCCTGGCGCCCCCCGGGACGCTCCCCGCACGCCCGCCCCCCGTACGCCCCCGACCCCACCCGTCCCGAACGACGACACGGTGGCGTCCCGATGTACTTCCGGTGAGCTGCGGGTGACGGCACAGGTTGGCCGAATCTGAGCGGAAACGGTTCTTCCCTTGGCGGGCGCGGGCTCCTGCGGCGGGGTCGCAATTGGTGCCGGAAGGGGGAGCGAGTTGGGGGCGCATACAGGTTTATCGACTTGTCCTCACGCTTGCGGGCGAAAGGTGCCCCAATGACTGGTTCGCCGGGGATTCGGTGGGCAACTCTGATGTCGCGACGTCGTCACAGAGCGTCCGGGGCGGTCGGCCAACTGCCTTGGAACGGGCCGTACTTGCGCCACGCAGGGCCGGCCCGGAACGAGCCGAACTACCCGTACTTCCAGTTCCTGGAGGAATTGACATGGCAAGCATCCGTACCGCCCGCGTCCTCGCCGCTGTTGCCGCGCTGCCCCTGGCTGCCGCCCTCTGCTCGGGTGTGGCCACCGCCGACAACGGAGCCATCGCGGGTAACGGATCGAACGCGGCGGTGGCGACCGTCAGCGGCAGCGGGGTCGGGCACGACAACCGGGGCAATTCGTCCACCACACAGCAGCAGGCGGTCGGCTCCGGCGCCTCCAATCAGAACAACACCGCCCAGGTGAACGGTTCCGCGTTCACGTCGATCAACCAGGGCAACGGGATCGTCGCCGTGAACTTCGCCCGCCTGCGGTGAGCCACGACCCCGCCTGAGGGGTCGAGTCAGTCCGGGGGGTGATCGACGGCCCGGGCGGCGGTGCTTCGGCACGGTCGCCCGGGCCGTTCGCATAGGAGCTGCCCCGCCCCCTGTCGCTTCGGCTGCCTGCTGCCTGCTGCCTGCTGCCTGCCGCCTGCCGCCTGCCGGCTCGCGGCATGGGCATTGACAACGGAAGCAAACCTGACGGACAGTCAGAAACGCGGTGGCCGGTGGTGCCGGAGTCCCGTTCCGAAGAGGACAAGGCTCCGCGACACCGGGGGCATCAGGGGCACCCGGGCACCGAGGAACCCGGCTGCCCCGACCCGGTACGCGGATCACACCGCGTCCACCCCGCACGCCCCACCCCTTACACCCCGCCCCGCACGCCCCACCCGTCCGCGCGGAAGGCCATCGTCGTGCACCTCGCTCCGACCGAGCGCCAGCAGAAACTGCGGGCCGAACTCCGCGCCTACTTCGCCGCGTTGATGCCGGACGGGCCGCCTCCCGCCACGGACCCGGGCGGGCAGCGGGCATTGCTGCGCCGGATCGGGCGCGACGGACTGCTGGGCCTCGGCTGGCCCGTCGAGTACGGGGGCCAAGGGCGCGGCGCCGACGAACAGTTCGTGTTCTTCGACGAGGCCCACCGCGCGGGCGCACCCGTCTCCATGGTCACCCTGAACACCGTCGGACCGACGCTGATGAAGTACGGGACCGCCGAGCAGAAGGCCTGCTTCCTGCCCCGGATCCTCAGCGGTGACCTCGTCTTCGCGATCGGCTACAGCGAACCGGAGGCCGGCACCGACCTCGCCGCCCTGCGCACCAGGGCCGCACGGGACGGGGACTCCTGGGTGATCGACGGGCAGAAGGTCTTCACGTCCAACGCCCAGCACGCCGACTGGATCTGGCTCGCCTGTCGCACGGACCCGGACGTGCCCAAGCACCAGGGCATTTCCATCCTCCTTGTGCCCACCGACGCGCCCGGGTTCTCGTGGACCCCGATCGAGACGGTCGGCGGTCTCACCACCACCGCCACGTACCACGACGGCATCCGGGTGCCGTTGGAGAACCTGGTCGGCGAGGAGAACGCGGGCTGGGGACTGATCACGAACCAGCTCAATCACGAACGGGTCGCACTCGCCGCGATCGGCATGCAGGCCGAGGATTTCTACGAGGCCGCGCTCACCGCCGCCCGCACACCCGATCCAGTGACTTCCGAACGCCGTGTTGACCACGAATGGGTGAAGGCGACCGTGGCTGCCGCGCACGCCAAGCTGGCGGTGAATCGCCTGCTCAGCTGGCGTTTGGTGGGGGATGTGGGGGCCGGAAATCTCGCGCCCGGAGACGCCAGCGGGGTGAAGTTCACGGGAACGGAGGCCGCGGTCGAAACGTATCGAATGTGTCAGGAAATCGTGGGGGAAGCGGGTCTGATCCGGGGCGGTTCGCCCGGCGCCTTCGGGGACGGGGAGCTGGAGCGGATGAACAGGGCGGCACAGATCAACACGTTCGGGGGCGGGGTGAGCGAGGTGCAGCGGGAGATCGTCGCGACGATGCGGCTCGGGATGAAACGGGGGAAGCGATGAGCGGGGGGCACGGCGAGACCGGCGGTGGGCGCGGAGTGGGGACGGGGGAGGGTGAGCACAGCGGGGGTGACTTCCTGGCGCGTCTGAAGAAGTTCGAGGGGCAGCCCGCGGCCCGCGCCGGCGTCGGCAAGGACCTGGTCAACGCGCCGATGATCCGGCACTGGTGCGAGGCGATGGGCGACACCCATCCCGCCTACACGGGGCCGGACGCCATAGCGCCGCCGACCATGCTTCAGGCCTGGACGATGGGCGGCCTCTCGGGGCACGGCGACGGAACGGGCCGAGCCACGGCCTACGACGAACTGTTCGACCTGCTCGACGGCGCCGGATACGCCGCGGTGGTCGCGACGGACTGCGAGCAGGAGTACGTCCGCGACCTGCGGCCGGGCGACCGGATCAGCTACGACGCGGTGATCGAGTCGGTGTCGGAACGCAAGACCACCAAGCTGGGGGCCGGGCACTTCGTCACCTCCCGGATGGACGTCCTGGCCAACGGCGAGCTCGTCGGCACGCACCGGTTCCGCATCCTCAAGTACGCCCCGGCACATAGGAGTTCAGGCGGCGACTCAGCCGGGGGTTCAGGTAGAGGTTCGGGCGGAAGTTCAGACAGAGCTGCGGCAGGAGGGGGCCGGCAGCGGCCGGCCGGGACCGCGATGCCCGGGTCCGCGATGCCCGGGTCCGCGATGCCCGGGCCCATGACGCCCCGGTCGGCGCGGCCCCGGCCCGTGATCAATCGGGACAACGCCGGGTTCTGGGCCGGAGTCGCCGAGCGCCGGCTGCTCATCCAGCGCTGTGACGACTGTGCGGAGCTGCGTTTCCCCTGGTTGCCGGGGTGCCACGCCTGTGGATCGGCGCACTGGGACACGGTCGAGGCGAGCGGCGCGGGCACGGTGTTCTCGTACGTCGTGATGCACCACCCACCCTTCCCCGCCTTCGACCCGCCCTACGCGGTCGGCCTGATCGAACTCGCCGAGGGCGTGCGCATGGTCAGCAACGTGATCGGAGTGGCGCCGGACGAGGTGCGGATCGGCATGCCCGTACGCCTCGAATTCACGCGTGTGGACGATGAGTTGGAGCTTCCGCTGTTCCGGGCGGAGGTGGCCTGATGGACTTCACGCCGACCGTTGAGCAGTCAGCCCTGCGTGACCTGGCGGCGCAGATCTTCGGGGACCTCTCCACGCACGAGCGGCTTACGGCAGCCGGCGCGAACACGGATGCCGAGCTGTGGAAGGCGCTGTGCGGGGCGGGACTGCTCGCGGCCGTCGAGGAGGTCGGCCTCCTGGGCCTGGTGCTAGCCCTCGAGGAGCAGGGCAGAACCACGGCCCAGGTCCCGTTCGCGGCGAGCTGCGTCTACGGCGTCCTCGCGCTCACCGCGCACGGCACCACCGAGCAGCGCGAGCGCCTGCTCCCGGCCTTGCGCGACGGCACGGCTGTGGTGGCGGGGGCGTTCTCGTCCCGGCCGGGACGCGTACGGGCCCTGGCGGACGGGGAGCTGACCGGCACTGTGCCGCTCGTGCCCTGGCTGCGGGACGCCGGCCATGTCCTGGTCCCGGACGCGCACCGGCGGCTGTGGCTGGTGCGTGTCGCCGACGCGGTGGCCGACCCCGTGGAGACGACGGCGCCCTGGTCGGCGGGGCGGCTGACGCTCGACGCCACTCCGGCGGAACGGGTGGGCGGGGCAGAGGCGTACGAGGACGTGCTGGCCACTGCCCGCACCGCGTTCGCCGGCCTCCAGGCCGGGGTGTGCGCGGGGTCGCTGGCCCGGGCGGTCCGGCACACCACCACGCGGGAGCAGTTCGGGGGGCCCCTCTCCACCAACCAGGCGGTGCTGCTGCGCGCCGCCGACGCGTACATGGACACCGAGGCGATACGGGTCACGTCCTACGAGGCGGCTTGGCGCAGGGACGAGGGCCTGCGGTACGGGACGCACGCTCTGACGGCGGCGTGGTGGGCGTCCGAGGCCGGCACCCGGGTCGTACACGCGGGCCAGCATCTGCACGGCGGCCTCGGCGCGGACCTGGCGCACCCGGTGCACCGGCACTTCCTGTGGGGACGGCAACTGGACGCCTACCTGGGGAGCGGGCCCGAACTGCTCGCGGAGCTGGGCGAGTTGATCGTGTCCGGGCGGGACGCCGCGGACGCCCCGCATGGAACGGGGGCCGTACAGGGGGTGGGGTCATGAGCGGGCAGGCAACAGGGAGCGGGAGCCGGAGCGGCATGCGGAGGGAGCACGCCATGCGGGGCGGGCGGGTGCGGGAGGGAGACGCGCTGCCGCCGCTGGAGATCGCGATCACCCGGACGCTGATCGTGGCCGGCGCGGTCGCCTCGCGCGACTACCAGGACGTGCACCACGACGCGGTGCTCGCGCGGGAGAAGGGGGCCCCGGACATCTTCATGAACATCCTGACCACCAATGGCCTGGTCGGCCGCTACATCACGGACTGCTTCGGACCGTCGTCCCGGCTGCGGGCCGTGAAGATACGACTCGGTGCGCCCAACTATCCGGGGGACACGATGACGCTGACGGGCACGGTCACGCGGGTGGACGGGGAGATCGCCGAGGTGAGGGTGACGGGCGCCAATGGCCTCGGCCAGCACGTCACGGGCACCGTGCGGGTGTACGTGCCGGGGCTGGAGCCTGCCGCTGATGGCAGCGAACTGAACGACGCACCAACGGACTTGGGGGTGGAGTCATGAGCGTACGCAGGGCGGACGCGCTCGGAGGGAGGGCGGCCGTCGTCGGGATAGGGGCGACCGAGTTCTCCAAGGACTCGGGGCGCAGCGAGCTGAAGCTGGCGGTCGAGGCGGTCCACGCGGCGCTCGACGACGCGGGGCTCTCGGCCTCGGACGTCGACGGTCTGGTCACGTTCACCATGGACACCAGCCCGGAGATATCGGTCGCGCAGGCGACCGGCATGGGCGAGCTGTCCTTCTTCTCGCGGATCCACTACGGGGGCGGCGCGGCCTGCGCCACCGTGCAGCAGGCGGCGCTCGCGGTGGCGGCCGGCGTGGCCGAAGTCGTGGTCTGCTACCGGGCGTTCAACGAGCGCTCGGGGC
Source organism: Streptomyces sp. NPDC006711 (assembly GCF_042869775.1). Taxonomy (NCBI): domain Bacteria; kingdom Bacillati; phylum Actinomycetota; class Actinomycetes; order Kitasatosporales; family Streptomycetaceae; genus Streptomyces; species Streptomyces sp. NPDC006711. The sequence continues at coordinate 788,688 of NZ_JBIAGO010000001.1, forward strand.
GGCGCTTCGGGTCCGGGGTGCAGCAGCGCGAGCCGTCGGCGGAGGGGGCGGCGCTCGGATGGGCGCTCCCGTTCGGGCTTCTGACACCCGCGTCCTGGGTCGCCATGGCCGCGCGGCGCTACCTGCACACCTACGGTCTGACGCCCGAGGCGTTCGGCCATGTCGCCGTCACCGACCGCCGTCACGCGGCCAACAACCCGGCGGCGTACTTCCACGGCAAGCCGATCACGCTCGCCGACCACGCGGCGTCGCGGTGGATCGTCGAGCCGCTGCGGCTCCTGGACTGCTGTCAGGAGACCGATGGCGGCCAGGCCCTCGTCGTCACCACCGTGGAGCGGGCCAGAGACCTGCGGCAACGGCCCGCGGTGATCACGGCGGCGGCGCAGGGGGCCGGGCGCCGGCAGGAGGCGATGACCAGTTTCTACCGGGACGACATGACCGGGCTGCCGGAGATGGGGGTGGTGGCGCGTCAGCTGTGGCGGACCTCCGGGCTCACCCCCGCCGAGGTCGACGTGGCGATCCTGTACGACCACTTCACGCCATTCGTGCTGATGCAGCTGGAGGAGTTCGGATTCTGCCGGCCGGGTGAGGCGGCCGACTTCGTCGCGGCGGACGCGCTGCCGCTCAACACACACGGAGGTCAGCTGGGGGAGGCGTATCTGCACGGCATGAACGGCATAGCGGAGGCGGTACGGCAGCTGCGGGGAACGTCGGTCAACCAGATACCCGGCGCGGCGCATGTCCTGGTCACGGCCGGAACGGGCGTCCCGACCTCGGGCCTTGTCCTGGGCAGCGACAGCTGACGCACCGCCCGGCAGGGGCGGCTGACGAGGCGTAGTTTCGCGGCGGCGCTCCCCCGTGTTTCAGGGCGGCGCTCGCCCGTGTTCAGGCGGTGCTCCCCCGTGTTGCGGGCCCTGCTCTCCCGCCGGACGGCTGATCCTGTGCCCGGACGGCCGACGCGGTGGGCTTCAGCGGTGGCCGCTCGGTGCGGGGGACCGTTCACTCGGGCCATGCGCCGCCTCAAGATCAAGCCGACTCTCGCCCGTTCCGCCGCCGCCCTCCTCACGCTTGCCGCTCTGCTGACGCCGACGGCGGCAGCGTCGGCGTCCCCCCAGGAGCCGTCCCCCGCGCGGTCCCTCGCCGGTCGGGGAAACGATGACCGTGCCCGTGACCGCAGCCATGAAGACCATGACCACCAGGGCCGCGATCACAGGGGCCGTGACCACCGGGACCGTGACCACCGGGACCGGGACCCCTGGGACCGGGACGATGAGGGACGGGAAGTCTGGGACCAAGGCGTCTGGGGCCAGGGCGGTTGGGGTCAGGAGGACCCGGGGCGGGGGCAGGACAACGAGCGCGCGGAGGAGGTGGCGCACTTCACGGGCAGGGCCTTCGACACCTGCAACACCCCGTCGCTGGCCACCATGCGGGCCTGGCGGAGTTCGCCGTACCACGCGGTCGGCATCTACTACTCGGGCCGGGGCCGCCACTGCCTGGCCCAGAAGAACCTGAACCGGGACTGGGTGAGCCAGACGCACGACATGGGCTGGCAGGTGCTGCCCCTGTTCGTGGGCTCGCAGGCGCCGTGCGTGTACGCCGAGAACAAGAAGGGGGTGCGGATCGGCAACCGGCCCGCGCAACAGGGCAAGTCGGAGGGAGGCCAGGCCGTGCGGGACGCCCAGGCCCTCGGCATCCTGCCGGGCAGCCCGCTCTTCCTCGACATGGAGGCGTACAACGCGGGCAACGCGGCGTGCGCCCGCACCACGCTCGACTTCGTACGGGCCTGGAACCGGGAGGTGCGCGGGCGCGGCTACCTGCCCGGGTTCTACAGCAGCGCGGATTCCGGCGTGCGGCAGATGGAGAAGGCCCGGCAGTCGGGGCTCGGCGACCTCCCGGCGGTGATCTGGTTCGCCCGCTGGCAAACCGAGCCGGCGGTGTACGAGGAGGCGTCGCTGCGCGAGGACGCCTGGCAGCACCAGCGCATCCACCAGTACGCCGGTGACGCGACGGAGACGCACGGCGGGTACCGACTCGTCGTGGACCGCAACCAGGTCGACGCGCCGGTCGCCCGGATCGCGTGAGGTCGCCCGGATCGCGTGAGGCGGACCGGTTCGGCGAGCGGGTGCGGCGAGGGCTGAACCCTGAGGGCCGGGGATGCGTCCTCCACCTTCAGGAGGTGCAGCCACCCCCACCCCTACAACCTGAGACGGACATGGCTTCGGGACCTGGGGCCGATCCCGCGGGGTCGCGGCGCTCATAGCGTGGAGCCATGACAACGCCCGTCTGCTCCACCGCCTCCCGAGCGGCGACGCCCTACCACGCGTACTCGTCGTTCTCGTCGTACGTCCGCGCCAGGGGCCCCATGCTGCTGCGCACCGCGCGCTCGCTGACCGCGAACGCGAGCGACGCGGAGGACCTGTTGCAGACGGCCCTGACCAAGACGTACGTCGCCTGGGACCGGATCGAGGACCACCGGGCGCTCGACGGCTATGTGCGCCGCGCGCTGCTCAACACCCGTACGTCCCAGTGGCGCAAGCGCAAGGTGGACGAGTTCGCCTGCGAGGAGCTGCCCGAGCCGGAGACCGTGCCCGCGCCGGACCCGGCCGATCAGCAGGTGCTGCACGACGCGATGTGGCGGGCGGTCATGAAGCTGCCCGACCGCCAGCGGGCGATGGTCGTCCTGCGGTACTACGAGGACCTGAGCGAGGCGCAGACGGCGGAAGTCCTCGGGGTCTCGGTGGGCACGGTCAAGAGCGCGGTGTCGCGCGCGCTCGGCAAGCTCCGTGAGGACCCGGAGCTCGAACCCATACGGTCCTGATCCGGGCACGGCCCGCAGCCGCCGGCCAGGTATCCGCAGGTAACTTCGCGGAACCTCGGCCGAAACTACTCCCGGGTAGTGACATACCGAGCGGTATGTGCGCAGAATTCGGCACACCCCTATCGCCACAGAGCGCGGACCATAGCGCTCCTCGGGAGGACGCCGTGCTGAGCACCATGCAGGACGTACCGCTGCTGATCTCGCGGATCCTGACCCACGGGTCGACGATTCACGGCGCGTCGCAGGTCACCACCTGGACCGGCGAGGCGGAGCCGCAACGCCGCAGCTTCGCCGAGATCGGCGCCCGGGCCGCGCAGCTCGCCCACGCGCTGCGCGACGAACTCGGCGTCCGCGAGGCGAGCGCCGTGGGGACGCTGATGTGGAACAACGCCGAGCACGTCGAGGCGTACTTCGCGATCCCCTCCATGGGCGCCGTCCTGCACACCCTCAATCTGCGCCTCCCCGCCGAGCAGCTGATCTGGATCGTCAACCACGCCGCCGACCGCGTGGTGATCGTCAACGGGTCGCTGCTTCCGCTGCTCGCGCCGCTGCTCCCCCATCTGCCGACCCTGGAGCATGTCGTCGTCACCGGGGCAGGCGACCGTTCGCTCCTGGACGACATCGACGGCACGGGACCCCAGGTGCACGAGTACGAGGAGCTGCTGGCCGGACGGCCCACGGCGTACGACTGGCCGCAGCTGGACGAGCGCAGCGCCGCCGCCATGTGCTACACCTCCGGCACCACCGGCGACCCCAAGGGCGTCGTCTACTCCCACCGTTCGATCTATCTGCACTCCATGCAGGTCAACATGTCGGAGTCGATGGGGCTCACGGACCGGGACACGACACTGGTCGTGGTGCCGCAGTTCCATGTGAACGCCTGGGGCCTGCCGCACGCCACGTTCATGTCCGGGGTGAGCATGCTGATGCCCGACCGCTTCCTCCAGCCCGCCCCGCTCGCCGACATGATCGAACGCGAGAAGCCCTCGTACGCGGCGGCCGTCCCCACCATCTGGCAGGGTCTGCTGGCCGAGGTCACCGCCCGCCCGCGCGACCTCACCTCGATGCGGAACGTCACGATCGGAGGCGCGGCCTGCCCGCCCGCCCTGATGGAGGCGTACGACAAGCTCGGCGTGCGGCTCTGTCACGCCTGGGGCATGACGGAGACGTCGCCGCTCGGGACGATGTCCAACCCGCCGGCCGGTCTGAGCGCCGAGGAGGAGTGGCCCTACCGCATCACGCAGGGCCGCTTCCCCGCCGGGGTGGAGGCGCGACTGGTCGGGCCGGGCGGGGAGTTCCTGCCCTGGGACGGCGAGTCGGCGGGTGAGCTGGAAGTGCGCGGGCCCTGGATCGCCGGGGCGTACTTCGGGGGCGCGGGCGGCGAGGACTTCCGGCCGCAGGACAAGTTCAGCCCGGACGGCTGGCTGCGGACCGGGGACGTCGGTGTGATCAGCCCCGACGGATATCTCCGCCTGACCGACCGTGCCAAGGACGTCATCAAGTCCGGCGGCGAGTGGATCTCCAGCCAGGAACTGGAGAACGCGCTGATGGCCCACCCCGATGTGGCCGAGGCGGCCGTGGTAGCGGTCCCGGACCACAAGTGGGGCGAACGCCCGCTCGCCACGGTCGTCCTGAAGCCCGGTGCCACCGCCGACTACGCGGCCCTGAAGGAATTCCTCGCCACCAGGATCGCCAAGTGGCAGCTGCCCGAGCGGTGGGCGCTGGTGGAGTCGGTGCCGAAGACGAGCGTCGGGAAGTTCGACAAGAAGGTCATCCGCAGGCAGTACGCGGACGGCGAGCTGGACGTGACGGAGCTGCGCTAGGCGCGCGCGGAGGCGGGCCGGCCGGAGCAGCGGTCCGGGCCCGGGCAGCGGTTTCGGCCCGGGCAGCGGTGCCGGCGTGAGCAGCGGTCCGGGTCCGCCGGGTCGCGGCTGGGCCGGCACGATCACGCTCAGCCGTGCAGCCGGCGGCGCAGCAGACGGCTCATGTTCGGCATGGCCACATACGTCATGAGCACACTGAACAGCACCGTGAACACTCCGGTCCGCAGCACCAGCGGAAGCCCGGCGACATGGGGGCCGAGCACCGCGTTGCCCAGGAGCGAGATCGGGAAGATGGCCAGGCCCGAACTGATCGCCATTTTCCACCGGGGCGGAGCGGGACGGGCCTCACCGGGCTTGGCGAACCAGGTCTCCATTCCGGTCAGTTCACGCCGGGCTGTCTCGGTGTGTTGATGGCCCGTGCAGGTGGCGAAGAACAGGGCCCGCTCCTTGGAGCTCTGCCAGCGCTCCAAGGCGGCCGCGTCCCGGAAACGGTGCACCAGAAACCAGGGCGCCCCGGGGGACGACGGCCGGAACAGACCGTGTCCGAGGTGGCCGGGGAAACGGGTCGCGGCGGCCAGGATGTCGCGTGCCCACCCCTCGAACGACTCGTCGTACCCGTCCTCGACCTGCCGTGCGATCAACAGGGTGACCTCGCCCAACAGGGTGACCTCGCCGTTGTCGGCGGGGACGGCGTGGCCATTCAGCCGCGTCCGTTCGGGGGCGTTTCACGTGAAACAACCCTCGTTTCACGGCCCTGGGCATCACGGCCTGGTTTTCACGGCCCTGGTTTCACGTGAAACACCCCGAACGGACGGCAGCAGCCTCGGGTAACCAGGGGCACGGCAACCCGCCGTGCCTAGTTGGTGCCGATCTTCGCCAGGAGATCCACGATGCGGCCCTGCACCTCGCCACTGGTGGAGCGTTCCGCGAGGAACAGCACCGTCTCGCCGGACGAGAGGTTCGGGAGGTCCGCCTGGTTGATGCCCGCCGAGGTGTAGACGACGAGCGGCGTGTGGTTCAACTGCCCGTTGGCGCGCAACCAGTCGACGATCCCGGCACGGCGGCGGCGTACCTGCATGAGGTCCATCACCACGAGGTTCGGGCGAGTCTGCGCGGCCAGGGTGACCGCTTCGGAGTCGGTGGCGGCGCGGGCGACCTGCATGCCGCGCCGCTCCAGGGTCGCGGTGAGCGCGAGCGCGATCTCTTCGTGCTCCTCGATCAGGAGGACTCGGGGCGGGTGCTGCTCGCTGTCGCGCGGCGCGAGGGCCTTGAGCAGGACGGCCGGGTCGGCGCCGTACGCCGCCTCCCGTGTCGCCTGCCCGAGACCCGCCGTGACCAGCACGGGCACCTCGGCCGCGACCGCCGCCTGACGCAGCGACTGGAGCGCGGTACGGGTGATGGGACCGGTGAGCGGGTCGACGAACAGGGCGGCGGGGAAGGCCGCGATCTGCGCGTCGACCTCCTCGCGGGAGTGCACGACCACGGGCCGGTAGCCGCGCTCGCTCAGCGCCTGCTGGGTGGAGACGTCGGGCGCGGGCCACACCAGGAGCCGGCGCGGGTTGTCCAGCGGCTCCGGGGGCAGCTCGTCGTCGACGGGCTGCGGCTGGGGCCGGTTGGCCACCTCCACCGCGCCGCCGGGACCGTCAAGCGGCTCGGGCCCCTCGGCTCCCTCGTCGGGCGCCCCGATCGCATACGCGCGGCCCTGGCCCTCCGAGGGGGGCGAGGGCAGCACGGGGTGCGGCCGGGCCGGCGCTTCGGTGGGCCGCTCGACACCCTCGGGAGGCGTGCCCAGCTTGCGCCGTCGCCCGGAGCCGAGCGAGCCTCCGGCCGTCTGCGCGGTCTGGGGCTGCGGGGCGGCCGGAACCGGTTGGGCTGCGGAGGCAGGGCGTGCGGCGGGTGCCTGCGGCTGCGTCTGGGTCTGCGTCTGCGCCTGCATCTGGGCGAAGGGCGCGCCCTGGCCGAGCGTCCGCACGCTGAAGGCGCGGCCCTGGGTGTCGCCGGAGACGACCGGGATCCCCCCGGGCGGGGTCTCGGCGGGCAGCGGCTGCCGCAGGGGCCCGGTGGGTGCGGCCGGAGCGGGTCGCGGAGGCCTGGGCGCGGCAGGTCCGCCCTGGGCCTGGGCCTGGCCCTGGCGCGGCTCGTGGCCCGGACTCTGCGGGGGTACGGGCCCGGGGGCACCCGGCATCTGCACCGCGCGGGCCGCCCATGCGGGCGCCTCGGCCGGGTGCGGCTGGGGCGGGGTGTGATCGGCCAGGGGGTCTGCGGGGGCGGCGGAGTTGGGGTCGGTGCCCCCGGGGTTGCCCCGGGTGTGGCCGGCGCGACCCGGCGCGCTTCCGCCCGGCCCCGCGACAGGGCCGCGGTCGGCGGGCCCAACCCCCATGGGGCGAGCACCTGTTGGGCCGGGGCCCATGGGGTGCGGGCCGGCCGGGCCCCCGGGGTGAGCACTCGCGGACGAAGCCCGCGCGGGGTCGACTGCACCAGCCACGGCACCCGGGGAGCCGGGACCGGCCGACGTGGCGCCGACGGGCGGGGCACCCACAGGCGACGCGCCGAGGGGCGGCACGGGGCCGGGGCCCGCGTCAGGGGAGCCCATGGGTCCGGCACCCGTGGGTCCGGCGCCGGTAGGCCCGGCCATGGGTGCGGCGCCGACGGGCGGGGTTCCCAAGGTCGGGGCACTCGCAGGGGCGGGACCCGCAGGTCCCTCTGCGGATCCGGCGCCCACAGCCCGGGCGCCCGTGGGTCCGGCGCCAACAGGACCGCTGCCAACAGGGCCGGCGCCAATCGGACCGGGGCCAACCGGGTCGGCGCCAATCGGACCGGCGCCAATCGGGCCGGGGCCCGTGGCTCCCGGCACGCCGGCGCCCGGGTGCCGGCCGCCCCCAGGGCGTACGGAGGCGTGGTGGCCCGGCGCCAGGGCGTCGGACGGAGTGGTGGCCGGAGGCGCGGGGTGCGGCGCGCGGTCGGCGTCGGCGGGCGGCAGCGCGAACGCCGTCCGCGCGGAACCACCCTCCTGGCCGTTCGCGGATCCGCGCCCTGCGCCGCCCGCAGCACCCGGCGAGGCGTCGCCCGAAGGACCGTCCGCGGACCCGCCGCCCGGTCCGCCCGAGGCGGCGGCGCTACCAGCGGAGTTGGCCGACGCCGTACCCAAGGCGCGCCTGGCCCGGCGGCCCGTGGGCTCGGCGGCGTACTCTCCCGGGCCCGAAGCGGAAGCGCCGGACGGGCCGGACGCGGTGGACGGGGCGCCCTGCGCGTCGGCGCCGCCGGGCGCGGGCAGCGCGCGGCGGGCACGGCGCCCGGTCGTCTCGGTGGGCACGCCCTGCGGCGGCACGGTCTCGCCGAGCGCGGCGCGGCCCATGCCGGAGGACTCGCGGGCGCTCTCCGCGCCGGTGACCACGGATCCCTCGGCGGCCTCGCCCTGGCCCGGGGCCCGCACGGCGGACTGCTCGGCAGGGCTCGGCCGGCCACGGCGCCGTCCCGACCCGGAGGCCGCGCCACCGGAGACCGGTCCACCGGCCGCGCCCTCGTCGGCGGCGTCCCCCGTGTTCTGCTGGGCCGGGATCCGCGCTCGGTCGCCGTCGGGACCGGCGTCGGCGTCACCGCCGGAAGCGGGCGCGGAGCCGGACTCGGCACGCGCACGGCGGCGTCCCGTCGGGGACTTCTCCTCGGCGACCGGGCTCTCAAGGAACGCGTCCATGGACGCCCGCCGCCCGCGCCTGCGCCCGCCGCCGTCCTGCTGCGCGGGCAGCAGCGCCTCGTTGGGCTGCGGGACCACGGGTGCCTCGACCGTGCCCGCGCCCGCGCCGAGCGGCACTTCGAGCACGTACGCGGAACCGCTCATGCCCGGCACGTCCACGGTCTGCAGAACACCGCCGTGCGCCTTCACGATGCCGCGCACGATGGGCGCGTGGACCGGGTCGCCGCCCGCGTAGGGGCCGCGCACCTCGATGCGGACGACCTCGCCGCGTACGGCGGCCGCGACGACGACGGTGGAGTCCAGGTAACCGCCGGGGGCGGCCGGTGCCTTGCCGGTGGCGTCCACGCCCGCCACGTCCGCGATGAGGTGGGCGAGGGCGGTGGAGAGACGCGGCCCGTCGACCTCGGCCTCGATGGGCGGGGTGTGCACGGCGAACTGGGCGCGCCCGGGCCCGATGAGCTCGACGGCGCCGTCGACACCCGCGCCGACGACCGAATCGACCAGCACCTTGGTCTTCTTGAGCTCTTCGCCGCCCGCGTCGAGCCGCTGGTAGCCGAGGACGTTGTCGACGAGCGTGGTGATGCGCGAGTACCCGGCGGCCAGGTGGTGCAGGACCTGGTTGGCCTCGGGCCACAGCTGGCCGGCGTCGTCGGCGGCGAGCGCGGCCAGTTCGCGCCGCAGCTCGTCGATCGGCCCGCGCAGCGAACCCGAGAGCACCGAAAGCAGCTGCTGGTGCCGGGCGGCGAGCGCGTCGTAGCGCTTGGTCTCGCGGTCAAGGACCTCGGCGTGCTTGGCGGCCTGCTCCTCGTAGGGGCGGCGGTCGGTGAAGGTCATCACCGCGCCGACGAGCAGGTCGCCGTCGCGCACCGGCGCGGTCGTGAGGTCGACCGGCACCTTGGCGCCGGACTTGGTCCAGATGACCTGCCCGCGCACCCGGTGCTTGCGCCCGGACTTGAGGGTATCGGCGAGCGGGCTGCCCTCGTACGGGAACGGCTCGCCGTCCTCGCGCGAATGCAGCACCAGCGGGTGGAGTTCCTGGCCACCGAGGTCGCTGGCGCGGTAGCCGAGGATCTGCGCGGCCGCCGGGTTGACCAGGACGACCCGGCCGTCGGTGTCGGTGCCGACGACGCCCTCGGCCGCCGCACGCAGGATCATCTCGGTCTGCCGCTGCGAACGGGCGAGTTCGGCCTCGGTGTCGACGGTGCCGGAGAGGTCCCGCACGACGAGCATGAGGAGTTCGTCGCCGGAGTAGGAGCCGGGTCCGCCGCCGCTTCCGTAGGAGGCGTACGCGTCGCGCCCGTCCTCCAGATTGGCGCTGGTCACCTCGACCGGGAACTCGGTGCCGTCGGTGCGGCGCGCGATCATCCGGGTCGGCTTGGTGCGGCCCTGGTCGTCCTCGCTCTCGGGCCGGCGCATGGAGCCGGGGATGAGCCGGGAGTCGAAGGAGGGCAGGAGGTCGAGCACTCCCCGCCCCACCAGACCCGTACCGGGCGCCTCCAGCATTCCCAGTGCGACGGTGTTGGCGTTGACGACCGTGCCGTTGCAGTTGACGAGCAGGAGCCCGTCCGGGAGGGCGTCAAGTATGGCTGCGAGGCGAGCAGCGCCTCGGGATGGCCTGCTGCTCACGACGACGCTTCCTCCCTGAACCACTGCACCTTGCGGCCTGTCACTGGAAGGGAGTCTAAAGGCTGAGGATGTGCGAGCGACGGCGGATCGGGGGGAGCTCTCACCAAGGTTGTGTGTCTACCCCGTATGGGTGAAGGGCGTACGGGGTGCCCTACCTGGCTTCGGGCAGCACCGGGACCAGGTTGTCCCACCGCGAGATCTCGCACCCATTGGCACGGTTGTACGTCGCGTCCACGGGGCGCCCGGCCCAGCTGCCGGTGATGTGGGCGGTGGCGGGGCCGCCGTAGATGAACGTGCACATCCGGCCCGGGGGCACCGGCGCGAAGGTGTCCTTGCCCCAGGTCGTGACCGAGTCCAGCTTGTCGCAGGCATCCTGCGCCCGCGGGTGGGTGCCGCCCGCCGGGTGGCATTCGAGCGTGTACGTGCCCTCGACGCCGGGCTGGTGCTCGACGGTGATGGTGAGCCGGTCCTCGGTCTGCCCGCCGCCGAGCAGCGACAGCGGGACGGGCAGCGGCCCGGCCAGGGCCGAGGGCGCGGCGGCGAACGCGGTGAGGGAGGCGGCAGCGGTGACGGCGAAGCGGCGCAGCATGGGTCTCGTGTCTCCTGGGTTCGGAGGGGAGTGGGGGTCGTGGGCGGCGGGGCGGGCGGTGGGGGTCCGGCAGCGTCTTCGCGACGTCTTCGCGACGTGCCCGGTGGAGCACCCTGGGGGACGTATGGAGGAGTTCCGTTCCTCCGGGGTCCTGGGAGGTCTAACGCGCGTCAACGCCCGGCGTTGCGCCGCAGGAACGGCTTTGCTCTCGCGCCCACCTGCCTAGTACCGTGGGGGGCGATTGGTGACGGCCCGCAAGGCTGTGTCATCATCTGCACGCACCACTCGCGCGAGCGACGGTGTGCTGGAGGCGTCGCCTAGTCCGGTCTATGGCGCCGCACTGCTAATGCGGTTTGGGTCTTAAAGCCCATCGAGGGTTCAAATCCCTCCGCCTCCGCCAGCACCACCCGAAGCCCCGGCCTCACGGCCGGGGCTTCGCCCGTTCCGGAACCGGGGCGACGCGCGGCTTCTCGATCGGGTGCGCCCGCGTTGCGAACCGGGCCGGGCGGCCGGGGCGGCCGGCTCGGGACCCCGCGCCCGCTCTCGATCAGGTTGGCCGCGCGCGTTCTTTGGTCCGGGGTGCTCGGCAGGCCCCAGCCTTGGACGCGGCACGGGTCCCGGACCCGATGGCGCGCGTTCCCGATGCGGGATGCGGGATGCGGGATGCGGGATGCCGGTTGCCGGTTGCCCGGACGTCGTGCGCGTGCTCGGCCCGGCAGCTTCACCTCCAGGGCGGAGCTTCACCTCTTCAGGGCCCGGATGCGCCGTCCTTGACCCCCGTCCGGCCCATCCTCCCGACCACCCCGCCGCCCCCAGTTCGCTCACGCAGAGGCATTTCCGCAGGTCAGGGCCGGTGGAGCTAACGGATTTCGCGTCACGGCGCAGGTCATGTAATGTTGTTCTCGCAACGCCGACGGGGCAGAAAAAACCCCGGAAGCACAAGCACTCGTAGCTTAACGGATAGAGCATCTGACTACGGATCAGAAGGTTGCAGGTTCGAATCCTGCCGAGTGCACATAGATCAAAGGCCCCCTGGACATCGTCCAGGGGGCCTTTGACATCGACGGGTGACATCAACGTCCGCGTCAACGCGTCAGGCGATGGCGGGTCCGGCTCGGCGTCGCCCCGTCCGTTTGCTTCTCCTCCTCCAGCCGAGCTCGAACGGTATGCGGAGCGTGCCGGGTTCGGGATTCTGGACATGATCGACGGTTCCGGAGCCGGGCTCACAAGGCCTACCGCGCACACGGTGGCCGAGTACGCCTGGCTGGATCAACGAGGCGAGAAGGGGGCCCCGCCGGGTTAAGGCCATCGTTTGGTGATCCTCGCTGGAGTCTCCGGGGCCGCCCACACCTGGATGCGGATCTTCTCGGTGGTCTCGGGGCTCTCGTCGGAGTCGACGTCGGCCTTGGCGGCCCGGGCCAAGTTGCTCCGGGACACGCGGACGCGATTCCAGCCTGGCGTGACCTTGAACGTAGCCGCATCGGGCGCGTAGTCCGTGCAGCCCAGAACCATCAGGCGGCCCGACGACACATCCAGGCCGGCCTCAACGACGTGATCGAATTCCGAGCTGTCATCACTCGGCTCCTGAGGCAGGACGAGCACAGTGACGGATACGTTCACATTGACCACCGTGCCTATACCCAGCGCATCCCGCGCCACCGCGAGATGATCCGCAATGGCCTGGTCCGTCCACGCGTCGCTCAGATCGCCGTCCGCCTCCGCATCGCATACATGGATCTGGAAGTAGTCGGCAAAGAGGGTGAGCTCTGTTGCTGTCGTCATGGCGGCAGAGTGCCATGCGGCAGTGACGATCTCGGACGCGTCCACGGAGCTGCGCTTCATCCAGCCGATGGCCCTCCCTTCCGGGGGCCCTGAGGGGGGTGGCCTCTGGTGGGGACGGGGCCCAACTATCAGGATTTGGGGATGAGTTCAGGCCAGGGCGGTGGCATCGTCTGCGTGGAGCAGGTGGCGCAGCTGACGCCCGAGGAGGTCGCGGGGCAGCTCCGGGGGGCAGATCGACGCGGCGCAGGTCCGTTTCGGGGTGAGGGCCTACCGGATCGAGTACCGCACCACCGACAGCGCGGGCGCCCCCCACCACCGCGAGCCAGCTCGTCGTGCTGCCCAAGAACGATGCGCGCCGGCTACCCACCGTCTCCTGGCTGCACGGCACCACCGTGGACCGCAAGGACGTCGCATCGCAGAACCCGGAAGCCACTGACCTGCTCGTCGCGCTGCTCTTCGCCTCGACCGGGCGCGCGGTCTCGGCCCCCGACTACGTGGGCCTCGGCTCCGGCCCCGGCTTCCACCCCTACGGCGACCCGCCGTCACCGTGTCGGCGTCCTTCGACGCGCTGCGGGCGACCCGTGCGCTCGCCCGTCTCAAAGGCCGGGAGCTGGAGCGGAAGGCCCAGGTCAGCGAGGTCTCGCAGGGCGGGCCCGCGACCATGATGGTGGGACGCGCGCTCGACCAGGAGAAGGCCGACCGTTACTTCCGGCTCGGCGCCCTCGCCCCGGTCAGCTGCCCCTTCGACCTGTCCGCCTTCGAGGCCGCCGCCAACGACGAGATCGACAAGTGCGCTTACCAGTTGGCGGCCCACGGCGTCGGTGCGACGCTGATCGACGTCGGCGACGTCGGTCACAACGGGTCGGTCCGGCTGGCCGTGCCCGGGATCATCCGGTTCTTCGACGCGGCGCGCAAGGCCGGGTGACGGTGGCTGCGTGGGACGGTCGGGGCCGGCCCCGGGGCCGTTGTCAGTGGCTGGGGGTAGCTTCGAGATGTGGCTCGGTTGTGGCGGTGCGAGGGGGTTCGTTGGGGTGTGGGTGAGGGCCCGGCTGAGGGCAGGGCGCGGCTTCGGTGGGAGGGGGGACGTAGCAGTGCGTTGGACTACGGGCGGGTCCTCGCGTTCCAGGTGGCGGGGGCGCGCAGCTGTGTGGGGGCGCGGGGGAACCCCTGTCCGGTGGGGGCGCCGGTGCCGGGGCGCAGTACGCAGGCGCGGTGTTCCGAGTGCGCCCGTCTCGACCGGACGCACTCCGTCGCGGCGGATACGTTCGTGGACGATCCCCGCACCTATCGGGTCTACCTCGCCTGGTTCGGGAGCGGGCTGCTCAAGGTCGGCATCACGGCGGAGGAGCGGGGTTCGGTCCGGCTGCTCGAACAGGGGGCCGTGGCGTTCTGCTGGCTCGGGCGCGGGCCCCTGATGGCGGCCCGGCGCTGCGAGGAGCTGCTGCGGGCGGCCCTCGGGGTGCCGGACCGGATCGCGTACGCCGAGAAGCGGGCCGTGCGGGCCCGGCTTCCCGGGGTGGCCGAGCGGACGGCCGAGGTGGCGGAGCTGCGGGCGCGGGCCGTCGCCCTGGCCGGGTGGCCCGAGTCGCTGGAGCGGGTGGACGGTGAAGTCGTCGACCACGCGGGCGCGTTCGGGCTCACCGGGCTCGCCCCGGCCACCGGGGTCGTCGTGGAACTGGTGGACGGCGGCGTGGTGGGCGGCCGGCTCGTCGCCGCGGCCGGTCCCGATCTGCATCTGGCGGCGGCCGACGGCCATGTCGTGGTGCTCGACACCCGGCTCATGAGGGGGTGGGACCTTACGGCGGCGGGGACGAGCGAGAGGGACAGCGGTGCTGGTGCTGGTCCGGGTGGGGGTGGCCAGGCTGGCGAGCACGGTGCTCCTGTGGGGTGCCGGATCACCGTTCCGGTACGGGAGGTGCCGCGGGAGGGCGGGGTTCAGGACCAGCTGTTCTGATGCCCGAGTTCGGGCGGCATCCGGTGTGGGTCGGGGTCGTCCTGCCAAATGTCCTGGACAGCACCACCGTTCGCGCCCGAAGGTGGAGGCATGAGCGATCACATACGGGGGCCGGTCTCGGGGATCGAACCGCCTTACTACGCCGTCGTGTTCACCTCCCTGCGCACCGAGGGCGACCGGGGGTACGGCGAGACCGCCGACGCGATGGACGAGCTGGTGCGGGAGATTCCGGGGTACCTCGGGCACGAGAGCGCGCGCAACGCGGGTGGCCTCGGGATCACGGTCAGCTACTTCCGGGACGTGGAGGCCATCGCGCACTGGCGTGGGCGCGCCGACCACCAGCAGGCCCAGCGCCAGGGCCGGAAGGAGTGGTACGAGAGCTACAGCGTCCATGTCGCCAAGGTCGAGCGGGCTTACGCGTTCGAGCGAGGTCCCGGCTCCGGGCAGGAGTGACCGGCAGCGCGCGGGCCCTGGGCGTGTCCGCCCCACACCATGCGACGGGCGGCGGCGCGGGGGCCCCGGGCGCGTCCGCCCCGCGCCGCGCGACGGGGCCGACGGCCTGAGTCCGCGGACCGCGAGCCCGCCGCTCCTGAACCGGCCGCTCCTGAACCGGCCGCCCCTGAACCCGCCAACCCTGATCCCGCCGCTCCCGAGCCGGCCACCCCTATCCCGCCACCCCTGAACCCGCCGACTCAGACCCCATCCATCCGTCCCCGGCGTGAAATTTCTCAGGGAAATCACAGGAACGGGAAAGGCTGTTCTCACGGCCCCCTCACAGGGTGAGGCCATGACCGTTACCTCCTCGCCCCAGGGGCGGACCGAAATGCTCAGGCCGGACGGGAGCCCCGTCCGTGTGCTCGTCGTGGACGACGAGGCGCCGCTCAGCGAGCTGCTTTCCATGGCGCTGCGCTACGAAGGCTGGGAAGTGCGCAGCGCGGGCGACGGGACCGGTGCGGTGCGCGACGCCCGTGAGTTCCGGCCGGACGCCGTCGTCCTCGACATCATGCTGCCCGACATGGACGGTCTCGCCGTCCTCGGCCGGCTGCGCCGCGAACTCCCCGACGTGCCCGTGCTGTTCCTGACGGCCAAGGACTCCGTCGAGGACCGGATCGCCGGGCTCACGGCGGGCGGCGACGACTACGTCACCAAGCCGTTCAGCCTGGAGGAGGTCGTGGCCCGGCTGCGCGGCCTCATCCGCCGCTCGGGCACGGCGGCCCTGCGCAGCGAATCGGTGCTGACCGTCGGCGACCTCACCCTGGACGAGGACAGCCACGACGTGACCCGGGGCGGGGTCAACATCCACCTCACCGCGACCGAGTTCGAACTGCTCCGCTTCCTCATGCGCAATCCGCGCCGGGTGCTCAGCAAGGCGCAGATCCTGGACCGCGTCTGGTCCTACGACTTCGGCGGGCAGGCCAACGTGGTCGAGCTCTACATCTCCTACCTGCGGCGGAAGATCGACGCCGGGCGCTCGCCGATGATCCACACCCGGCGCGGCGCGGGGTATCTGATCAAGCCCGGGGAGTAGGGGCGCGGTGGGCGGGTTCCGGCGGCCCTGGTCGCTGCGCACCCGGCTCGTCGTGTCGGCGGTGGCGCTGCTCGCGGTCGTCGGCGCCGTCATCGGCACCGTGACGGTCCTCGCGATGGGTGCCAACCTCCAGCGTCAGCTGGACGACCAGCTCGCCGGCGCGCTCATGCCCGGGCGGATGGGCGGCCACGAGTCCCCGGACCCCGGCCCCCTCACCGGCACGGTCCCCAGCCACGTGGGCGGCGCCAGCACCACCGGCGCTGCGAACGGCACCGCCCCCGGTCACGCCACCGGCGCTGCGAATGGCACCGCCCCCGGCCACGCCACCGGCACCACCGCCGCGAACGGCACCGCCGCAGGCGTCACCCCCGTCGGCCGTATCGACTTCGTCGTGTCGCGGCCGGGGCAGCCCCTGCACGCCGTGGCGGCCGGGCCCGGGGGCGACGGGCGGATGACCGGCGCTCAGGCCGTCCGTCCGGAGCGCCAGGGCGAGGCCCGCAGCGCCGCGCTGTCCGCCGTTCAGACCCGCGCGCTCGCGGCCGTGCCCAAGGACCACGCGGTGCACTCCGTCTCGGTGCCCGGGCTCGGCGACTACCGGGCGATGTGGGATCCGGACGGCGGCTTCGTGCTGGGCTTCCCCACCGACGCCGTCGACTCCACCGTGCGCACCCTGCTCATCGTGGTGATCTGCGTGACCGCCGCCGGGCTCGTGGCGGCCGGGATCGCCGGGGCCGCGATCGTCGGGGTGGCCCTGCGGCCGCTGCGCCGGGTCGCCGCGACCGCGACCCGGGTCTCCGAACTCCCCCTGCACAGCGGCGAGGTGACCCTGTACGAACGCGTGCCGGGCGCCGAGGCGGACGCGCGGACCGAGGTCGGCCAGGTGGGCGCCGCGCTCAACCGGATGCTCGACCACGTGCACAAGGCGCTCAGCGCGCGGCAGGAGAGCGAGACGCGGGTGCGGCGGTTCGTCGCCGACGCCAGCCACGAGCTCAGGACTCCGCTCGCCTCCATCCGGGGTTACGCCGAGCTGACCCGGCGCGGACGTGAGGACATCGGGCCCGACACCCGGCACTCGCTCGGCCGCATCGAGTCGGAGGCGGCCCGTATGACGGGCCTGGTCGAGGACCTGCTGCTGCTCGCCCGTCTCGACGCCGGACGCCCGCTCTCGTATGAGAGCACTGCTCTCTCTTCGCTCGTCGTGGACGTGGTCGGTGACGCGCGGGCCGCCGGCCAGGGCCACATCTGGCAGCTCGACCTGCCCGCGGAGCCCGTCACCGTACGCGGCGACCCCGAGCGGCTTCAGCAGGTCCTGGTCAACCTGCTCGCCAACGCCCGTACGCACACCCCGCCGGGGACGACGGTGACCGCCCGGATCGAGCCGCGCGGGCCCTGGGTCCTCGTGGCCGTCGAGGACACCGGGCCCGGGATCCCCGCCGAGCTGCTTCCCCATGTCTTCGAGCGGTTCGCCCGCGGTGACGCCTCCCGTTCCCGCAACGCCGGGTCCACCGGTCTCGGCCTCGCCATCGTCCAGGCCGTCGTGGCCGCGCACGGCGGCCGGGTGAGCGTGCGCAGCGTCCCCGGCCGGACGGTGTTCGACGTCCTCCTGCCGACGTCCACCGCCACGCCGACGTCCACTGCCACGCCGGGCCACGCCGCCACGCCGACGCCCGCACCGACGTCCGCCGCCACGCCGGGCCATGACCCGACGCCGGGCAACGACCCCACGCCGACGTCCACCGCCACGCCGACGTCTATCGCCGCGCCGACGTCTATCGCCGCGCCGACGTCTATCGCCGCGCCGGGCCGCGCCGCCGCGCCCGGCCACGACCCCACGCCGTCGTCCGCCCCCACACCGGGCCCCGCCCCCGCCGCCACCCCGGGCCATCCCGTCGTCCCCGAATGACGTCTCACAGGCCCGGCACAGGCTGACCACACAGGTGTGACAGCGGGCCCCGCGAGGGTCGGCGCATGCGAACCGAACGTTCTGCCACGAGCGCCACGGCCGCGCCGCATGCGGGGGGCCCGGTGCGTCCGGCGGCCCTCCCGGCCCGCCGGCATCTGCCCGTCCAGCCGGCGGACGGCACGCCCGTACTCGACGTCACCGTCCCCGTCTACAACGAGGAACGGGACCTGGAGCGCTGTGTGCGGCGCCTCCACGACCACCTCGCGCGGACCTTCCCCTACCGCTTCCGGATCACGGTCGCCGACAACGCGAGCACCGACGCGACGCCCCGCATCGCCCGCCGGCTCGACGACGAGATCCCCGAAGTGCGCGCCGTGCGCCTTGAGGAGAAGGGGCGCGGGCGTGCGCTGCGCACCGTCTGGTCGGGGTCGGACGCGCCCGTGCTCGCGTACATGGACGTGGATCTGTCCACCGACCTCAACGCCCTGCTGCCGCTGGTCGCGCCGCTCATCTCGGGCCACTCCGACCTCGCCATCGGCTCCCGGCTCGCCCGTTCGTCGCGGGTGGTGCGCGGCGCCCGGCGGGAGTTCATCTCGCGTACGTACAACCTGATCCTTCGCGGGTCGCTCGCGGCGCGGTTCTCCGACGCCCAGTGCGGGTTCAAGGCGATACGCGGGGACGTGGCGCGCGGGCTGCTGCCGCTGGTCGAGGACACCGGGTGGTTCTTCGACACCGAGATGCTGGTGCTCGCCGAGCGCGCCGGGCTGCGGATCCACGAGGTGCCGGTGGACTGGGTCGACGACCCGGCCAGCAGCGTCCACATCGTCAGGACGGCGGTGGAGGACCTGAAGGGGGTGTGGCGGGTGGGGCGGGCGCTCGCGGTGGGCGCGCTGCCGCTCGACCGCCTCGCGCGCCCGTTCGGCGACGACCCCCGGGACCGGCGTCTCGCCGGAGTGCCGGGCGGCCTCGCCCGCCAGCTCGTCGGGTTCTGCGTGGTGGGCGCCCTCTCCACGCTCCTCTACCTCCTCCTGTACGCCGCCGCGCGTACGGTGGCCGGGCCCCAACTCGCCAACGCCACCGCCTTGTTGCTCTCCACGCTGGCCAACACCGCGGCCAACCGGCGGCTCACCTTCGGAGTGCGGGGCCGCGACCGCGCGGTACGCCACCAGGCGCAGGGCCTCGCGGTGTTCGCCATCGCACTCGCCCTGACCAGCGGCTCGCTCGCGGCGCTCGACGCCGCGCACGCGGGCGCCGCGCACTCCACCGAGGTGGCCGTCCTGGTCGCCGCGAACCTCGCCGCCACCGTCCTGCGCTTCCTGCTGCTGCGTGCCTGGGTCTTCCCCGACCGGACGCCGCCCCCCGCCGCCACGACCCCGCTCCACCCCGAACCGAAGGGCGACGCACGATGACCACGACCACCCCCCGGGCCACCCCGCACGCGGGCGGCGCCGACACCGGGTCGCCCCGGTCCGTGCCGGGCCGGCTCTGGCGCGGCCGCCCGGAAGACCCCGCCTGGGCGCGGCCCGCGCTGTACGCGCTGCTCCTCATCACCTGCGCCGGCTATCTGGTGAACCTCAGCGCCTCCGGGTACGCCAACTCCTTCTACTCGGCGGCGGTCCAGGCGGGCAGCCAGAGCTGGAAGGCGTTCTTCTTCGGCTCGCTCGACGCCGCGAACGCGATCACCGTGGACAAGCCGCCGGCCGCGCTGTGGCCGATGGCCCTTTCGGTCCGTCTCCTCGGTCTCGGCTCCTGGCAGATTCTGCTGCCGCAGGTCCTGATGGGCGTGGCGACCGTCGGCGTCCTGTACGCGGCCGTGCGGCGCCGGTTCACTCCGGCGGCGGGGCTGATCGCGGGCGCGGTGCTCGCCCTGACGCCGGTCGCCGCGCTGATGTTCCGCTTCAACAACCCCGACGCGCTGCTGGCGCTCCTGATGACGGTCACCGTCTACTGCGTGCTGCGTGCCCTGGAGGACGCGCGGACCAGGTGGCTGGTGTGGGCCGGGGCCGCGATCGGCCTCGCGTTCCTGACCAAGACGCTCCAAGCCTTCCTGATCCTGCCGCCCCTCGCCCTGCTGTACGCGGTGTGCGCGCCCACGTCCCTGCGCCGTCGCCTGGGTCAACTTGCCCTGGCCACGGGGGTGTTGGCCGTTGTGGGCGGCTGGTGGGTGGCGGTCGTGGAGCTGTGGCCCGCGTCGTCGCGCCCCTACATCGGTGGCTCGCAGCACAACTCGTTCCTTGAGCTCACCTTCGGCTACAACGGGCTCGGCCGGCTCAGCGGCGACGAAACGGGCAGCGTCGGAGGCGGCGGCGCGCGGCCCGGCGGCATGGAACTGCCGACGGGTCTGCGCCCCGGAGGCGGAGGCGGTGGGGGCGGCGGCTGGGGCGCGACGGGCATCGGCCGCATGTTCAACTCGGAGATCGGCGGCCAGATCTCCTGGCTGCTCCCCGCCGCCCTGCTGCTGCTCGTCGCCGGTCTCGTCGTCACGTGGAAGGCGCGCGGCGGGCCCGGGCGCACCGACACCGCGCGGGCCGCGTTCCTCGCCTGGGGCGGCGCGCTCCTGACCACCGCCGTGGTCTTCAGCTTCATGGCCGGGATCTTCCACCAGTACTACACGGTGGCCCTCGCGCCCTACATCGCGGCGCTGACCGGCATGGGCGTGACGGTCCTGTGGGAGGAGCGCTCGCGCATCTGGGCGGCGCTGGGGCTCGCGGTGACGGTCGCGGTCACGGCGGTCTGGGCGTACGCGCTCCTGGGCCGGACCCCGGATTACCTGCCCTGGCTGCGCTGGGCGGTGCTGGGGTGCGGGCTCGCGGCCGCGCTGGGTCTGGCGCTCGCGCGCAGGCTGCCGCGCCGGGTGGCGCTCGGGGTCGCGGGGGCGGGCCTCCTGGCGTCCCTCGCCGGGCCCGCCGCGTACACGGTGAGCACCCTCGGCACCGGGCACACGGGGTCGATCGTCACGGCGGGTCCCGCCGGAGCGAGCAGGGGCGGCGGGCCGGGAGGTGGTCCCGGTGGTGGCGGCCACGGTGGCGGCTTCGGGCGGTTCGGTGGCGGTCCGGGCCGGGGCGCGCCGGGGCAGGGGCAGGGCGTGCCGGGCGGCCAGGGGCAAGCGGCCGGCCAGGCGCAAGGGGCCGGTCCGGGGCGCGGCCCGGGTGCGCGCGGCGCCGGTGGCGGCGGCATGGGCGGGCTGCTCGACGGGGCCAAGGTGAGCGCCCAGGCCAAGGCGCTCGTGGAGAAGAACGCGGACCGGTACACATGGGCGGCGGCCGCCATCGGCTCGCAGAACGCCGCGAGCTACCAACTCGCCACGCAGAAGCCGGTGATGGCGATCGGCGGGTTCAACGGGAGCGACCCGTCACCGACCCTGACGCAGTTCCAGGCGTACGTGGCCCAGGGGAAAATTCACTACTTCGTCGCGAGCGGCGGCGGGATGATGGGCGGCGGCGGCCGGGCGTCGGGCAGTGCGATCAGCAGCTGGGTGGAGTCGTCGTTCCGGAAGGTGACGGCGGGCACCGCCACGTTCTACGACCTGACCTCGCCGGTACGCCGCTGAGGCGACGCCGGACGGGCTGGGGGGCGGGGTGCGGGTGGGCGCCGGACGCGCGGGGGCGCGGGGACGCGGGGACGCGGGGGCGCGGGTAAGCGGTCGTCCGTGCGCCCAGCCGCCCCCGACCCGCACCTGCCGGCTGCCCCGGCGCACCCGCTCGCCCCCTGCCCGCCGCCCCCGACCCGCACCTGCCGGCTGTCCCGGCCCGCACCCGTCCGCCATCCCCATCCGCCCCCTGCCCGCCGCCCCCGACCCGCGTCCGCCCGCCCCCACCTGCGAGGACTCCTCGCCGCCGCAATTCCCTTTACGGCGTAGAAGGGTTGCTATACGCTGTACAGCGACCACCTCATACAGCGTATAAGGACCAAGGGGGCCACCATGACGGCGGAGACGTCCCGGAACGCCGAGAACGCCCGGAGCACCGGAAACACCCGTGCCGACGCGGACACGTCGCCGAGCGTGCGGGGCACGGAATCAGCAGCCGGGGCGGTGAGCGACGGGCCTGCCGGGCACTCACCCGGGCATCCGCCGGGGGCCAGCCCGCACCCGCCGGAGGCCGGCCCGCACCCGCAGCGCTGGCTGATCCTCGGTGTCATCTGCGTGGCGCAGCTCGCCGTGCTGCTCGACAACACGGTCCTCAACGTCGCCATCCCCTCGCTCACCACCTCGCTGGGCGCGTCCACCGCCGACATCCAGTGGATGATCAACGCGTACTCGCTGGTCCAGTCGGGGCTGCTGCTCACGGCGGGCAGCGCGTCCGACCGCTACGGACGCAAGAAGATGCTCGCGGTGGGGCTCGCGCTCTTCGGCCTCGGCTCGCTCGCGGCCGGCCTCGCGCAGAACGCGGGGCAGCTCATCGCCGCCCGCGCGGGCATGGGCATCGGCGGGGCGCTGCTCATGACCACCACCCTCGCCGTCGTGGTGCAGATCTTCGACGACGCCTCACGGGTCAAGGCCATCGGCATCTGGGCGACGGTCAACTCGCTCGGCTTCGCGGCCGGCCCGCTGATCGGCGGCGTCATGCTGGACCACTTCTGGTGGGGTGCGATCTTCCTGGTCAACATCCCCGTCGCGGCCCTCGGCCTGGTCGCCGTGCTCGCGCTCGTACCGGAGTCCAAGAACCCGCAGGGCGACCGGCCCGACCTGCTCGGGGCGCTGCTCTCCACCATCGGCATGACCGGCGTCGTCTACGCGATCATCTCCGGCCCGGGCCACGGCTGGCTGTCGGGGCAGGTCCTGGTCCCGGCGGCGGTGGGCGCGGTGTTCCTTGCCGCGTTCGTCCGCTGGGAGCTGTCCATCGAGCATCCGATGCTGGACATGCACTTCTTCCGCAACCAGAGGTTCATCGGCGCGGTGGCCGGGTCGATCCTGGTCGCCTTCGGCATGGGCGGCTCGCTCTTCCTGCTCACCCAGCACCTCCAATTCGTGCTCGGCTACGGCCCGTTGGAGGCGGGTCTTCGCACCGCGCCGCTCGCGCTCAGCGTCGTCGCGCTGAACATGACGGGGGTCGGCGCGAAGCTGGTCACCGCGGTCGGCACCCCGCGCGCCATCGCCATCGGCATGAGCGCCAACGCGGCGGGGCTCGCCTCGATCGCGCTGCTCGGCGGGCACAACTACGGGGGCACGCTGCTCGGTCTCGTCGTGATGGGCGCGGGCATCGCGCTGTCCATGCCGGCCATGGCCAACGCCATCATGAGCGCGATCCCGCCGGAGAAGGCGGGGGTCGGCGCGGGGGTGAACGGGACGCTGGGGGAGTTCGGCAACGGGCTCGGTGTGGCGGTGCTCGGGGCCGTGCTCGGGTCGCGGTTCGCGGCGCTGGCGCCGGTGGCCGCCGCCTCGCTGCCGGCCGCGCTCGCCGCCGCCCACGGCGAGGCCGAACGGGGGCGGATCGCCGACGCGTTCGCCTCGGGGCTGGAGACCAGTCAGCTGGTCGGTGCGGTGGCGGTGCTCGCGGGCGGGCTGCTCGCGGCGGCCCTGCTGCACCGCGCCGAACGGGGCGCCGCCGTACCTGACCAGCCGGGCGGGTGCGCATAGCATCGTCGGGGGATGCGTACCCGAATTTCGGATATGACCCATCGGGGGGGCTCAGCGAACAGGCCCGAGGAGGACGGCGATGGTGTCGGCGGCGGACCGCGTGAAAACTGCGGCGCGTACCAGCGTGTGGCTCGGGAGCAAGGCGGCCCGCCGGGTGCGGCGTACGGAACCGGGCGAGGGCGGGCCGGCGCTCGACCGGGACCGGATCACCGCCGAGGCCGTGCGGCTGCTCGACGCCGAGGGCGCCGTGAAGTTCTCCATGCGGCGCCTGGCGGCCGAACTCGGGGTCACCGCGATGTCCCTGTACTGGTACGTCGACAACAAGGACGACCTCCTCGAACTCGCCCTCGACGCGGTGTTCGCGGAGATCGAACTGCCCGACCTGGCCGACGAGTCGGCCGACTGGCGCGATCAGCTCCGTACGGTCGTCGTGGGGTACCGCGCGATCTTCGTCCGCCACCCGTGGGCGTCGGCGCTGATCGGGCGCTACCTCAACATCGGCCCGCACTCGATGGCGTTCTCGCGGGCGGCCCAGCACATCCTGTCCCGCACGGGGCTGCCCGCGCACGGGCAGATGGGCGGGCTCGCCGCGGTGTTCCAGTTCGTGTACGGGTTCGGCACGATCGAGGGCACGTTCGTGCAGCGGTGCGCGGACGCGGGGCGCACGCAGGACGAGTTCTTCGAGGAGGCGATGGGGGCGCTGGCCGCCCAGCCGGAGTACCGGGACCAGTTCGCCGACGCGGCGTCGGTGATGGCGGCGCGGGGCGGCGAGACGGTGCAGGAGATGCGCCAGCGCGACTTCGACTTCGCGCTGTCACTCCTGATCGCGGGCATCGAAGCCCTGAGCGCCCCACCCCGCTCCTAGCGACCCGGGGGCGTGGAGACCGCGCGTCCTCGGGCGGCCACGGCCCACGCCCGGAGCCGGCGGGGTGAGCAGCGCCACTGGGCCCCGCCCGATCGGTCGCCGTCGCGCATCTAGACTGTGGGGCGCTCATGCCGTTCAGGTCATGACGCCTCCGCGCGCATCGTTCACGGAGCGCGGGTCTCGCTCTCCAAGGACGGTGTGATGCAACTCAGCGAACAGGTCGCGCCCATAACCCTGCCGACCCCGGGTCGGCCGGTCAGACGCCTTTACGTTCTGGACGGCCTGCGCGTCGTCGCCGCGCTCTCCGTGGTTCTGTTTCATTACACGGCCACCAATGATGCGTGGGGAAAGAACACGAAGGCTGTCTTCCCTCACCTTCATTCCTTTTCGCAGTACGGCTGGATCGGGGTCGAACTCTTCTTCCTGATCAGCGGTTTCGTCATCTGTATGAGCACCTGGGGGCGTTCTCTCGGGGACTTCGCGGTATCGCGCATCTCCCGGCTCTACCCCGGTTATTGGATCGCCGTTCTGGCGACGGCCGCCGTCCTCACACTGTGGCCCACATACCGCAGCGTCCAGAACTGGACCCAGGTGATGACCAACCTCACCATGCTTCAGCACGGCATGGGAGTCAGGGACATCGACGGTGCCTACTGGACGCTGTTCGCTGAGCTGAAATTCTATGTGCTCTTCGCGATCGTCGTCGCCCGCGGGGTGACCTACCGCGGATGTGTGCTGTTCTGCGCGGTGTGGACGCTGGCGGGCATCGTGGATTACACGGTCGACATCCCGGTGCTGGACATGTGGACCATGCCTCTCTACTCCCCCTACTTCGTGGCGGGAATAGCCTTCTACCTCATGTACCGCTTCAAGCCGACGGCGGTTCTGTGGGCCATCGTGGGGCTCTCGTTCTTCCTCGGTGAGCAGAACATGGCGAAGCGGGTGAAATTCAATGGCCCCTCCGAACACCATGTGGCGTCCGTGTGGCCGGCGCAGGTGCTGCTGGCCCTGTGCTTCCTGCTGATGGCCCTTGTCGCACTCCGGAAGCTCGACCGTGTGCAGTGGGGGTGGCTCACCACGGCGGGGGCCCTCACGTATCCCATGTACTTGCTCCACGAGAACATCGGCCTCACGTGCGTCGCGCTGCTGCGGGACCGCTACCCCGCCCATGTGCTCGTGGCGGTCCTCATCGTGGTGCTGGCGGTGCTTTCCTACCTGATGTACCGCTTGGGAGAGCGCCCCTTGGGCAAGTGGCTGCGAGGGGCGCTCCGTAAGGGCATGGACGAGATTCGCGAGAATTCCCCGGCCGTACGGGGACGATGACGTCCGCGTGACCGGGGTGCGGGCTCAGGCCGTGGGGAGGGTTTCGCCCTGGACTGTCTGGATGTCCAGTTCGACCTTCAGCGTCGTGCCGATCGCCGAGATCCCCGCCTGCACCACCTGGTTGTAGCGCATCGCGAAGTCCTCCCGGCGCAGCTCCGCCGTCGCCCGGTACGCCGCCCGCATCCCGCCCCACGGGTCAGGACCCGTACCCAGGTACGAGAGGTCGAGGTCCACCTCGCGGACCACGCCGTGCAGGGCGAGTTCACCCCGTACCGTCCAGCGGTCGGGTCCGGCCGGGGCCAGGTCCGTGCTGCGGTAAGTGATCTCGGGGAAGCGCTCGACGTCCAGGAAGTCCGGCGACTTCAGATGCCCGTCCCGCATCGCGTTGCCCGTGTCGATGGAGGCTGCCCCGATCACCGCCTCGACCCGCGACTTCTCCAGGTCCTCCGCGATCTCGACGCGCCCGCCGAACACCCCGAACCGCCCGTGCACGCTGGAGATGCCCAGGTGCTGGGCGACCGCGCCGACCGAGGAGTGCACCGGGTCGATCGTCCAGGGCCCCGGCGGCGGCAGCTCCACGCCGCCCTGCCGGGCCAGGACCACGGTGCCCACCGCGGCCCGCCCGCTCGCCGTCACCAGCGCCGTGGAGGCGGCCGGTGCGTAGCCGACGGCCGTCACGATCACCGTGTACGGGCCGGGCGCGAGCGCCACGTCCGCCGCCACCGAGCCGTCCTCCGCCGCGGCGGCCCGCAGCACCTGCGTGCCCGTCATGTCGGTCATCGTCACCACGGCGTGCGAGATCGCCCAGCCGTCGCGCGTGCGTACCTGTGCCCGCAGTCCCATCCCGTTTTCTCTCCTCAAGTGCGAACGGGCCCGTGTGCGCGGGCCCCGTGCGAAAGGGCGGGCCCCGGGGGCGGGACGGCGGGCCGTCCCCTGCCCGCCGCCCCTTCCCCGGGGCCCCTTTCCACGCCGGGCGCGCCGTCGCCTCCGCTCGGAACGGCGGCGCGCCCGGTGGTCAACTACTCGCCCGGGTGGGCGAGTTCGATGTCGTGGCCGTCCACGCCTCGGCCGGCCACGGTGAGCGTTCCGGCCACCGGCGGGTAGCCGGTCGCGATCAGCGTGTACTCGCCGGAGTTCAGGTCGGCGAAGGCGTACGCGCCGTCGTCGCCCGTCGTCGCGCCGGCGACCACGTTGCCGGCGGCGTCGAGCAGGGTGACCCGGGCGTCGGCCAGCGGACGCCGGTCGGCGCCGCCGCGTACCGTGCCCTGGACCAGAGCGCCGGCCTGGAGGGCGGCCTCGATCCGGGTCACGCCGTGTCCGGAGATCTCCACCGGCAGCGCGAGCGGCCGGAAGCCGTCCGCGTTGACCGCCACGGTGACCTGCCCGGGCACGAGTTCACCGAAGGTGAAGTCGCCCGCCGCGCCGGACTTGCCGGTGGCGAGCAGGTCGCCGCGCACATCGGTCACGATCACCATCGCGCCCTCGACGGGAGCCCCGCTCTCCGCCGCCTTCACCGCGCCGACCAGGCCGCTGGTGCCGGACAGGAGGATGTCGTACGCCAGCGCCTCGGTGCCTACGACGATGGTGGAGGCCTGCGGCTGGAAGCCGTCGGCCGCCGCGATCAGGACGTAGCTGCCGGCGCCGGGAGCCGCGAGCAGATACCCGCCGTCGGCCCCGGCCACCGCGCGGCCGAGCTGACTGCCGCCGAGCGAGATCAGCGTGACGGCCGCGGAGGCGACGGGCGCCCCCTCGGCCGCGCGGACCGTGCCGCGCACCGGGACGCCGTCCAGGACGGGGGCGGTCACCGTGTCCGCCACCGCGGCCTCGACCGGCGCCGGCGCGGGAGCCTGGGCCCCGACGGTGGCCGGAGCCGGGGCGGCGGCGGCCGTGTTCTGCGCCTTCTCGGGCTCGGGTCCGCCCACCGCACGGGTACGCAACGGGATCTCCTTGATGAACAGCGTGATCAGGAACGCGAGCAGCGCGCAGGGCGCCGCGTACAGGAACACATCGCCGACCCCGTGTCCGTACGCGCTCTCGATCACGGTGCGGATCGGCGCGGGCAGCTTGTCCAGGTCCGGGATGGTGCCCGAGCCGCCGGAGCTCTTGGCGGCGGCCGCGCCCTGCGGACCGAGCGCGGTGAGACCGTCGGTGACGTAGTGGGTGACCCGGTTGGCCATGACCGCGCCGAGCGCCGAGACGCCGACCGCGCCACCGAGGGAGCGGAAGAAGACGACGACGGAGGAGGCCGAGCCGAGGTCGGCGGGCGAGACCTGGTTCTGGGTGCACAGGACCAGGTTCTGCATCATCATGCCGATGCCGAGGCCCATCAGCGCCATGAAGATCGCGAGGTGCCAGTACGGGGTGTCGTAGCGCATCGTGCCGAGCAGACCGAGGCCCGCCGTCACCAGGACGCCGCCGCTGACCAGCCACGCCTTCCACTTGCCCGTCTTGGTGATGACCTGGCCCGAGACAGTGGACGCGATGAACAGTCCGCCGATCATCGGGATCGTCATGACACCGGACATCGTCGGCGACTTGCCGCGCGCCAGCTGGAAGTACTGCGAGAAGAAGACCGTGCCGGCGAACATCGCGACGCCCACGAAGAGCGAGGCGAGCGAGGCGAGCGTGATGGTGCGGTTGCGGAACAGGCGCAGCGGGATGATCGGTTCGCTGGCCCTGGACTCGGCGAACACGAACAGCGCGCCGAGCGCGATCGAGCCGCCGACCATCGCGTACGTCTGCCACGAGATCCAGTCGTACTTGTTGCCCGCGAAGGTCACCCAGACCAGGAGCAGCGAGACCGCCGCGCTGATCAGGAAGGCGCCGGTCCAGTCGACCTTGACGTCCCGCTTCACCACGGGGAGCTTCAGGGTCTTCTGGAGCACGATCAGGGCGATGACCGCGAAGGGCACGCCGACGTAGAAGCACCAGCGCCAGCCGAGCCAGCTGGTGTCCGTGATCATGCCGCCGAGCAGCGGGCCGCCGACCGTCGCGACCGCGAACGTGGCGCCCAGGTAACCGCTGTAACGGCCCCGCTCACGCGGGGAGATCATGGCGGCCATGATGATCTGGGCGAGCGCGGAGAGACCGCCGACGCCGACGCCCTGCACGATCCGGCAGGCGATGAGCATGCCCGAGCTCTGCGAGAGCCCGGCCACGATCGAGCCGGACACGTAGATGACCAGGGCTATCTGGACCAGCAGCTTCTTGCTGAACAGGTCGGAGAGCTTGCCCCAGAGCGGGGTGGTGGCGGTCATCGCGAGCAGCGAGGCCGTCACGACCCAGGTGTACGCGGACTGGCCGCCGCCCAGGTCGCTGATGATGTGCGGCAGTGCGTTGGAGACGATCGTCGAGGACAGGATGGCGACGAACATGCCGAGCAGCAGCCCGGACAGCGCCTCCATGATCTGCCGGTGAGACATCGGCGCGCCACTGTCGGCGGGCGCGTGCCCCCCGTGCTTGGCGTGGCCGCCCCGCACACCGGCTGGTGTGGTCGAAGCCATGAAATTCCTTTTCCTGTACGTCTGTTGGCGGGTGTACGGGTCTTGCCGCTGAGCTCTGCCGGCTCTGCCGACCCTGCTGGGCTCTGCTCTGCTCGGCTCTGCTGAGCGCCGCTAAGCGGGTGCCCCGGTCGGTGGGCGGGTCTCGGGGGGCCGTACGTGCGGCGCCCGGCAGTCCCCGAAGGACTCGCGCAGGCGGGCCAGCATCGCGTTGAGCTGTCCGACCTCGTCGTCGGTCCAGTCGCTCAGGGTGTGGGCGAACATCTCCGTGGTGCGCAGCCCGAGATCGTCGATCATCGCCTTGCCCTCGGGGGTGAGCCGCAGGATGCGCGAGCGCTTGTCGGCGGGGTCGGCGGACCTCTCGATCCAGCCCCGCTGGGCGACGTGCGCCACGTGACGGCTCGTCACCGACATGTCCACCGCGAGGAGTTCGGCGAGTCTGCTGATCCGCATCTCGCCGTGGCGCTCCAGGAGGGTCAGCACGGCGGCCGAGCCCGCGGGGCACTCCGACGGCAGGATCCGCGCGAGCCCGCGCTTGACGGCGCCGATGGCACTGAGCTGCCGGGCCAGCTCTTCATAGAGGCTCTGCGCGGCCATGGACACCTCCCGAGATCTTGTTGCTTAGGGCAACCATAAGATGGTTGGTTGCCGAAGGCAAACGAAATCCGGGGGCCCGGGGCAAAGGAAATGCAAAGCATTCGCAATTGGAAAGTTAAGGTGCAGGTGGGGGGCGTGCGGGCCCCTGCCGGGGTGGTGGCGTGGGGGCGTGTGGGGCCCTGCCGGGGTGGCGGTGTGTGTGGGGTGGGGCGGGCTGAGGTCGTGCCCGGGTGGTGCGAATGTCCCGCTGGGGTGGTGGTGTGGGTGGTTGGTTCGTGGGGGTGTGGGGATCCTGGCCGGGTGGTGGTGGGAGTGGTTCGTGGGGGTGCGGGGCTGGTGATGGGGTGGTGCGGGTGGCTCGCGGGGCGTGCGGGTGGGGTGCCGGGGGCGCCATTTCGGAATGCTCGCGCGGGGGGCGGGGGTTGGGCCCGTTCCCCATCTTCGCTAGGGTCCTGCTCCATGGCACACAACCCCCACGCACCCCAGGGTCCCGAGGGCAACTACGACCCGGCGGGCTCCACGCAGATGTTCCGCGCCTTCGTCGACGAGGGCGCGCCTCAGGGCCGCGGGCCTGCTACGCCGGCGGCGGCGCCCGCTGGGCCACGGGTCGGGCTGATCGTCGGCGTGGTTGCCGTGATCGTGATCCTCGCGGCGGTGGCCTGGCTGGCCCTGGGCTGACCGGGGCCGCGTCGGCGTCGCGCCGTCGGGTGCGGGTCGTCTCGGGCTGGTCGCGCAGTTCCCCGCGCCCCTGGCGGGGCTGGTGCGGGCCCGCGTGGGCAACCTCAGCCCGTGCCGGTGAGCAATTGGTGCGGGTCTGCATGGGCATCATCAGCCCGTCCGGCGATTGAGGACGAGCGCGTTCAGCGCGAACGGGGTCTGGGGCGAAGCCCCAGGGACGTCGGCTGCGGGCCGTGGGTGGCTGGTCGTGCAGTTCCCCGCGCCCCTGACAGGGCTCCTGCTGAGGCAACCTCAGCCCGTCCGGCGATTGAGGACGAGCGCGTTCAGCGCGAATGGGGTCTGGGGCGGAGCCCCAGGGGCCGCGGCTGCGGGCCGTGCGTGGCTGGTCGCGCAGTTCCCCGCGCCCCTGGCGGGGTCGGTGCTGGCCCGCATCGGCATGCTCAGCCTGTCCGGTTCCTCGTGCCCCGGCGGGGTTCGTGCTGGCCCGCATCGGCATACGCAGCCTGTCCGGTTCCTCGCGCCCCCGGCAGGGTTCGTGCGGGCCCGTGTCGCGGCTTCCGCCCGCCGGGCGGAGGGCGGCGCTCAGGACCACGTTGCTGTCGCCGACCTCGTTTCCACGTGTATTCCCAACGGGACCCGCCACGCGTCCACACACACCCCGAACGTCCGCTCCACCTCCACCCCCGCCCCGATCGGCACCGGCAGCGGCTGGCGGGACGTCAGGGTCGCCCAGTCCACCCCGAGCAGACCGATGACGTGCGTGGCGAACGTGACGCTGCCCGACGTCACCGCCGTACCCCCCGTGTTGCGGAACCGCACCGTGACGTTCTCGCACCACCGGTGCGCCCCCGCCGCACGGCTCGGCGTCCCCACGTTGAGCACGGCGGGCCCGGCGGGTGCGGAAGGCGTGGGTGTTTCCGGGGCATCCGGGGCCGAACCGCCCTGCCCCGCACCGGGTTTGGCGGGGCCCGAGGGGAGCGGCGCGTCGGGAGAGGGCCCCGGAGGCGAGCCGGAGCCGGACGGCGCGGCAGAGCCCGGCCCGGACGGGGTCGGCCCCGGCCCGGATGCGCCGGACGTAGCCGTACTCACACCCGGGCCCGCACTCGAACCCCGGCCCGCACTCGAACCCGGACCCGGACTCGGACTCGTACCCGTATGCGCACTCGCGCCCTCACCCCGGCCGTCCAGCGGGACCAGTTCCACGCGGCCGTGTGGAGGGATCGCGTGGCCGGGGTCCGAGGGGGACCCGCCCGCCGCGCCCACCGCCACGTATCCGCTCCGGCCGCCGTCATCCGCGCAGGCGGCCAGCGTCCCGCCGAGGCCCAGGACCACCACCGCCGAGACGCCGATCAGCGCACCACGTCGTCGCATCGCGACAGTGTGGCTGATGGAGCGTCAGATCGCCAGGCTGTCAGCGGGGTTGGCCGACGCAGACCGGAGTCAGTCGGAGATCAGGCCCTCGCGGAGCTGGGCCAGCGTGCGGGTCAGCAGACGCGAGACGTGCATCTGCGAGATGCCGACCTCCTCGCCGATCTGCGACTGCGTCATGTTCGCGAAGAACCGCAGCATGATGATCTGCCGCTCCCTGGGCGGGAGTTTGGCGAGCAGCGGCTTCAACGACTCGCGGTACTCGACGCCTTCGAGCGCCGTGTCCTCGTAACCGAGCCGGTCCGCGAGCGAGCCCTCGCCGCCGTCGTCCTCGGTGGCCGGCGAGTCCAGCGAGGACGCGGTGTAGGCGTTGCCGACGGCGAGCCCGTCGACCACGTCCTCCTCGGACACGCCGAGCACGGCGGCCAGTTCGGGCACGGTGGGCGAGCGGTCGAGCTTCTGCGCGAGCTCGTCACTGGCCTTGGTGAGGGCGAGCCGCAACTCCTGGAGGCGGCGCGGCACCCGCACCGACCACGAGGTGTCGCGGAAGAACCGCTTGATCTCGCCGACGACCGTGGGCATCGCGAACGTGGGGAATTCCACGCCCCGTTCGCAGTCGAACCGGTCGATCGCCTTGATCAGGCCGATGGTGCCGACCTGGACGATGTCCTCCATCGGCTCGTTGCGGCTGCGGAACCTGGCGGCCGCGTACCGCACGAGCGGCAGGTTCAGCTCGATGAGGGTGTCGCGTACGTAGGTCCGCTCCGGACTGTCGGTGTCCAGCGTGGCCAGGCGCAGGAACAGGGAGCGGGACAGCGTGCGGGTGTCGATGGGTGCGGTGTGTACGGCGTGTCGGTGCACGTCGGGTGCCGGTGCGCTCTTGGTGAGCGTAAGCGTGAGCACCTTCGAGCTGCCCTGTTCTGCGGACATGCCAACCCCCTTGAAGTTGCGGCGGTCGCGGACGGTCGCGTCGGGCCACGACCATCGGAGGAAGCAGCCTCCACCTGAATACCGGACGGGGGGCTGCGGCAAACGCGGTTTCAGCAGAATGTCACATGTCGGCAACACGCTGTAGTGACATGTCGACAAGGCGGTCCGGAGTACCCGCAGGACGTGAGGGGTGCGGCACTTTCCTGGCGAAAATTTTTACCGGGGGGCGCCAGGAGCCCGGATCACTCGAACCGGTCACGCCTCGATTCGATTTGCGGATCGCAGCCGGGCGAAGCTCCTGGCCAGGAGCCTTGACACATGCATCTGCGAGACTCCCAATTCCTGACTGATCTGGGACTGCGTGAGGTTGCTGTAGTAGCGGAGCATCAGGATCCGCTGTTCGCGTTCGGGCAGCTGTACCAGCAGATGGCGTACCAGGTCGCGGTGTTCGACCCCGGCGAGCGCGGGGTCCTCGTACCCGAGCCGGTCGAGCAGGCCGGGCAGCCCGTCGCCCTCCTGGGCGGCCTCCAGGGAGGTCGCGTGGTAGGAGCGGCCCGCCTCGATGCAGGCGAGCACTTCGTCCTCGCCGATCCTGAGCCGTTCGGCGATCTCGGCGGTGGTGGGCGAGCGGCCGTGCAGCGTGGTCAGGTCCTCGGTGGCGCCGTTGACCTGCACCCACAGCTCGTGCAGCCGGCGCGGGACGTGCACGGTGCGGACGTTGTCGCGGAAGTACCGCTTGATCTCGCCGACGACGGTGGGCATCGCGAACGTGGGGAACTGCACGCCCCGGTCCGGGTCGA
This sequence comes from Streptomyces sp. NPDC006711, assembly GCF_042869775.1. Lineage (NCBI taxonomy): Bacteria > Bacillati > Actinomycetota > Actinomycetes > Kitasatosporales > Streptomycetaceae > Streptomyces > Streptomyces sp. NPDC006711. Next base: position 822,044 of record NZ_JBIAGO010000001.1, read on the forward strand.
ACCGGTCGATGGCGTTGATGAGGCCGATGGTGCCGACCTGGACGACGTCCTCCATGGGCTCGTTGCGCGAGCGGAACCGGGCGGCCGCGTACCGCACCAGCGGCAGGTTCGCCTCGATCAGCGCGCCGCGCACCCGGCCGTGCTCGGGGGTGCCCGGCTCCAGGTTCTTGAGCTGCCCGAACAGCACCTGGGTGAGGGCGCGGGTGTCGGCGCCCCGGGTGGAGGTCCTGGCGGGAGTCCTGGCGCCCTCCGAGTCCTGCGCGGGCACGTCGGGGGCGTCCTGGGGCTCGTTCTGGGGCGGCACTTGAGGCGTAGTACTGGCCGGCACGGTCACGCCACCCCTTAGTCCTCGGTCTTGGTCGTCGGTCAACTCATCCGTCAAAAGCGGTCATAGCATCACAAGACATGTCCACTGTGTGCAAGCACCGTATAACCACGTGTTGAGGGCAAGTTGGGGCATATGGCCCCGCTGGGAGGGTGACGGGCCCGTCCTGGTGGGGGCGCGCCGAGGCGGCGGGTGACGCGGGGCGGGTGGCGCCGGGTGTTGTTCCGCGTTCCGGCCCCGGCGGGGCCCGGCGCGCTGTGCCGAACGGGTGGACGGCGGGCCGACCGGAACTCGGGTGCGACCGTCCGAAACTCGGGTGCGAGGGCCGCGTGGCCGACCTAGGCTGCGCTCGCGCCGAGCGCGCGGCGGCGGCGTGCCGTCGCGATTCCCCATGGACCCGAGGTGCCCGGGGGTGCCCGGGGTACCTGGCGGTGCCCGGGGGTGCCCGGAGGTACCTGGCGGTGCCCGAGGTGCCTGGCGGTGACTGGAGATGACCGGATATGACCAGTGAGCTGTTCGCGATCTGCTTCCGTACGGCGCGGCCCGAGCGCCTGGCGCGGTTCTGGTCCGGGCTCCTCGGGCGCGAGGCGGTAGGCGGCCCCGGCGGTGACGTCACGTTGCCGCCTCCCGACGACAGCGGGCTCCCCATCCGTTTTCTGCCGGGCGAGGTGCCGAAGACCGGTCAGAACCGGGCACACTTCGATCTGACCAGCGCCTCCCCGGAGGACCAGCGGCAGATCGTGGCCAGGGCCTGTGCGCTCGGCGCGCGCCCCGTCGACGTGGGCCAACTCCCCGAGGACGGGCACGTCGTGCTGTGCGACCCGGACGGCAACGAGTTCTGCGTCATCGAGCCGGGCAACGCCTTCCTCGCGGACACCGGCGTCATCGGCGCTCTCGCCTGCGACGGCACACGCGAGGTCGGGTGCTTCTGGAGCGAGGCGCTGCGATGGCCGCTGGTCTGGGACCGGGGCCAGGAGACCGCCGTCCAGTCGCCGCGCGGCGGTACGAAGCTCACCTGGGGCGGCCCTCCGGTGGCGCCGAAGACGGGCCCGAACCGGATCCTCTTCGAACTCGCGCTGCCCGGCGGCGCCGACTGGGACACGGAGGCCGCCCGTCTCGTCTCGCTCGGGGCGCGGCGCTCCGACGGCGCGGATCGTGTGGGCGTGGGCGCGGCGGGGGGCCGGGGCGGACGGGCCCTGATGCTCGACCCCGACGGCAACGAGTTCTGCCTGCGCGAGCCCCGGTAACGCGGCCGCGCGGGATCAGAAGGGGTAGTCGGCGATGACCCACGTGGCGAACTCGCGCCACAGGCCGGCGGCGGCCTGGTGCGCCGGGTGCTCGGCGTAACGCTTGAGGGCGTCCTCGTCGGCGACGGCGGAGTTGATGGCGAAGTCGTACGCGATCGGCCGGTCGGAGATGTTCCAGGCGCACTCCCAGAACTCGATCTCGGGCACGACCCCGTCGAGCTCCTGGAAGGCCTTCACCCCGGCGACCACGCGCTCGTCGTCGCGCTCCACGCCCTCGTTGAGCTTGAACAGGACCAGGTGGCGGATCATGCGACTCTCCTACGACTCACGACTCACGACTCACGACTCACGACTCACGGCGTACGGCTACGACTCGCGGCGAACGCCACGACTCACGGCGTACGCGCTACGGCTGGGGCGTGCGGCCCGGGGCCCCGGGCTCTGCGGTGGTTCAGCGGACGAGGTTCGTCATGAACGCCCCGACGCCCTTGGCCGCGCTCGAAATGCCCTCGAACCCGGTCTGGACCATCCCGGCGGCCTGCACTGGCGACGTGATGATCGTGTACAGCACGAAAACCACGGCTATGTAGAGCAGGACCTTCTTGATGTCCACTGTGCCCAGCCCCTCCCCGGCGCCGCCCCTGTGCGGTCGGGTGAGTCTAACCGGCACTTGGGCCGGGCGGCCGGGGACCGGTGTGCGAGATCCCGCGACCACGGGGACGTGTCATAGAACGACCAGGATCGTTGGCGTTCACGAACGTTCCGTGTTGAGCGAGAGGTGAATTCCCATGCGTCGAATGAGCATTGCCCTGGCCACGGCGGTCGCGGCCATCGGCCTGGCCGCCCCGGTGGCGAGCGCGGCCCCCGTCTCCAAGCCCGCGCCGCCGTACTCCTACGCGGACTGCCTGGGCGCCACCAAGCAGAAGGGCGAGTCCCCCGCCTACAGCAAGTGGCACTGCGACCAGCTGGTCAAGAAGGGCTGGGTCAAGCGACCCAACCGCTGATCACCCAACCCTGATCACCCAAGCGCTGATCACCCGGCAGGGGTCGAGGAACCAGGTTGAGGACCAAGGGCCCGGGATCGGGGCCCTTCGCCCGGCGGTGGGCGGGTGACGAAAGAGCAGGATGGTTCGTGAGCCCACCTCATCTGGCAGGAATGCGGTGGGCCAGGAACAGGGCCCCACCGCGGGGCGCGCGCCGCCGGCTTCCCCCTGAACGCGGCGCGGGCCCGCGGGTTCTGTTCTCGTCGGGGGGAGCGGCTTGTCCCCCCGATGCCGCTCCCCCCGTCCACCTCTCCCCTTCACCCCCCCTCCACCATTCGCCCCCTCCACCACTCGCCCCCTCGCGCGGGTACGGCTCAGCGAGGGCCGTCGGTCCGGCCCCGCGCCACGACGAGCCCGCCGATGACCGCGAGCGCCAGCAGGACGGCCGCGAAGAGAGTGGTCCCCCGGGTCAGTCCCACCGCGTCGCTCAGGTATCCCGCCGACACCGGCAGCACGCCGGCCAGGGCGTACCCCCCGATGTTCAGGGCCGCGTTGGCCTCGGCGAGGCGCTGGGGCGGTACGGCGGAGTTGAGCAGCGACAGGCCGCCCAGCTGACCGAGGCCCTGGCCCGCGCCGGCCAGGAGCGCGGCGGCGACGAGCGCGGGCGCTGACGAGGTGTGCGCCGCCGCGATGAGGACGGCCATGCCGAGCGCGGTGCTCAGGGCTCCGGCGATCAGGATCGTGCGCCGGGCCAGCGCCCGGACCGCGAACTGCACCCCGGTGGCGGTCAGGAACATGGCGAAGGCCATGGCGCCGGCGACCACCCGGCTCTCCGTGCCGAGCAGCCCGGAGAGCAGCGAGGGGCCCAGGGACAGGACGAACGAGGTCGCGGTGATGCCGGGGGCGAACACGGCGATTCCGAGGGCGAGTTGAGACCCGTTGCCACGCGGGACTCCGGGCACGCGCACCCAGCTGCCCCGGGCGGGGGCGACGGGCCGCGGCACCGGCATCCGTACCACCGCGACGACGGCGGTGAGCAGCAGCGCCGCCTCGACGGCGAAGACGGTGACGGTCGGCCCGGGCAGCGTCTCGGACAGCGAGCCGGCGAGGAACGGGCCGAGGCCCGCGCCGAAGACCATCGCGCAGGAGGCGAGCAGGGCGGCGCGGCGCCTGCGGGCCGGCCCCGCGACATCGGTGACGGCGGCCATACCGGCCGAGACGACCGCGCCGACCGCGATCCCCGTGAACAGCCGGGCCACCATCAACGCCGCCACCGACGACGCGGTCGCGAAGATCGCGCAGGCCGCGAGGGCCAGGCCGAGCGCGGGCAGCAGGACGGGTTTGCGGCCGAGCCGGTCGGAGACCACGCCCGAGACCAGCAGCGAGCCGAGCAGGCCGACGATGTAGCAGGCGAAGATCACGGTCAGGGTGCCGCGCGAGAAGCCGATGTCACGCTGCCACAGCCCGTACAGCGGCGTCGTCGCGTTGGACAGCACGAACACCGCGGTCACCGGCCAGGCGGCCCCCCAAATCCACCGACCCGGCGTGTCCACCGGGGCCAGCGCGTCCACCAGGGTCGGCGCCTCCACCGGGGTCGGCGCGTCCGCTGGGGCTGGCACGTCCACCGGGGCCACGGGGGCCGCCGAGGCTGGCGCGTTCACCGGAGTCGGCGCGCACACCGGGGTCGGCGGGGCTGGCGGCGCCCCGGAGTGTCGGCCCTCAACGCCCCTGCACGCGGCCCCAGTTCGAGATGCGGGCATGGCTGTCCCCTCTCCGTGCTTCTCAGCACCCCTTGTACGAGTTGAGTCGAACTTAGCAGGTAGTACGATTCAACTCGTACAAGGAGCGCGTCACGTGGACGAGGAGACGGCAATGAGGACGACGAGCGCGACCAGGCCATCGGCGGCGCACCACGCGCCCGGCATCAAGGTCGTCGCGGCGCCCGAGGGGCTTCCCGCGCCGCTGCCCGAACCGCCCGTCGAGGCGTTGCGCCTGGAGACGGTGATGGGCGCGCTCAGCGATCCCCTGCGCCTGACCATCGTGCGCAAACTGCTCCTGGAGTCGGAGGACTTCGACCACTCCTGCGGCTGGTTCGGCCTCGACCGGCCCAAGTCCTCGCTCACCCACCACTTCAAGGCGCTGCGCGAGGCGGGCGTCACCCGGCAGCGCCAGTACGGGCTTGAGCGGCGCAGCCAGGTCCGCGTCGACGACCTCGAAGAGCGTTTCCCCGGTCTCGTCGGGCTGGTCGTGGCCTGGACCCCGGAGGAGCCTTAGCCGAACCCCGGTGCCGCGCGGGCCCGTTCGATGCGCGGCGGCCCCCTTCGCGCGTGCCCGGCTGTCTGGTCTGATGGGGGCATGGCCTTGCGGCGCGACAAGAGCGCCGCATTCCGCTCCTCGCACACCTTGGACTCACCCCTGGTCCTGGCCAACGTCTGGGACGTGGCCGGCGCACATCTCGCCGTCGCGGCGGGCGGCGGCCGAATCGTCCGCGTGAGGCGGGGCTGTGGGGGTGAGGCGGGGCTCCGGGGTGTGCGGTCCTTCGTGCCGCCGCCCGGCTGGCGCCCGGTAAAGAAACAGACAACCCAGTTGGGTATTCAGGGAGAGCCGGTTGAGCGGCCTTTCCGGGTCGACCTGGCGGCAAGGTAACCGCTGGCCTGGCCTTTCCGTGTCCGTACGGGAGGAGCCTGGCCTCCGCCCCGCCCCGGCGCCCTGCCGTCATGGTCAGGGGGCGCTTCACCCTGCGCTGACTATCCGTTGACAATCAGACAAGTCTGTTTGGTATCTTCCGTGATCGGCCGACGGCGAGTCAGCGTTCAGGGGGAGCACAGCACATGGACCAGCGGATACCGGACGCGGACGTGGACAGGGACGTGGACGCGCACGCGGACGTGGCGCGCGCGGACGACGCGGCGCGCGCGGACGACACGGCGGCGTTACGTGCCAAGGGGCCCGTGTCCCACCCGTATGTACCGTTGGAGTACCCGGCCCTGCGCATCCTGGTCGTGGAGAGCGCGGAGCCGGTCGCGCACGCCCTCGTCCAGGACCTGATCCGGCACGGATACCGCGCCGAGGCCGTGACCACCGGGAGCCAGGCGCTCCAGACGCACCGGCGGGCCGATCTGGTCCTGCTCGATCTCGACCTGCCCGACCTGGACGGCCTCGAGGTCTGCCGGGGCATCCGCGCGACGAGCGACACCCCGGTCATCGCCCTGACCGAGCGCGGCACCGAACTCGACCGGGTGCTCGGGCTCCAGGCCGGCTCGGACGACTACCTGGTCAAGCCGTACGGTTTTCACGAACTGCTCGCCCGTATCACCGCGGTGATGCGCCGCGTCCGGCCCGCGCCCGCGGTCCGGACCATCGAGCGCGGCCCGTTGCGCATCGACACGGAGACCCGCAAGGTCACGCTGCACGGCCTGCCCGTCGACCTCACGCGCAAGGAGTATGACCTGCTGCACCTGCTCGCGGCGCAGTCGGCCGCGATCGTCACGCGGCGCCAGCTCATGGCCCTGGTCTGGGCAGACTCGGACGCGCCGGGGGGCCGCACCATCGACACGCACGTCAGCAGCGTGCGGAGCAAGCTCGGTTCGAGCAACTGGATCGTGACGGTGCGGGGCGTCGGCTTCCGCCTGGGCGCGCCCTGAGCGGACCGCGCTTCCGCCTCGCCGCTACAGTGCAGACTTGTCCGTATCGACACGGACGAGGGAGCGGCGGGGATCGGGGCATGGCGAAGCAGGAACGCGGCACGAGATCGCGGCAAGCGCTTCTGGAGGCCGCCGCCGAGGTGTTCGACCTCCGGGGGTTCGACGCGGCGGGCACCAACGAGATCCTGGCGCGCAGCGGGCTGACCCGGGGCGCGCTCTACCACCACTTCCCGTCCAAGGAGTCCATCGCGGTCGCCCTGTTCGCGGAGCACAGCGGGGCTCTGGTCGCCCCCGAGCGGTCCACCAGGATGCAGTCGGTCATCGACCTGACCTTCGGGTACGCCCGTCAGCTCCAGCGGGATCCGGTGCTGCGCGCCATCGTGCGGCTCGCGATGGAGAAGACGTCGTTCCCGCGCCAGGCGGACACGCCCTACGACCAGTCGAGCGCGGCCATCCGCCGCCTCCTCGACGAGGCACGTGCGCAGGGCGAGATCCTGCCCGGCCTCGATCTGGCCGATGCGACGTCCGTCATCGTGGGCGGGTTCGCCGGGATGCAGGTGATGTCGCAGGTCTACACGGACCGGGCCGACCTGCCCGAGCGCGTCACCGCGATGTGGCGCCTGCTGCTGCCGGGCATGGTCGCCCCGGGCATGATCGGCCACCTGGTCATCACGCCCCGGGACGACGAGGCGCAGGCGGTGTTGGACGCCTCGTCGTCTGCGCGGCGAGAGGCTTCAGGCGGTGGTGCGGTTGCCTTGGCGTTCGGCAAGCGCGGCGTCGGCGCTGGGGTAGGCGGGCAGGAAGGTGTCCATCCCGGTGACGCCGAGCAGACGGCTCAGCCGGCCGGGGATGGCCGCCAGGGTGAGGGAGCCGTCGGCGTCCTTGGCGCAGCGCCAGATGCCGACGAGGGCGCCCAGTCCTGAGGAGTCGCAGAAGGTGACTCCTGCGAGGTCGGCGACCAGGTGGGGATGGCCGTTCGCGATGAGTTCCAGGGCGCGGGCCCGTACGACGGGTGCGGCGACGATGTCGAACTCGCCGGACAGGACGATCACGGCCAGGGCACCGTCGGTGTGCGGGACGTCGAGGTGGAATGCGTCGGTCATGGGCGTCGGTTCTCCTGCCCGACGGAGACGTCGGCGGTCGGGGCGGCGGCGCTGTGAGCGGTGGTGGTGATGCCGACGGGTGCGGCATCGGGGGTGGGTACGGACAGGGCCAGCAGGGCCACGTCGTCGCGTTCGGTGTCGGGCAGGGTGTCCAGGAGCGCGACGGTGTCGTCGATCAGGGCGCCGGCACTGACCGGCACCGGGCGCCGGGCCAGGAAGTCGGTCAGACCCGTGTCGGCGAGCATGCGGCCGTCGGCGGTGCGGGCCTCGGTCAGCCCGTCGGTGTAGAGCAGCAGTCCCTCGCCGGGGGCCAGGTGCAGGGTGCGTGAGGCGAAGGCGGCTTCGGCGAACGCGCCGACCAGCATGCCGCCCTTGGCGCGGACCGCCTCCACCTGCACCCCGCCGCCCTCGACGGGGCTCAGGCGGTAGGCAGGCGGGTGACCGCCGGTGGCCAGCGTGACCGTGAAACCGCCATCCGGAGCCGGATCGAGCAGACCGAAGACGGCGGTGCAGAAGCGGGTGCCGACCGCCGCGTCCAGCAACAGCGCGGTATTCAGAGCCCTGAGCGCGGCCGTGGGGTCCGCGTCGACGAGGGCCGCGGCCCGCAGCGTGTAGCGGGTCAGTGACGTGATCGAGGCGGCTTCGGCGCCCTTGCCGCACACATCGCCCAGGAAGAACGCCCACCGGCCCCCGCCCACGGGGAAGACGTCGTAGAAGTCACCGCCCACTTCCTGCGGGGAGGCGGTCTTGTAATGGCAGGCCAGCTCCAGGCCCGGTACCGCGGGCAGCGCTGGTGGCACCAGGGTGCGTTGCAGAGTGGAGGCGAACGCGGCGATGGCCGCCTTGTCCCGCTCCGCACGCTGCCGGGCCTCCTCCTCCGCCTGGCGCTTCTCCTGCTCGACCTTGCGGCGCTCCTGCTCGGCGCGTACCGCGTTCAGGGCGGAGAGCCGCAGCTCAAGCTGGTCACGCACTACCGCTGCCAAATCCCCGAGAGTGGAGGAATCGGCCTCACTGATCTCGCGGGGGCGGGTGTCGATGATGTTGACCGTGCCCAGCCGGTACCCGTCGGCGGTGATGATCGGAGCGGCCGCGTAGAACCGCACACCCAACGGGCCGGCGACCAGCGGGTTGGAGCAGGCGACCGGGTCGAGCAGGGTGTCGGGGATGACGGTGGTGTCATCGGTGAGCACCGCCGAGGCACACAGGCCCGGATCGCGGCCGATCTCGGTGACGCCTTCCAGGCCGTGCGTGGCCTTGAACCAGATCCGGTCCTCGTCCACGATCGTCACCGTCGCCACCGGCACCTCGAACAGTCGCGCCGCCAGCGCCGCGACCCGGTCGTAGGCGCCGTCCGGCGGAGTGTCGAGAATGTCATAACGCCGCACCGCCGCCATCCTGGCCGCCTCGACCGATGCGGCCACAGGCCCACTCGGCGCTATCACTGGCGGACTCGTTTGCTCCGGCATAAGCCTCGTCTCGTCATCCCCCCCAGGAAGGCACCGGCCGGTAAGCCAGCACCCTGGAACCCTACCGAACGCCCCCGGCGTCACCGCTCGGCCAACGACGCGTGCGGGCGCGAGGCCGGCCGCACGACGCCCGGCCCACCGCCGCGACGGTCCTGCTGGTCCTCGGAGTTGGCGAGCGTGCGGCGATGGGTTTCACCGGGGTGGTCCTCAACTGCCGTGGCCGCGCGGGGACAGCCCGGGCGATGATGACAACGGGGCCGCCGGGGTTCTCGTGCCGGTCGGCCGGGGGCCAACGGAGACGGAATGAGACGGAACAGCACGAAGGGCCCGGTTCAGATGAACCGGGCCCTTCGTCTACCTGCGGTAGCGGAGGGATTTGAACCCTCGGTGAGTTTCCCCACACTCGCTTTCGAGGCGAGCTCCTTCGGCCGCTCGGACACGCTACCGAGAGAGAGCTTAGCCCAAGGTGGGCCGTGGTTTGAAATCGGTTCGGGGAGAGGTCCGTCACCGGTGCCGGAAGAAGGCCGTGAGCTGGGCCGCGCACTCCTCTTCGAGCACCCCGGCGACGACTTCGGGGCGGTGGTTGAGCCGCTGGTCGCGTACGAGGTCCCACAGGGATCCCGCGGCCCCCGCCTTCTCGTCGCGGGCGCCGTAGACGACCCGGTCGATCCGGGCCTGCACGAGGGCGCCCGCGCACATCACGCACGGCTCAAGGGTGACGACGAGCGTGCAGCCGGTCAGCCGCCACTCGCCGGTCTCGCGGGCCGCGCGCCGGATCGCGAGGACTTCGGCGTGCGCGGTCGGATCGCCCGTCGCCTCGCGTTCGTTGTGCCCGGACGCGAGGAGCGAGCCGTCCGGGGCGAGCACGACCGCGCCGACCGGTACGTCGCCGGCCGCCTCGGCCCGTGCCGCCCCGGCCAGGGCGGAGCGCATCGGCTCCGCCCACCGGTCGCGTACGGGGTCGTGCGGGTGGGCCACTAGCGGACGGCCTCCAGGACCTCGGCCGCGCCCAGCGCGTCCGCGATCGTCACGAGGGCGTCGCCGTCGAGCGCCAGGAGACGGCGCTCGCTCACCCCGAGGTCGGCGAGGATCGCGCTCTCGCCGAGCGGCCCCGCGGGGACGGCGCCGTCCGACGGCGGGTCGTCGGCGTCCGGCGCGTCCAGGACGTCGGCCGCCCCGTCCGCTCCGGCCGACTGCGCCGCCTCGGCCGTTCCCTCTTCGTATCCGTCCTCCGTGCCGTCGAGGTCAAGGGTGTCCAGCTCGTCCTCCTCGTCGTCCTGGTCGTGGCCTAGCAGTTCGTCGGTGAGCATGGCCCCGTACGAGGAGCGGGCCGCGACGGCGGCGTTGGAGACGAAGACGCGCGGGTCCTCCTCGCCGTCGACGCGGACGACGCCGAACCACGCGTCCTCCTGCTCGACCAGGACGAGCACCGTGTCGTCGGCGCCGTCGGCTGCTGCTTCCCGGGCCAGGTCGGCCAGATCCGACAGCGTCTCCACATCGTCGAGCTCTGTGTCGCTCGCTTCCCACCCGTCTTCGGTGCGCGCGAGCAGTGCGGCGAAGTACACCGTGACTCTCCCACTGGTCATAGGCGTGCCGGTTGGGGGTCCCCCCGGCTGTGTGGCTTCCTTCGGAATCGTGGCAGAAAAAACCGCGGTTGCGAGAGTTCTTCCGTGGTTGGGTTTTCCCGGTCGCCGCGATCACGGGTCCCGACGCGCCGTGATCACGCCTGCGGGACGGCTCCGAAAAGGGGGTCCCGACCGCCGTGACCTCGGGCGCCTCGGGCGGCGCGGGCGCCGGGTTCGCGGGTCACCAGCGGAACGTTCGCATGCGCATGGCCTGGCGCATCCGGGCGGCGCGGGCGCGCCGGGGCTTGACCCGGTCGCGCAGCGCCTTCGCCTCGTGCAGTTCGCGCAGGAACTGGGCGCGTCGCCGCCTGCGGTCCGCGTCGCTCTCCCCTTCCGGCGGGGCGTCACGTCCTGGGGGGACCTCGCGTGGGGGTACATCACGGGGAGGGGCGTCACGCGGAGGGACGTCGCGTCGTGACGCGGTGTCGCCCCGTGACGCGGTGTCGCGTCGTGGTGAGATGTCGCGTCGTTGTCGAGTGTCGTGCTTATCCGGCATTGGCTCACACCGCCCGGTTTCGGTTCCTGCTCTCCCACCTTCCCCCCGTTCGGCCGATTGACGCCAGCTCGTGCCGTGACCGGGTGGGACACGGGGTGCTTGTGCCCCGGTTACTGTGGACGTCATGCGGATCCATGTCGTCGACCACCCTCTCGTGGCGCACAAGCTCACCACGCTGCGCGACAAGCGCACCGACTCCCCGACCTTCCGGCGGCTCGCCGACGAGCTGGTCACCCTGCTCGCCTACGAGGCCACCCGGGACGTGCGCACCGAGCAGGTGGACATCGAGACCCCGGTGACGCCGACGACGGGCGTGAAGCTCTCGTACCCGCGTCCCCTGGTGGTCCCGATCCTGCGGGCCGGTCTCGGCATGCTCGACGGCATGGTGCGCCTGCTGCCGACCGCCGAGGTGGGCTTCCTGGGCATGATCCGCAACGAGGAGACCCTGGAGGCCTCCACGTACGCGACGCGGATGCCCGAGGACCTGTCGGGCCGTCAGGTGTACGTGCTCGACCCGATGCTGGCGACCGGCGGCACGCTGGTCGCCGCGATCCGCGAACTGATCAAGCGCGGGGCCGACGACGTCACCGCCGTGGTGCTGCTCGCCGCCCCCGAGGGCGTCGAGATCATGGAGCGCGAGCTCGCGGGCACGCCGGTGACCGTGGTGACCGCCTCGGTCGACGAGCGCCTGAACGAGCACGGCTACATCGTGCCGGGCCTGGGCGACGCGGGCGACCGGATGTACGGGACCGCCGACTAACCGACTAACCGCCCAGCCGCCCCGGCCGACCGCTGGACGGCCGGGGCGCGCTCAGCACTTCCCGGAGGGCGCGGGCGCGGGCTTGGCCAGGGCGGCCATGGCCGTGTCCGCGTCCTTCTGCGGGTTCAGCGCGGCGAACGTGGTGCCGATGATCAGGTCGACGTCCTGGGTCTCGCGCGTGTCGGTCTTCTGCGCGGCACCCTTGAGCTGCGTACCGAGGACGGAGAACGGGCCCCGGGTCGCCGTCGGCGCGCCGAGCAGCACGCCGTTGCCGGGGACCTTCTTGTCGTACTCCTCCGGCGCGTTGCCCACCTTGCCGATCGCGAAGCCGCGCTTCTTCAGCTCGTCCGCCACCGTCTTGGCGAGGCCCGCGCGCGGGGTCGCGTTGTAGACGTTGACGGTGATCTGGCCGGGCTTGGGCAGCGCCTGGGGCGCGGCGGCGGGGGAGCGCGAGGCGGCGGGCGCGGGGCAGCCCTTCTTGTGGGCGGCGGCCTTGGACGTGCCGCCGCCCCCGAACACGTCGATGAGCTGGACGGTCCCCCAGCCGATCAGGCCGAGGGCCACGACCGCGCCGACCAGCGCGAGGACCAGCCGGCCGCGCTTTCGGGGACGGCGCATCCGCGGGTACGCGTCACCCTTGATGCGGTACTTTCCGCCCATGCCGGGGGGAGTGAGCATGCTCATAGGCGCAGGGTAGTGCCGACCCGTGACGATGCCTACTAAATGATCAACGCTGGGCGCGTGTGTGCGCCCGTATGCGCGGCAAAGCGTCCGAAAGGCGCACCCGGCTGGCGGGGTCAGTCCATTTCGAGTACGCGGGCGTGCAGGACCTGGCGCTGCTGGAGCGCCGCCCGTACCGCCCGGTGCAGCCCGTCCTCCAGGTAGAGGTCGCCCTGCCACTTCACGACGTGCGCGAAGAGGTCGCCGTAGAACGTCGAGTCCTCGGCGAGCAGGGTCTCCAGGTCGAGCTGGCCCTTGGTGGTCACGAGCTGATCGAGCCGGACCGGGCGCGGCGCGACGTCCGCCCACTGCCGGGTGCTTTCCCGGCCGTGGTCGGGGTACGGCCGCCCGCTTCCGATGCGCTTGAAGATCACACGGAAAGCCTACCGGGCCAGTGGCTCCGGGCGCAGCCATGGAAGTGGAGTGCGATTCCGGGCAAAACGGGGGAAATCTGGCGTGGGGGCCCGTCGTGACCGACCGCGACCGGACGGCGGCCGTGCCCGCGCCCCTCAGGGCCACGGGCCCGGACGGAACCGGAGCGCGGGATCCCGCCCCGGCGCCCGCCCCCGGGCCCGCGCCCCCGCCCGCGCCACGAGCGCCCTCGCCCGTGCCGCAGCCGGCCTCGCCCGGGGCCGCCGCCGTCGCCGCCGCGTACGCGTTTGCCGGGTACGTCTTCACCCGGCCCGCCCTCGACCCCGGCCCTCTGCTGTGGGACGGTCTGTGCCTGCTGGACGCGCCCGTACGCACAGGTGTCTACTCGGGGCGGCCGGCGAAGAAGCCCGCGAGGGACGACGCGAGCGGTCCGGGAGCCTCCTCGGCCACATGGTGTCCGGCGTCGATGCCGTGACCGCGTACGTCCGGGGCCCACGAGCGCCAGATTTCCAGTGGGTCCCCGTACAGGTCGACGAGATCGTCCCGCAGGGACCAGAGGATCAAGGCGGGGGCCTTGATCCGGGTTCCGGCGGCACGGTCGTCCTCCTCGTGGCGCCGGTCGATGGTGAGACCGGCCCGGTAGTCCTCCAGCATCGCCCGGACCACGGCGGGATCGCGCGTCGTCGAGCGCCACTCGTCGTAGTTCTCCTGGCCCATGGTCGCGGGATCGCCCCGGTACCAGCTGTCCGGATCGGCGTTGATCACCCGCTCGGGGATACCGGGCTGCGCGAAGAAGAACCAGTGCCACCACTGCGTGGCGAACTCGGCCGTGATGCGGGACAGGTGCTCGCTGAGGGGCAGGCAGTCGATCAGCGCCACGCGCGAGACGGCGCCGGGGTGGTCGAGCGCGAGCCGCAGCGCGACCGGGCCGCCGCGGTCGTGACCGGCCAGTGCGAACCGGGTGTGTCCAAGGGTGCGCATCACCTTGACCATGTCGCCGGCGACGGCCCGCTTGGAGTGTCCGGAGTGGTCCACCGTGGGCGCGGGGCCTGTGGACCGGCCGTACCCCCGCAGGTCGGGACAGACCACGGTGAAGCCCTGCCGGACGAGGAGCGGGGCGACGCGATGCCAGGTCGCGGAGGTTCGGGGGTGGCCGTGCAGCAGCAGCACGGGCGGGCCGTCGCCCCCGTGCCGGACGAAGATCGTCGTGTCGTCGTCGATCCGCACCCGCGTGGTCTCGAAGCCCTCGAACATGGTTGGTGCCTTCCGTCGCCCGTGCGCTCCTCGTGCCCCCGGGCGCGCCCCGAACACGGGTGGTTGTGCCCCGGAACACCCGGTGCCGGCCTGCGGGGAACGCGCCGGCCCGTCGCGGTCCCTGCGCGTTGGGGTGGCTGGTCGCGCAGTTCCCCGCGCCCCTTGACGGGGTGGTGCTGGCCTGGGCCGGGGGGCGTCAGCCGGAGTCGGATTCCCTGGCGGGGCTGGGGGTGGGGGCGGTTGTGGATTCAGGCCGGGTTGGGGTGGGGGCGGGTGGCTGCCTTTGTTTGTTGCTTGTATGCGCGGACCTTTGTCAGGGAGTCCGGGCCCGTGATGTCCGCGACCGAGCGGTAGCACCCCGCCTCGCCGTACGCCCCCGCCGCCTCCCGCCAGCCCCGTGGGCGTACGCCCAGCTGCTTGCCCAGCAGGGCGAGGAAGATCTTGGCCTTCTGTTCGCCGAAGCCGGGCAGCGCCTTGAGCCGGTCCAGGAGCTCGGCTCCGGTCCCCGCGCCCTCCCACACCCCGGCCGCGTCACCCCCGTACTCCTCCACGAGGAACGCGCACAGCTGCTGGATCCGCTTCGCCATCGAGCCGGGGTAGCGGTGCACGGCGGGCTTCTCCTTGAGGAGTTCCGCGAACGCCTCCGGGTCGTACGCGGCGATCGTCCCCGCGTCGAGATCGTCCGCCCGCATGCGCTGAGCGATCGTGTACGGGCCCGAGAACGCCCACTCCATGGGGATCTGCTGGTCGAGCAGCATGCCGACGAGCGCGGCCAGCGGGCTGCGGCCGAGCAGTTCGTCGGCCTCGGGCCGCTGGGCGAGCCGAAGGGTCGTGGTCATGTCTCGATGATCGGCGGCCACCGCCCCCACCGCACCCCGGCGCCGCCCGTCCCCCCCAACCCCGGCACCGCACACCCCACCGCACCCCGGCGTCACCAAGGTCGCGCCGTCCGCCCATACCTCGGCCCCTCGCCCCGCCGCGCCCTGTTCGAGGGAACTCACGCTTTCGTATGGCAGGCGGCTCCGTGCCGAATGGGCCGGGTGCGATGGGGTAGTTCGGGTCGGACCGTCACCATGTGCGTACCAAGAGGGGCGACCGCAGTGAGCCAGCCTTTTGTCCTGCCGGACTTCTATGTGCCGTATCCGGCCCGGCTCAACCCCCATCTGGAATCCGCCAGGACGCACTCCCGCGCCTGGGCCCGGCAGATGGGCATGCTGGAGGGCTCCGGGATCTGGGAGCTCGCCGACCTCGACGCGCACGACTACGCCCTGCTCTGCTCGTACACCCACCCGGACTGCGACGCGGACCAGCTCGCCCTGGTGACCGACTGGTACGTCTGGGTGTTCTTCTTCGACGACCACTTCCTGGAGATGTTCAAGCGGACCCTGGACCGCGAGGGCGGCAAAGCCTATCTCGGCCGGCTGCCCGCGTTCATGCCGATGGACCTCGCCGACGGGTTCCCCGAGGCGACCAACCCGGTGGAGGCGGGCCTGGCCGACCTGTGGGCGCGGACCGTGCCGGCCATGACGCCCGCGTGGCGCGAACGCTTCGCGGTCAGCACCCGCAATCTGCTCAACGAGTCGCTGTGGGAACTGGCCAACATCAACGAGGGGCGGATCGCCAACCCCGTCGAGTACATCGAGATGCGCCGCAAGGTGGGCGGCGCGCCCTGGTCGGCGGGGCTCATCGAGTACGCCGCCAACGCCGAACTCCCGGCGTCCGTCGCCGCGACGCGCCCCCTGCGCGTCCTGACCGACGCCTTCGCCGACGGGGTGCACCTGCGCAACGACCTCTTCTCCTACCAGCGCGAAGTGGAGGACGAGGGCGAACTCAGCAACGGCGTCCTGGTCCTTGAGACCTTCCTCGGCTGCACCACCCAGGAGGCGGCCGAAGCCGTCAACGACCTGCTGACCTCACGCTTGCAGCAGTTCGAGAACACCGCGCTCACCGAAGTCCCGGTTCTGTGCCAGGAGAAGGGGCTCACCCCCGAGCAGAGCGCGGCCGTCGCGGCGTACGTCAAGGGGCTCCAGGACTGGCAGTCCGGCGGCCACGAGTGGCACATGCGCTCAAGCCGCTACATGAACAAGGCCGCCGACCTCGGCCCCTCCCTCACCAGCGGGGTGCTCGGCACGTCCGCGTTCGACATCACCACTCTGTTCGGCCGCCCGGCCGAAGCCCGGCAGCGCAGTTTCACGCACGTCCCGATGCGCGAGGTCGGCCCTTCCCTGCTGCCCGACTTCGACGTGCCCTACCCGCTGGCGCTCAGCCCCCATCTGGACCGCGCACGGGAAACGTCCGTCGCCTGGGCGGAACGGATGGGGCTGCTCGCCGACATCTGGGACGCGGAGAAGATGGCGGCGTACGACCTGGCGCTCTGTGCGGCCGGACTGGACCCGGACGCGACGCCCGACGAACTCGATCTCAGCGCCCAGTGGCTGACCTGGGGCACCTACGGCGACGACTACTACCCGCTGGCCTTCGGGCGTTCACGCAACCTGGCCGGCGCGCACGCCACCAACGAACGGCTCTCCGCGTGCATGCCGGTCGACCGGCCGCAGGACGGGGCCCTTGCCGCCCGAACGCCGCTGGAGCGCGGCCTGGCCGACCTGTGGGAGCGCACCGCGGGCCCGATGTCCCCCGAGGCCCGCGCCGCCTTCCGCCGGTCGGTCGACGTCATGCTGGAGAGCTGGCTGTGGGAGCTGCACAACCAGGCCCAGCACCGCATCCCCGACCCCGTCGACTACATCGAGATGCGCCGCCTCACGTTCGGCTCCGACCTCACGATGAACCTGGCGCGCCTGCGGCACGCGGGCCAGTTGCCCTCCGCGATCTACGAGAGCGGTCCTGTCCGCGCCCTGGAGAACGCCGCGGCCGACTACTGCTGTCTGCTCAACGACGTCTTCTCGTACCAGAAGGAGATCCAGTACGAGGGTGAGCTGCACAACGGCGTCCTCGTCGTGCAGAACTTCTTCGACTGCGACTATCCGACGGGTCTGCGCATCATGGACGACCTGATGCGGTCGCGACTGCGCCAGTTCCAGCACGTCATCGACCACGAACTCCCGGTCCTGTGCGAGGACTTCGAGCTCGACGCGGCGGGCCGGGCGCTCCTTGACACCTATGTGGCCGAGCTCCAGGACTGGATCGCGGGCATCCTGAACTGGCACTCCTCGGTGCGCCGCTACAAGGCCGAGGACCTGCCGGAGGTCCTGCCCCACGGCGGCGCGCTGCCCGACGGCGGCGTCCTGCCCGACGGACCGCTCGCCGTCCACGCGGTCCCCGAGAGTTCGGTCCCCGTCGGCGCGCTCCCCGTGGGACCACTGCCCGACATCCTCCTTGAGGAGGGCTCGGGCGGCTCCCCCCAGGACGGATCGGGGGCGGCCCCCTGGTGGATGCGGCCCACCGGAGCGGGTACGTCCGCCGACCGGGTACGGCTGCCGGAGGCGGTGGCTGCGGCGACGGAACAGCTGCCGGCCCCGCCCGCTCCCAGGGTGGCGGAGAGCCACACCTCATGATCCTCTGAGAGGCGGGCGCGGGGGCGGAACCGGGCCGGCGCGGCACGAGGAGGCGCGGATGGGACACGACCACGGCGCGCCCCCCGCCACGTCCGGCACGCTCAGCGGCGCCTACCGCAAGCGGCTCCTGTGGACCGTGGGCATCAGCGCGTCGATCACCCTCATCCAGGTGGTCGGCGCGCTGGTCTCCGGCAGCCTCGCGCTGCTCGCCGACGCCGCGCACAGCCTCACCGACGCGATCGGCGTCTCCCTCGCGCTCGGCGCGATCACCCTCGCCCAGCGTGCCCCGACCCCGCGCCGCACCTTCGGCTTCTACCGGGTGGAGATCTTCTCCGCCGTCCTGAACGCCGTGCTCCTCGCCGCGGTCTTCGTCTGGGTCCTGTGGTCCGCGATCGGCCGCTTCAGCGAGCCCGTGCAGGTCAAGGGCGGGCTGATGTTCGCCGTCGCGGTGGGCGGGCTCGTGGCGAACCTGGTGGGTCTGTGGCTCCTGCGGGACGCCAAGGATAAGAGCCTCAACCTGCGCGGCGCCTACCTGGAGGTCCTGGGCGACGCCCTCGGTTCGGTCGCGGTGATCGTCGGCGGTCTGGTCATCCTGCTCACCGGCTGGCAGGCCGCCGACCCGGTCGCCTCCATCGTCATCGGCCTGCTGATCGTGCCGAGGACGTACGGACTGCTGCGGGACGCCCTGCACGTCCTGATGGAGGCGGCCCCGTACGACGTGGACCTCGCCGAGGTGCGCCGCCACCTGCTCGCCGAGCCGGGCGTGGTCGGCGTCCACGATCTGCACGGCTGGACGGTGACCTCCGGGATGCCCGTGCTCACGGCGCACGTGGTGGTGGCGCGGGGCGCCCTCGACGGCGGGTACGGGGCGCTGCTCACCCGGCTCCAGAGCTGCGTGGGGGACCATTTCGACGTGGCCCACTCCACGATCCAGCTGGAACCCGAGGGGCACGGGGAGGCGGCCGGGTCCCTGCATCACTGACGCGGGTCCCCGCATCGCCGACTCCGGCCCGGACCGCGCGCGCCTCCCGCCGGTCCCGCTGCGGCTGCCTCCCGCCGGTCCCGCTGTCACAGATCGCGGTGCTGTCCCGTCCCTTGGGCATGAACGCCTACAGCGACATCACTGACACGTACGAGAACGACACCGCGCGCACCCCTCTGGTCATCGCCGTCGCGGGCGGCACCGGCACCCTGGGCCGGCACGTCGTCGCGGAACTCACGGCACGCGGGCACCGGGTGCGGGTGCTGAGCCGGGGGTCCGAGCGGTACCCCGTCGACCTCGCCACGGGCCGGGGCCTCACGGCCGCGCTCGCCGGCTGCGACGTCGTCGTCGACGCGGCCAACTCCACCTCCCCGCGCACCATGCGCGCCACCCTGGTGGACGGCACGCGCCGGCTCCTCGGCGCGGAGCGCGCGGCGGGCGTCGGGCACCACGTCTGTGTGTCGATCGTGGGCTGCGACCGGGTGCCGATGCCCTACTACAAGGTCAAGACGGACCAGGAGGACCTGGTGGCGGCGGGCCCCGTGCCGTGGACGACCGTGCGGGCCACGCAGTTCCACGAGCTGGCCGCGAGCGTGTTCGCCGCGACCGCGCGCGGACGTTTCCTGCCGGCCCCGAAGAACGTGCCGCTCCAGCCCATCGCGGCCGCCGAGGCGGCGCGCGCCGTCGCGGACGCGGCCGTCCGCGCGCCGAGGAACGGCCGCGTCGAGGTGGCGGGCCCCGAGCGGACCGACCTGCGCGCCCTGGCCTCGACCTGGCGCGCCACCACGGGGCGCGGGGCCGCCCTCCTGCCCCTCCCACTCCCCGGCCGCATCGGCCGGGCGCTGCGCGCGGGACACCTGACCACCGGCCTTCCCGACGCCCGGGGGGCCACGGGGTTCGCGCGGTGGCTGGAGGAGCGGGAGCAGGAGGAGCGGACGCAGGGGGAGGCGGCGGCGCCCAGCCGGGGCGTCTGACGGCGCGCGCGTCCCCGGTCCCTAGGGCCGCTGCGCCCGCGCGTCCGCCGGGCGCGCCAAAGCGCCCAACACCTGCGCCACGTAGGCCGGTTCGGTCACGACGTACACCGGGGTCGCCCCGTCGCGGCACTCCACCACCTGCGACCCCGGGGCGGGCCGGGGGCCGGGGTCGGTCCAGTAGGGCGGCCGGACCCGCAGCGCCGTGAGGGTGCGCGGCACCGGACGGCGGGCGACGCGGCCGGCCGGGTCGGAGGTGGCGGCGAGCAGACCGGGCCCCGCCACCAGGTAGCCGAACTCCGGTTGGCTGTAGGGGACTTCACCGCGTACGGCGCCGGGGAAGCACACTTCGGCGGCCGGAACCTGCGGGTTCACCTCGATCGTGTCGGTGGTACGCCGATGGTGCCGGCGCGACAGCCGGGCGGCGACCCCGAGGACCGGAACGGCCCCGGCCGCCGTGAGCAGCAGCGCGATGGTCACGCCGCTGGTGACCCAGGGCGTACCGAGGGCGAAGCAGGAGATCAGCAGCACCGCCGCGAGCGGCACCCTGAACCGCCAGGGCTCGTGCGCGGGCGGCCCGTTGGTGCGCCGGGCCCAGCAGTACGCGGTGCGCAGGCACGCCGCGCCGACGGAGCCGAGGGCGAGCGAGGCGACGAACGGCAACCGGTGGCCGCCGCGCGGATCGGCCTCGGTGTACTGGCGCATCCCCTGGTAGTCGACGTACCTGATCTCCCCGCGCCAGTACGTCAGTTGGAGCGTCGCGCCGGGGCGCACGGCGCCGAACACCGGGGCGGGGCCGTCCATGGTGAGGCGGGGCGGCGGGGAGGCGGCGGGGGGCGCGGAGCCGAGCGGGCCCGACTTCAGGCGCCCCGGCAGCGCGAGCGATTCCCGAGGTACGCGGCGCAGACCCAGCCAGTAGTACGTCGAGCGGTGCTTGTGCCCGGCGGCGGCCCTGGTGACGGCGGCCGTGACCGTGTGTCTGCACTCCCGGGACACCGCCGCGGGCGAACAGGCCGGCGCCGTCGTGAACGCCCGCTCGTCGTCGAGCGCGCGGGGCACGGTGGCGAACAGCAGCCAGGCGGCGACGAGGGCCAGCGCGAGGCCGGCCACCGCCGGGACGAGCGCCGCGGACCTGCCGCGAAGGGCGTTGGTGAGCGCCTTCATCGCTCGCCGCTCGGGGCCGCGTACCGCACGGGCCGCGTACCGCACGGGAGGGGATGACGGGATCATCATCCGGTCATTCTGGACTCCGGGACCGGTCAAGTGCCGCCCGAAGTAGGGTGGTTCAGACCAGTGTGGGCCGCTTGCGGGGGTGTCCAGGGCGTGTCCGGGGGTGCCCTGGGGGCGTGGGGCGGCCGGGGAGCCGTCGGGGAGGCTGCCGGGGAGCCGTGGGGGAACCGCCGGGGAGGCGGCCGGGGGTGGGCGGAGAGTTCACCCATAGGTGTCACCCCTTCCCGGCATGAACCTCTGGCACGTGCGTATAGGCACGTCGCGCCACCGGCCGGGACCGGCAACCGGCTCGGTCGGCACCCTGATGTTCGGGGACGCCCGGTGCGACAATGCGCTGCACCGAGCCGCCGACGTCTGCGCGCGGACCGGCCCGGCACATGCGCGCCACATGTGCGTTCCCCCCATGCACGCCGCCGTGGTGCTCCCCGACTGCGTACGAGTGGCCGCGAGCGGGCATATGCCTTTCCGGCGCTCCCGACTGAAGGTGATGGGGCCATGCCCGCGGACATGAAGGTGCTGCTGGTCGACGACCACGAGGACAACCTGTTCGCCATGGAGAGCATCCTCGGGCCGCTGGGGTACCCGCTGGAGCTCGCGACCAGCGGGGACGCCGCGCTCAAGGCCGCGCTGCACGGCGGGATAGCGGTGGCGGTCCTCGACGTGGTGATGCCGGGCGTCAGCGGGCTCGACGTGGCCCGCTACCTCAGCCGGCTGTCCCAGACCCGGCTGATCCCCGTCATCCTGGTGACCGGCATGGGCCACGACAGCGCCACGGCCGACGAGGCCCTGCGCCTCGGCGTCGCCGACTACCTGATCAAGCCGCTCGACCCGTGGGCCCTGCGGATCAAGGTGAGCTACCTCTACCGTACGAGCGCCCTGCCGCCGGGCGCCCCGCCCCACCGGCGCGGCCCGCGCGGCCGCCCGGCCGAACCGCCGCCGCTCTCCGCCCAGACCGCGCAGCGCGCCGCCCAACTACCGCCCGTGCTGCGCCAGTTGCGCCCGTCCGACGTGGTACGCGTCCCGCGCCGGCCGGATGAGCCCCCGCTCTGAGGGCCGGGTACGCGCCCCACCAGGGACGTGTTGCCCGTTGACCGGTTCGGATCGACCCTGCCCGGCGCCGGGGTCCGCGGTGCGGCCACCGGGCATGATGGTGGACGCACCCTGAGCGGTGTCGCCGTGAACCCTGGCGGCGCCGCTGTGCTGTCCGGCGCTAGGAAGCAGTCGTCCGGTCCGCGTGCTGATGTGCCTCTTCTGAAAGGATCGTGGGGGTTTCCTCATGCGTGCCAACGCGTCCGGGTTCGGCCTGTGGGAGCGAGTGGTGGGGGCGTCCACCGTGCTCGAGTTGTTCGGAGAGATCGACATCGAGGCCCGAATCGCCCTCGGACCCGCTGTGGAGAGATTGATCGACCGCGAGGCGCCCGACGTGGTGGTGGACCTGCGCCCCGTCACGTTCCTGGACGCGGGCGGCCTGCGGCTGCTGATCGCGGTCAAGGACGCCGTGACCGCGCGGGGCGGCACCCTGAGAGTGGTCCGGGGCGCCCCCGGCGTCATGCGCCTGTTCCGCCTGGCCAACCTGGAATCCGCCTTCGTCCTCCTGGACCGCGTCCCCGCACCCCTGTCCGACGCCCACCACTCCCCGGGCCCGGCCCCGCCGGGCGACCTCCTGCCGTACTCCGCGCGCGGGGGCCGGGAGGCGTGCGGGGACGCGTGACGCACGCGTGAGGAGACGGCCTGACGCCTGCGTGCCGGTACGCACGCGCGGACTGCGCCAACTCCCGCCGCTGGAGCCGGTGTTCAGGCCGGGGCGGGCGCCGAGTCCTGCACGGGCATCACGCCATGGATGCGGGACAGAGTGAAGACGCGTTCCGCTTCGCGCAGGTGGCACCAGGCGTCGAGGTAGGGCGGTTCGAGTTCCAGAGCGCTGAGCGTGCGTACGGTCCTGTTTGCCCGACGTGGCGATGTACTCGATCGTGATGGCCTCACCCGTGTCGATGGCGTGGGCGACCTGGCGGACGTCGCTGTACGACAGATGCGTCGCGTATCCGGCGACGATCTCCTCGGTGTCCGAGCCGAAGGGCACCCCGCTGCCGAACGGGTCGGGTTCCGATGGGGGTCCCCCCGCTCGAGCGAAGCCGAGAGTGGGGGAGGCCGGCGGGGGCCTTGAGCAGCCGGGCGGCCAGGGCGTCCACCCCGGTGCCGACGGGTCCGTCCGATGCGTGGGCCGCCGTGGTTCGAGGGCCGCGCCGCGCGACGTTCCTTCGCGGGGGCGGCACCGCGTCGGCGGCCCTGCGCGGCGGGCATTTCTCGATGCGTACCGTTCCCTGGTCGGTCTCGGCGACGGGAGCGTAGCCCGCGGCACGCAGCGCGGCGAGAACCGTCGCGGGCGGGCTTGTGCTGACCAGGACTGTTGGGGCGAGGTGCCGCAGTGCGAGCTCGGACAGCCCGCGGTGGGCGGCGAGTTCCGCGAGGAGCGCGGGTGCGTCGCCGTGGATGACACAGGCAGCCGAGGCGACGCGCACCCGGCCGTGGCTTCGTGCCGTGTCGTTGATGAGATGGGCCAGCGGCTGCGGCAGGGCGGCAGCGGAGCCGGCTGTCAGATCGGCCGCGATGGCGTCCGGGCTGCGGCCTGCGTCCAGGGCCCGGCGGATGCTGTCGGCACTGAACCGCCATACCGACGCCGTACTGCTCGTCTCGCGGTCGGCCGTCGCGTCAAGGAGCGCCGCGAGTCGCGCGGACGGCGTGCCGGTGACGACGGCCGTGAGGTCCGGGCCGATCCGGGCCGTCGTGGCCGCGGGAGGCAGCAGCCGTCGGGCGCTGATGGCGAGTTCTTCGTCGGCGTGGGCCGCCAGGGGGGCGCCGAGCGGGGACAACGCCCCCCGCGCCAGCACGCCCAGCAGTTCGCCTTCCCGGATCACGGTACTGAACGGCGCCGTGTCCTTGGGTGATACGTCGTCGGCGAGCGGACGGCGCCACGCCACGAGTGGCCCCAGCTCCGATGCGGCCTTGGCGCCCTGTCCTGCCGGGAGGCCCGCCGCCGCGATGAGCAGCCCGTGGCGGGCCTGAAGACAGCCGCCGCAGGAAGGCGCACCGGCGAGCGCGGGAAGGCCTTGTCGTGTTCGTCGCGCGCCCGGGTGGGGGTGAGCGGCAGGTCCCGCCACGCCCGGAGCAGTACGGCGAGCCGTTCCGCGGGCTCCGGTTCGGACCAGGCGTCGTACGCCGTGGTGGGAAGGACGCGATCGCCGTCGCGCGCCAGCAGTCCGGCGGCGTACGCGGTCTCCAAAGTGAGGCGGACGACGGCGTCGTCCGCCTGGGCGGCCCTGCCGAGCCGGGCCAGTTCGCGCGCGCCGATTCCGCCCGACTTCAGCCGGGCCGGTGGAGCGGTCGCGCACGCCGAAAGGACGGCGGCCGCCCGGGCCACGAACGCGGTGGCGGCCGCCGCGGCCTCCCGCTCCACCTCCGAGGAGGTGACGGCCACCAACCGCGGGGCGGGCGGCAGAGGTTCGAAGGGTGCGTGCCAGTCGGGGCCCCGCAGGGCCAGGGCCACCTCGGCCGGCATCCGGACGGGCCAGTACCCGTGAGGATCCTGGAACAGGAGCCCGCGGTCGAGTGCCCACCGGGCGCCTGGTCGCGGATCGCCTCCGGGTGCTCCGGGTGCTCCGGGCACCCCGAACGCGATGAACGGTGACCGCCGCAGTGTGGGCGTGGCGCTCTGTTCCAGGGTCTTCCGTGTCGCCGCCGGAGCCCGCGCCACCAGCGCGGCGACGCGATCGGGGTCACTGTGGTGCTCCACCAGGGCCGCGAGTCGCCGCTGCTTGGTGGTGGGTGGCTTGATGCCCAGAACCGCCAGCATGCCGCGCAGTTCCTCCGAGGCGGCGCCGGCCAGCAGCTCTTCCAGCGGGGCGTCGAGTCCCAGGGGCGTGGGCCACGCCTGCCGCAAGGGCGTGACCATACGAAGGGCCCCGTCGCCGTCGCGCCACACGAGCGCCCGGTCCGACAGCGCCTCCAGGGCCGCGTCCAGCGCGTGTGCCGCCGCAGGGGATGCCGAGCCGAGCAACTCCGCGAGGCCGTCCCGGCTCGCTCGTGCTCCCAGCGCCGCCAGCGCCTCGGCGGCCTGAAGGCACGGGAGCGTGAGGTGCGGCAGGACGAGTGCCACGGACGCGAGACGTTGGAGACGGTCCGCCAGCTCTCCCACCGAGCGCGGTTCCGGGGCGGCGGCCGCGTCCTTCCGCAGGGTGAGCACGCGTGCCAGGCGGGAACGGTCGAGTCCGCTCAGCCACGTCGAGAGCGTCGAACGGGACTTCATGAGGGTGCACCTCGACAAAGGGGAGCGTCACAGTACGTCACAGGCGGCCCGAAGCCGCTTCGGCACCAATGCCAAGGATGGCGCAGTTCCATGATCCCCGGATGCGGTACGTCGATCCATGCCCGGGGTGCGCTCTCAGACGCGGTCCCCTCGGGTCGGACCAGGACTCAGCTGGCGCTCATGCCGCGTTCCGGCCAGGCGTTCCGCTCGTCGAACAGCGCGTTGATCTTCCGGGACGCCTTCAGGTACGTGTAGTCGATGTCGCCGTCGTCCGGCACCGCGGTGCGGCTGTCCGTGGCCAGGGTGAGGGTGCGCGACATCTCCGCGGGATCGTCACCGAAGGAGTAGCGGATGGAACCCGGCCGCTCGGACAGCTTCTTGAAGTAGACCAGGGAGGCCATTGCCCCTCGCTCTCGAAGTCTTGACGCTGGTTCAGCGGCCCCTTGTCACTGGGACCACCCGCGTCCCGGGTGAGGCCAACACGCTTTCCACATGTTCGCCCGCGCCGCACGGGCAGGGATCACCCAGGGCGGCGGCGCCCACTAACTATGCTTCTGGCAAAGGCAGTTGACGGAGCTCGTGCCCCATGCGGCATACCGGCAGGAGCCTCGCGCAAGAGAGGGCAGGGCGTGGAACAGCACGGCAGCACGGAGACCGGACGTACCGGGGACTTACCCGGGCCGCACCCGCGCACCACGGGCGGGGACGCACCGCCGTGACGGCGCTGCGCGATGTCTCCACTCAGCTCCCCTACGGAACGTTCACCGCGGTCATGGGCCCTTCCGGATCGGGCAAAAGCACCTTCCTGCACTGCGCATCGGGCCTTGAGGCGCCGGACCGGGGCGCGGTCGAGATCGGCGGCCGGGACCTGGCAGGCCTCGGCGAGACGGCACTGACCGAACTGCGGCGTGAGCGAATCGGCTTCGTCTTCCAGGGCTTCAACCTGCTGCCCGCGCTCACCGCCGAGCAGAACATCACGCTGCCGGTGCGCCCGGGCGGCCGACGGCTGCGACTCGACGGGGCCTGGCTCGACCAGCTCATCGAGTACACCGGCCTCACCGGCCGCCGCGGACACCGGCCGAGCGAGCTGTCCGGCGGCCAGCAGCAGCGCGTCGCCATCGCCCGCGCGCTGGTCACCCGGCCCGACATCGTCTTCGCCGACGAACCCACCGGCGCCCTGGACACCTCCACCGGCCGCATGGTGCTACAGCTGCTCCGCGACCTCGTGGACCGGACCGGCCAGACGGTCCTGATGGTCACCCACGACCCGGTGGCCGCCTCCTACGCGGACCACGTACTGCTCCTTGAGGACGGGCGGATCACCGAGGTGCTGCGCTCCGCGTCGGCCGAGGCGATCGCCGAACGCATGGCCCGGCTGGGAGCGTGAGCACGGTGCTGTTCCAGCTCGCCTGGCAGACCGTGCGGACCCGCAGGACCGCGTTCGCCGGCTGCTTCGTCGCCATGATCTGCGCCCAGACGCTCGTCACTGCCTGTGCGGTGCTGCTCCAGTCCGGCGCGCGGGCGCCGTCGGCCGAGGGTGGTCAGGACGTGGTCTCCTTCGTGGTCCCGTTCGGGTTCAGCTGCCTTTTCGTCGCCGCGTTCGCCGTCGCCGGCGCCTTCTCGCTCGCCGTGCAGCAACGCACCAGGGAAATCGCTCTGTTGCGGGCCATCGCGGCGACACCCCGGCAGGTCCGCCGCTTGATCGCGGTCGAGGCGATGGTGGTGACCGCGGCCTCCGCGGCGCCCGGCTGCGGACTGGGCGTGCTGCTCGCCGCGGCCATCCGGGCCAGGCTCGCCGCCCAGTCCATGATCCCGGGCACCTTCGACCTGGACTTCGGTGCCGTCGCCCTGATCTGCGCCGTCGCGGTGTGCTGCGTGACCGCCGAGGCCGCCGTGTGGAGGAGCGGCCGGCGTGCCGCCCGGGTCCGTGCCGTTCAGGCGCTCGGCGAAGCGGCCGTGCCGAGCCGTCGGGTCGGAGCGCTGCGCACGGGCGCGGGACTCGCGGTGCTGGCGGGCGGTGGCTGGGGCCTCGTGGCGATCGCGGGCTCCCAGGGGTCCGACGCGGCCAACTCGGCGGCGGGCATGGTCATGGTCATGGTCCTGATGGTTGCCGTGGCTCTGCTCGCGCCCTGGATCGGCCGATCGGCGGGCGCGGCGCTCGGGCTGCTGTGCCGCGTGTTGTTCCCCGGCGTCGGCTTCCTGGTCCGGGCGAACCTGAACCTCGGCCACCGACGGCTGGCGGCGGCGGTCGTCCCGCTCGCCCTCACGGTCGCCTTCGCCGCGGTCGCCCTGTTCGTCCCGCAGTTGAAATGGCACGAGACGCAGCGCCTCGACGACCGCCGGATCGTGGCCGACCACATGGTGCGGGCCCCCGGCGGCCTGCCGGCAACCGCGCCCGCCACCGTCGGTCAGGTCCCCGGCGTGGCCGCGGCGATCGGGGTGTCCAGCACCTATGTGCGGGTGCTGCTCGGCGACGGTCCCGCGCCGAGCGGGCCGGGCGCGGTGGCCGCGGCCGTCACGTCCGGCCCGCTGGGGCAGGTGCTCGATCTGGGTACGAGCGCCGGCTCCCTGGACCGGCTCGGCCGCAACGACATCGCGCTCAGCGAGCACATGGCAGGGAAGGTCCGCGCGAAAGTCGGCGACGAGGTACGCCTTGAGATGGAGAGCGGCCGCACCGAGCAGGTGCGCCTGGCCGCCGTCTACACCCGCAGCCAGGGCTTCGGCGATGCGGTCCTGAGCGGCCGGCTCGCCGCAGCCCACCGTCAGGACGGCCCGCCCGTCGAGGACTTGGTGTACGTACGGTCCCGGCCGGGCCAGGACCGGGCCGTGGCCGATGGCCTCGACGCGCTGCGACGTGCCAACCCCACCTGGCGGATGCTGGACCGGGCCGGCTATCGCGCCGAGGCCCAGCGGCAGCAGGACGCGTCCATGACCGTCACGTACCTTCTGCTCGGTGTGATCACGGTCTTCACCTCGATCTCGGTGGTCAACACCCTGGTCATGACCACGATGGAGCGGTCCAGGGAGTTCGCGCTGCTGCGTCTGGTCGGCGCGACGCGCAGACAGGTGGTGCGCATGATGCGGCTGGAGACAGCGGTCACGGTCCTGGCGGCGCTGCTGGTCGGCGCCGCCGTGGCGAGCGCGGTCCTGATCGCCTTCAGCCGGGCCCTGACCGGCTCGGGCAGCCCCCATCCGCCGGCCTCCACCGCAGCCCTGATCATCGCGGGCGCGGGCGCCCTCGCGCTCGCGACCGGCGTGGCGGTCACGCGCATCGCGTTGCGCGAGCGCCCGTCGGCGGCCTTGCGCGGCGCGTAGCCGCCGAGGCGCGGCGGTCGGGGCGGCGATGGTGCGGGCGGCGGCGGTCCGGGCGGCGACGGTACGGCACTGTCCTGCCGGGCTTGTACCGGGACTTGGCGGGGCTGGGGCGGCCGGGCCCCTGAGGAGCGACCCCGGCCGCCCCAGCGCGTTCGTCGCCCGGGGCGGAAGCACCCAGGTAACCGCAGCCGCGCACGAAGAAGGGCCCCACCGCGAACGGTGGGGCCCTTCGACATCGTGCCCGGTGAGGCACTGGCGGAGGATACGAGATTCGAACTCGTGAGGGGTTGCCCCCAACACGCTTTCCAAATGTTCGTCCGGGGGTGTGGGAGCGTACGGGAGCGTTCTGACCTGAGGCGCAGCTGGGGTGGGTGGGGCTTCTGAACGGTGCTGTACGCCCATGAATGCAACCAGAACTGCAACCAGGGGTCTCTACTTGCCGGGCTCAGGCCCGTACCACTGGAGTGCCTGCCCGGTGACAGCCGCGATGCATTCGAAGTCCCGATCGCGGTGCAGCAGCGTCAGACCTTGTAGCTCTGCTGTCGCAGCCACGACGAGGTCGACGGCGCCCGCGCTCCGGTGCTGCCCGCGCTTGGTGAGGACTTCCTGGACCTGCCAGGCACGGTCGTACGCACGATCATCGACCGGAACCCAGCTGAACAGCAGCCGCATGTCCTCGATGCCTTTCGCCCGGTCCTTGGCGGACCGGGCGCTGTAGAAAAACTCCAGCTCGGTGATGGGGCAGGTCGCGATGAGCCCTGCCGCAGCGGCCTGATCCCAGCCGTACTGTTCCGCGTCAGGGCGCATAAAGCGTGCGAGCGCGCTGGTGTCGATGAGGAACTGGGCCGCGCTCACCGGCGGTAGTTCCGCTTGTCGTCGAGCAGATCCAGGTCGAAAGCGCCTTCGTCGGCTGCCGCGCGGAGGCGAGTGAGGGCCAGTGCCCGGCGGCGGTTCTCCAGCACTTCGCGGAGGGCGGTGTTGACGGTTTCCTTCTTGGTGCTGGTGCCGAGGGCCTGGGCCACGTCGGCAAGCAGTTCGTCGTCGAGGTCGATCACGGTCCGACTCATTCAGACACCTCCTTTGATATCAACTCGCATGCTGAGTATATCTCGCATGATGCCCCTTGCGTAGGGGCTTTCGAAGGTCACAAAAAGCGTCCAGCCAGCTGCTGACTTCGATCTTCGAGGTGGCGAGCATGACGACAGGCGAAGGCATGGAGGTGCCGTGTGCGGTGGATCGCCATCGCGGCAGGGGTCCTTGTGGCGGCCGGGAGGCTTGCGAGGTGCCTGCTGGTGCAAGTCCGGAAGTTTCTTGCAGAGCTCGCCGAGGTGATTCGGGCGTGGCGCACGGTCCAGAATTTGTTGAGAGGTGGGAGGGCGTTTCCACCTCGCGACAACCGGGCCCCATGCGAGTGCCGGGACGGCGGTCAGTACCGAAGTCCGGGCCGCCGTGGCGGACAAGGCAGAAGGCCGCGCGGCTGACCTGGCAGTCGAGCCGCAAACTTCACCCCGCCCGTGGTGCGCGACGGCTTGGCCGGGCTCGGCTGACTCCCGCGCGCTCGCCGCATGCTCGCGCTGACCGCGCCTACCGGGAAGGCATTGGGCGACGGCATGTGGAGCCTGCGGACTCATGAGTCGAACGAAGTGCGGCCACGTGCTGATCCCGCCGAGTGGGCTGCCTGCTGTACGCGTTCGGGTTGAGCACTGACCGGGCGGTGTGCCTGCGTCTGGGGAGGTGGGTGTGTCACCGGTCGGCATCAGAAGTTCAACCACGAACGTCGAAGGGCCCCACCGCAAGCGGTGGGGCCCTTCGACATCGTGCCCGGTGAGGCACTGGCGGAGGATACGAGATTCGAACTCGTGAGGGGTTGCCCCCAACACGCTTTCCAAGCGTGCGCCCTAGGCCACTAGGCGAATCCTCCGCCGCAAACAATACAAGACGTTGAGGGGTGCTCGCGAACTCGTTCCCCCCTCGGGGATCGGGTACTCTGTGCGCAGCCCCTCACGTGGCGCTATCTGACTGAACTCCCCCAGGGCCGGAAGGCAGCAAGGGTAGGTTGGCTCTGGCGGGTGCGTGGGGGGCGCCTGATTTTTCCGTGGGGTGCGGTTCGATCCCCCTGCGTGGGCGCCCTTTCGTCCGGCCTCGGGCCGCGGAGGATCCGTCGGCGGGTCCGGTTGTCAGTGGGCCCCGATAACCTCGTATGCGTGTCGTCCCTTGCGCTGTACCGCCGCTACCGCCCCGAGTCGTTCGCCGAGGTCATCGGGCAGGAGCATGTCACCGACCCGTTGCAGCAGGCGCTGCGGAACAACCGGGTCAATCACGCGTACCTGTTCAGCGGGCCGCGGGGCTGTGGCAAGACGACCAGCGCCCGCATCCTGGCCCGCTGTCTGAACTGCGAGCAGGGGCCCACGCCCACGCCCTGCGGGGAGTGCCAGTCCTGCCAGGACCTCGCGCGCACCGGGCCCGGGTCCATCGACGTGATCGAGATCGACGCGGCTTCGCACGGTGGCGTGGACGACGCCCGTGAGCTGCGCGAGAAGGCCTTCTTCGGGCCCGCGTCGAGCCGGTACAAGATCTACATCATCGACGAGGCCCACATGGTGACCTCGGCCGGCTTCAACGCCCTGCTGAAGGTCGTCGAGGAGCCGCCGGAGCACCTGAAGTTCATCTTCGCCACCACCGAGCCCGAGAAGGTCATCGGGACGATCCGGTCGCGCACGCACCACTACCCCTTCCGTCTCGTGCCGCCCGGCACCCTGCGGGAGTACCTGGGGGAGGTCTGCGGGCGCGAGGGCATCCCCGTCGAGGACGGCGTGCTGCCGCTCGTGGTGCGCGCCGGCGCCGGATCCGTGCGTGACTCGATGTCCGTCATGGACCAGCTGCTCGCCGGCGCCGCCGACGACGGTGTGACGTACGCCATGGCCACCTCCCTGCTCGGCTACACCGACACCTCCCTGCTCGACTCCGTGATCGACGCCTTCGCGGCGGGCGACGGCGCCGCCGCCTTCGAGATCGTCGACCGCGTCATCGAGGGCGGCAACGATCCGCGCCGCTTCGTCGCCGACCTCCTGGAGCGGCTGCGGGACCTGGTGATCCTCGCCGCCGTTCCGGACGCGGGGGAGAAGGGGCTCATCGACGCTCCGGCCGATGTCGTCGAGCGGATGACGGCGCAGGCCTCCGTGTTCGGCGCGGCCGAGCTGAGCCGGGCCGCCGACCTCGTCAACACCGGGCTCACCGAGATGCGTGGCGCCACCTCGCCCCGGCTCCAGCTCGAATTGATCTGCGCGCGGGTGCTGCTGCCCGCCGCCTACGACGACGAGCGCTCGCTCCAGGCCCGGCTCGAACGCCTCGAGCGGGGGGCCGTCCAGTTCCAGGCGGCGCCCGGTGGCGGTCCCGCTCTGGGGTACGTGCCGGGGCCCGAGGCGCACGCGCCACAGCATCAGGTTGGTCCCACCGGTCCCACCGGCCCTGCTGGCCCTGCCGGAACGGGTGTGCCGGATGGGCTCGGCGGGCCCGAGGCCGCCCGGGCCGCGGTGCGGGGCGCGGGAGCTGGCGTGGGTGCGGGCACGGGTGCAGGTGCGGGAAGCGCCCCGGCGGGCTCGGACGGGCCCGTCCAGGCCACGTCCCCGGTGCCGCCCGTGCCCCAAACGCCTCCGGCGGCACCTCAGTCGCCTCAGTCGCCGCAGACGTCTCCGCAGTCGTCCGGCCGCCCCCAACCCGCTCAGCCCCCGGCTGCCCAGCCCGCTCAGGCCCAGTCCGCCCCCCAGGCCGGGCCCGCCGCCGGAGCCTGGCCCTCCGCCGCGGCGCCCGGGCAGGGCAGCGGCGGCCAGCGGCCCGGCGCCTGGCCGGGTGCGACCGCTCCCGGCACGGGCTCCGGCCCCGGTGCGGGTTCCGGTGCCTGGCCCTCGGCCGCGTCCGGCGCCGCACCCTCCGCGCCCTCCGCACCCCCTGCCCCCGCCCCCTCCGCCCCGGCCCCCGCCACCACCGGTCAGGGCAACGCCCAGCAGGTGCGCGCCATGTGGCCGGACATCCTGGAGGCCGTCAAGAACAAGCGGCGCTTCACCTGGATCCTGCTCAGTCAGAACGCGCAGGTGGCGGGGTTCGACGGCACCACCGTCCAGCTCGGCTTCATCAACGCCGGCGCCCGGGACAACTTCGCGAGCAGCGGCAGCGAGGACGTGCTGCGCAGCGTGCTCTCCGAGCGGTTCGGGGTGCAGTGGAAGGTCGAGGCGATCATCGACCCCTCGGGCGGCACCCAGCCCCCGGCCGCCGCGCCCAACTTCGGAGGCGGCGGACCTCGGCCCCCGGCCCCGTCCGCGCCCCCGCAGTACCAGCCGGCGCAGCCCTCCGCCCAGCCCTCCCGGCCCCAGGGCGCCCCGGGGTCCCAAGGTCCGGACGCCGACGGCGCCGGGACGCGGCCGGCGCCGTCCCCGCAGGACCGGCAGGCCCAGTCGCCGTCCCCGCACGGGCGGCAGCAGCAGGCGCACGCCTCCGCTCCCGGGGGCCACGAGGAACCCCCGCCACCCCCGGTCCGGCTGGAGGACGACGTTCCGGAGGACGACGACCCGGATCTGGTGGACACCGCGCTCTCCGGCCACGACCTGATCGTGCGCGAGCTCGGGGCCACCGTGGTGGAGGAATATACGAACGAGGGGTAGGCGTCCGCTCGGCGGCCCGCACAAAGACCACGCAGGCCCGGCGGCTAGGCTGACTGCCGTGAAGGTCCTTGTCATCGGCGGCGGTGCCCGCGAGCACGCCCTGTGCCGTTCCCTGTCCCTCGACCCCGACGTGACGGCGCTGCACTGCGCCCCCGGCAACGCCGGGATCGCGGAGGTCGCCGAACTCCACCCCGTGGACCAGCTGGACGGGGACGCGGTCGCCCGCCTCGCCGTCGAGCTCGGCAGCGAGCTGGTCGTGGTCGGGCCCGAGGCCCCGCTCGTCGCCGGGGTCGCCGACGCCGTACGGGCCGAGGGCATCCCCTGCTTCGGCCCCTCGCGGGAGGCCGCGCGGCTTGAGGGCTCCAAGGCCTTCGCCAAGGACGTCATGGCGGCCGCCAACGTGCCGACCGCCCGCTCCTACCTCTGCACCACCCCCGAGGAGATCGACCACGCGCTCGACGCGTTCGGCGCTCCGTACGTGGTGAAGGACGACGGCCTCGCCGCCGGCAAGGGCGTCGTGGTGACCGACGACCTCGCCGCTGCCCGCGAGCACGCGCTGGCCTGCGAGCGCGTCGTCATCGAGGAATTCCTCGACGGCCCCGAGGTCTCGCTCTTCGCGATCACCGACGGCGTCACCGTCCTGCCGCTCCAGCCCGCGCAGGACTTCAAGCGCGCGCTCGACGGCGACGAGGGCCCCAACACCGGTGGCATGGGCGCCTATTCGCCGCTTCCGTGGGCCGATCCCAAGCTCGTCGACGAGGTCATGGCGAGCGTGCTCCAGCCGACCGTCGACGAACTGCGCCGTCGCGGCACGCCGTTCTCCGGTCTGCTGTACGCGGGTCTGGCGATCACGTCGCGCGGGGTACGGGTCATCGAGTTCAACGCGCGCTTCGGCGACCCCGAGACGCAGGTCGTGCTGGCCCGCCTCAGGACGCCGCTCGCGGGTGTCCTGCTCCACTCGGCCAACGGCACCCTCGACGCGCAGCCCCCGCTGGCCTGGCGCGACGACGCGGCGGTGACCGTGGTCATCGCCGCGCGCGACTACCCCGCCGCGCCCCGCACCGGTGACCCCATCGAGGGGCTTGCCGAGGTCGCCGCGCAGGATGAGCCCACCGCGTACGTTCTGCACGCCGGGACCCGGCGGGACGGCGACGCGGTCGTGAGCGCGGGCGGCCGGGTCCTGTCGGTCACCGCGACCGGCGCGGACCTGACGCAGGCCCGGGAGCGGGCGTACGCGGCGGTCGGCCGGATCCGGCTCGACGGCTCGCAGCACCGCACCGACATCGCCCGCAAGGCGGCCGGGGCACAGGGCTGAACTTCGCCGTCTCAGCGCCACGTACACGCCACACCCGCGGGGCCCCGGTATTCGCGCCGGGGCCCCGCGGCGTGGGGCGGGCGGCGGCCCCGGACGCCTGGTCCGGCCCGGGCCGGAGCAACCGCACCTTTGCCCAAAGCCATTCCATCGAGTGACGGGTGGCCCATCCGGATGACTCCTGTGGAAGGCCCAACTAGGGTGCGGCGCAGGCGTTCCGGCACTTGGCCCACCGGCATTGCGATGTCAGTGGCGGGTGCCACAGTGGGGGCATGAGCAACGCCGCCGCAGGGCAGAGGGGGTGAAGTCCGGTCGTGTCCGGTACCGGGATGAGTGGTGAGGCGGGCGCGCAGCACGCGCGTTCGCGGGCTCTCGCCGTGCTGCGGGTCCGCAGCAGGGCGCTGGCCGTGGCCCTGGTGCCGGCGGCCGTCGCCGTCGTGCTGTCCGTGGCCGTCGCGCAGGGCCGTGTCGAGGGGCCCGGCTGGGACACCGCGCGCTGGGCGGTCATCGCCGTCGCGCTGATCGCGCTGCTGATCGCGGCGGCCGTGGCGGCCGTGGTCGTACGGGCGAGGCCGGCGCTCTCGCCGACGGTCGACCTGGCGGAATCGGCCGCCCCGGATCTGTACCGCCTGGTCAGAGACCTGGCGGAACGGCTCGATGTGCCCCCGCCCTCCGCGATAGCCCTCACCCCGGACTGCGACAGCTGGCTCGAGGACCGTACGCATCCGGCGCACCGCGCGGCCGGGCGCGAGGCGCTGTCCGCGCGCCTCATACGGGGCGGCGCCGAGGCCCGCGCCCGGCGGGCGTCCGTCGCGCCGGTCCTGGTCATCGGCTCGCCCTTCATGTGGTGGATGCGGGTCGGCGAGCTGCGCGCCATCCTCGCGCCCGTCGTCGCCGGTACGGGGCCGTCCGCGCAGCCCGACATAGCCGCCGCGCGGCGCTTCGTACGGGGTCTGGACGCGGCGGTCGGCGTCGCCACCAAGCCCGGCCTCGGCCCGGTGCGGCGGCTCGCGCTCGGCTGCACCGGCCGGATCGCCCGGGTGCTCCTGCGCGGGTGCCGGGCGCACGCCGGGGAGATGGAGCGCGGGGTCGCCGCCGCGGCGTCCGAGCGCGCGCAGGCGGTGGACTACGGGGTACGGATCGTCGCCCAGGAGCAGGTCGGTCTCGCCTACGCGGGCTGGGACCGGCTGCTGACCCGGGTCGCGCTGCCCGCCTGGCGGATGGGCCGCTGGCCCTCGCGGCTCGACGCGGGGGTGGTCTCGGCGCTGACCGAGCTGTCCCGGCGCGACCGGCTGGCCGAGGGGTTCGCCTCCCGGCTCGGCGAGCGGCCGGCCTGTGACCTCCTGGAGGAGCCGGGCATCGCCGACGAGGCGGCCTCGCTGCTCGCCGCCCGGCTGTTTCACGGCGGTCCCGCAGAGACCGGTCCCGACTGGGCGCCGGTGGACTGGGCGGCGTATCCGGAGGAGGTCGTCGACCGCAAGTGGCGTACCGAGGCGGCCCGGCTGCACCGGGTGCTCGACGGGTTCGGCGAGCGGCACGGCGCGCGGCCAGGGGCGCCCACGCTCGCCCGTGTCATCGACCACCTGGCCACGCCGGGGGACCAGGCCGCCGACCGGCTGGCGGCGGGTATCGAGGCGGAGGTGGCCGGCGAGGAGGCCGCGATCGTGGCGCCCGCGCCGAGCCCAGAGGCCTGGTCCTTCGACGAGGTGCCGCTCTTTCCGCTCCAACCGCCGCGTACGGGGCGGGAGTTGCTGGCCGACCATGTCACGGCGATGGTGTGCTGTGCGGCGATCGACACGGGGGGTGCGGTGCCGGGGCTGGACTGGCTCGATGGGCCGTCCCTCCTTGTCGACGAGGTGCGCCGTTCGGATCTGGCCGCGCCGGTTCTGACGTTGATCGAGGACGGCGATGCGGGGGCCCTGCGGGGCTGGTTGGCCGCGCTGGGCATCCGCCCCGAAAAACCGATCCGCCTGGTCTGACCCGCCCACCCCCAACCCCCGGGGCTCCGCCCCAGCCCCCGTTCGGCCCGAACGGCCTCGTCGGTTCTGGATCAATTTCTGTGGTCGATTACGTCGCGTGATCCTTGAGGGGGCCGGCCAAGGTGCCCGCCAGCAGCGTTACCCTGCGTTGCGCCGCACAATGAGCGGATGACCTACACCGAGGATGCGGCCTCCGCACACGCCTGGGCGGCTCTGGGGGGCCGGGGCCAACTGGTTCAGAGGGTGTGCTTTGAGGGAGCGGGCACAGTGCTGCCGTCGCGTCTGCCGGTGAGGGAACTGGCGCGCGCCTGCGTGGGGGTGTCCTCGTTGGCGGCGGCGGAACTGCTGGCGCTGCGCAACCGCGTGTCGGTGCCCGCAGTGCGGGTGAACGAGGCAGCGGTGGCCACCGCGTTCGTCAGTGAACGCCACTTGCGGATCGACGGCCGGGCTCCGACTTCTTTTGCTCCGCTGTCCGGGTTTTGGCAGGCGGCCGACGGATGGGTGCGCACCCACGCCAACTACCCCCACCACCGTGCCCGGCTGCTCAGTGCACTGGGCATCGCGGGCACACGACATGACCAGGCGCTGGTGGGCATGCTCTCGAAGGAGCTGGCATCACGTCCGGCCCGGGAGGTCCAGGAGACCGTCTACGCAGCAGGCGGCCTGGCCGTGGCCGTGGCTTCCGCACCCGCTGCGGCCGGACCCGCTCTGGTCGAGACGCGGCGCGTGGGTCAGAGCAGCCCCCGGCTGCTGGCGTCCGCATCCGTGCCGGCGGAAGGGGTGCGGGTCCTGGACCTGACCCGCGTCATCGCCGGCCCCGTCGCCACACGCACACTGGCGCTGCTGGGTGCCGACGTGCTGCGCGTGGACGCCCCGCAGCTCCCCGAGGACGCAGATGCCCACGCCGATACCGGCGTGGGTAAACGCTCCACGCTGCTGGATCTCAGCAGCCCTGGCGACCGGCACGCCTTCGAGGGCCTTCTCAGCCAGGCAGACGTCGTGGTGACCGGCTACCGCCCCGGTGCCCTGGACCGGCACGGGCTGACCCCCGACGCGCTCCTGGCCCGGCATCCCGACCTGATCGTTGCCCAACTGTCCGCCTGGGACTGGTCCGGCCCCTGGGCCGAGCGCCGTGGCTTCGACAGCCTGGTCCAGGCCGGTACCGGTATCGCCGCAATCGAGGCCACGGCCGACGGCCGCCCCGGTGTACTGCCCGCACAGGCGCTGGACCACGGAACTGGATATCTGCTCGCCGCCGCCGTCCTACGTGCACTGAGCGACCGCCAGGCCACCGGCGGCGGGCGGCATCTTCGCCTCTCCCTGGCAGGAACGGCCTCCTGGCTGCTGCACGACATCCACCCCACCCCCGCCCAGGGCGAAGCCGACCTCTACGACCCCAGATCCTGGCTCACCGAGACCGTATCGCCCTACGGTCTGCTGCGTCATGCCCTGCCCCCGGTCCACTACGACGGCGCACCCGCGAACTGGAACCGTGCACCGACCCAGTGGGGTACCGATCTGCCGAACTGGGCCTGAACGGGAGCCAAGGGGCACGGCCGAGCCGTTGTGGCTTTGGGGTCTCACCTTGGCTGGACCCCCTTTATGCCAGGAGGACCCGTTTCCGGAGGAGTGAGAAGCCAGCTCGGCCGTACATTTGACGCTCGATCATTTTGATCCGGTCGACATGGCCTTCAACGATCCCCGAGTTCCAGTCCATTCGCGGAGTCGACCACCCTGGAGCTGAGTGAGCATCTGAGCGAAGACACGGACATGCCTGGTCAGAGCGTCCAGTTCA
Organism: Streptomyces sp. NPDC006711; assembly: GCF_042869775.1. Classification (NCBI taxonomy): domain Bacteria; kingdom Bacillati; phylum Actinomycetota; class Actinomycetes; order Kitasatosporales; family Streptomycetaceae; genus Streptomyces; species Streptomyces sp. NPDC006711. The sequence continues at coordinate 860,099 of NZ_JBIAGO010000001.1, forward strand.
GGGCAGTGCACCAAAACGGACTTGAGTTTGAGCCGTTCAGTCTCCGGGAGGGCATCCGGGCGAGTGAGGATCCACCTGTTGACCGTCCGAGGTGTGGGCGGGCGTGTGTCCGTCGGCGGATTCACTGTTCGGCAGCAGGTCCACCGGCCGGCCGGTCTCGACATCGACGAGCACGGTCCCGTACACCCGGCCTTTTCGCATCGCGTATTCGTCGACGCCAAGCACCCGCAGAACCGTGCTGCGGCTGACCGAGATCCCGAAGACATCCGCGATGCGGGCGCCAGCCCGGCCGGCGAGCGCCAGGCCCACCTCGGCCAGGGCCGATCTCAGCCGTTCGGTCCACCGGCTGTGCCGACGCGTCAGCCCCGGGACCTGTTCGGCGAACGTCCACCGCAGGCTGAGGTTGCCCATGCCGGGCCCGCACCAGGTGCTCGGCGGCGCGGGGCGGGCTGAGGTGGCCCACGCGGGCCAGCACCGACCCCGCCAGGGGCGCGGGGAACTGCGCGACCAGCCACCCACGGTCCGCAGCCGAGCTCCCTGGGGCTCCGCCCCAGACCCCGTTCGGGCCTGAAGGGCCCTCGTCCTCAATCGCCGGACAGGCTGGGTATGCCCATGCGGGCCCGCACCAGGTGCCCAGCGGCACGAGGCGGGCTGAGGTTGCCTGGCTGGCCCGGCATGAGCCCTGCCCCGGGTTGTCCATGCGGGCCCGCACCGGCCCCGCCAGGGGCGCGGGGAACTGCGCGGCCAGCCACATCCGAGCCGCACCTACGCCACACCCGAGCCGCACCCACGCCACATCCGAGCCGCACCTACGCCACACCCGAGCCGCACCCACGCCACACCCGAGCCGCACCCACGCCACACCCGAGCCGCACCCACGCCACATCCGAGCCGCACCCACGCCACACCCGAGCCGCACCCACGCCACATCCGAGCCGCACCTACGCCACACCCGAGCCACCCCCACCCCCACCGCCCCGCACCCGCAAGACGTCCCGGCTCGGCGTAACCCGGGCCTCAATGCCGGGCCCCGGGCGTCTGGTTCGTCCAGGGGTACCCGGAATGCAACGTTCCCCTTCACCTCAATTCACGACGAACGGTGACGGACCGCGTGCGTTATGTGATGTGCTGGGGACCGATAGCTGACAGACCGCGGCGCACCACGCCCGCATCACCGGCGTCGCGGGAACGAGGTCGCGGGAACGAGGGAGGGAAGCGGCATGGGGGTGGAACGGTCGGAGCACATCCGGCGCTGGGAATCGGGTGCCCTCGCACACGCCGTCTCGGACCCCTTCGGGCAGGGCCCGCTGCCCTGGCTGCGCGGCAGCGAGACGTACTTCGACGACACCGGACACGTGGTGCCCTGGTACGTCGACCACGACGCGGTCCAGCACGGCACCAACGGCACCAGCGGCACCAGCCAGACCAAGCGTGCCCCCCGCGTCCCCGGCCCCCGCACCGCCGACGACGTACGCCGGCAGATCAAGGGGTTCGCCTCCAGCGGCGCCGTCGCGCCCGGCGAGGCCATCGACTTCCACATCACGGTGGACCCGCCCCAGCAGTTCACCGTCGACGTCTACCGGATCGGCCACTACGGCGGCGACGGCGCGGCCAAGATCGCCACCAGCCCCCGCCTCTCCGGCATCGTCCAGCCGCCCCCGCTGACCGCCGACCGGACCGTCTCGTGCCACCACTGGTGGCAGTCCTGGCGCTACCAGGTCCCCGCGCACGCCTCGATCGGCGCCCACGTCGCCGTGCTGACCACCGCCGACGGCTACCGCTCGCACATCCCGTTCACCGTCCGCGACGACCACCCCGCCGATCTGCTCCTGCTGCTGCCCGACATCACCTGGCAGGCCTACAACCTCTACCCCGAGGACGGCCGCACCGGCGCCAGCCTCTACCACGCCTGGGACGAGGAGGGCCGGCTGCTCGGCGAGGAGGACGCGGCGATCACCGTCTCCTTCGACCGGCCGTACGCGGGCGCGGGCCTGCCCCTGCACGTCGGCCACGCCTACGACTTCATCCGCTGGGCCGAGCGCTACGGCTACGACCTCGCCTACGCCGACGCCCGCGACCTGCACGCGGGCCGGGTCGACACCACCCGCTACCGGGGCCTGGTCTTCCCGGGCCACGACGAGTACTGGTCGGCCCCCATGCGCCGCGCCGTCGAGCTGGCCCGCGACGGCGGCACCTCACTCGTCTTCCTCTCCGCCAACACCCTCTACTGGCAAGTGGAGTTGGGCCCCTCGCCGTCCGGCGTGCCGGACCGCCTGCTGACCTGCCGAAAACGGCGCGGGCCCGGCCGCCCCGCCCTGTGGCGCGAGGTCGCGAGGCCCGAGCAGCAGCTCCTCGGCATCCAGTACGCCGGCCGCGTCCCCGAGCCGCACCCCCTGGTCGTACGCAACGCGCGTCACTGGCTGTGGGAGGCGACCGGCGCGGGTGACGGCGACGAGATCGAGGGCCTGGTCGCAGGCGAGGCGGACCGCTACTACCCGCGCACCGCGCTGCCCGAGCACCAGGACCGCATCCTGCTCGCCCACTCCCCCTACCGGGACAGCGAGCAGCACACCCGCCACCAGGAGACGTCCCTGTACCGGGCGCCCTCGGGCGCGCTCGTCTTCGCCTCGGGCACGTTCGCATGGTCGCCCGCGCTCGACCGGCCCGGCCATGTGGACCCCCGTATCCAGCGCGCCACGGCCAACCTCCTCGACCGCATCTGCAAGCGGGACTGAGCCGGACGCCCCCGGACCCCCTCCGGACGGCCGCCCCCCGCCGCGACCCCCCGACCCGGTGAGCCGTCGACCCGCCCGCATGGGAGAGAATCGGACCGTTCCTGGATCAACCTACGCGGAGGAACCGTGTCCGGATTCGTAGAAAAGCCCGAGCCGCTTCAGGTTCCGGGCCTCACCCACCTGCACACGGGCAAGGTGCGTGACCTCTATCAGAACGAGGCCGGCGACCTGGTCATGGTCGCCAGCGACCGGATGTCCGCGTACGACTGGGTGCTGCCCACCGAGATCCCCGACAAGGGCCGGGTGCTGACCCGGCTCTCGCTGTGGTGGTTCGACCTGATCGCCGACCTCGTCCCGCACCACGTGATCTCCAGCGAGGTCCCGGCCGGCGCCCCCGCCGACTGGGCGGGCCGCACCCTGGTGTGCAGGTCGCTGGCGATGGTCCCGGTGGAGTGCGTGGCCCGCGGCTATCTCGCGGGGTCGGGCCTCGTCGAGTACCGCGCCGCCCGTACGGTGTGCGGCCTCGCGCTGCCCGAGGGCCTGGACAACGGCTCCGAGCTGCCCGCGCCGATCTTCACCCCGGCCACCAAGGCCGCCGTCGGGGACCACGACGAGAACGTCAGCTACGAGGAGGTGGCCCGCCAGGTCGGCGCGGAGACCGCCGCCCAGCTGCGCCAGACCACCCTCGCCGTCTACGGCCGGGCCCGCGACGTCGCGCGCGAGCGGGGCATCATCCTCGCGGACACCAAGTTCGAGTTCGGCTTCGCGGGCGACGAGCTCGTCATCGCCGACGAAGTCCTCACCCCGGACTCCTCGCGCTTCTGGCCCGCCGCCACCTGGCAGCCGGGCCGCGACCAGCCCTCGTACGACAAGCAGTACGTCCGCGACTGGCTGACCTCGCCGGCCTCCGGCTGGGACCGCGCGAGCGAGCAGCCGCCGCCCCCGCTGCCCCAGGAGGTCGTGGACGCGACGCGCGCCAAGTACGTCGAGGCGTACGAACAGCTCACCGGCACCAGCTGGGCGTGAGCACGAAGAAGCCCCCGGCCGCTGGGCCGGGGGCTTCTTTTCCTGAGCGAACGACGAGGTTCGAACTCGCGACATCCACCTTGGCAAGGTGGTGCTCTACCAGCTGAGCTACGTTCGCATGCGCCGTGGCGCGGAGACCACTATACCCAACCGCGCTCGCGGGCGAGACGCACCGCCGTATGACGGTTCTCGGCGCCCAGCTTCGCGGCGGCCGACGAGAGGTAGTTGCGCACGGTTCCCTGCGACAGCGCGGCCCGTCGGGCGATCTCCGCGACGGGCGCCCCGTCGGCCGCGAGATCCAGCACCTCGGCCTCCCGCGCGGTCAGCGGCGAGTCCCCGGCGGAGATCGCGTCGGCCGCCAACTCCGGGTCCACATAACGGTTTCCGGCGTGCACGGACCGGATGATCTCGGCCAGGCGCTGGGCGCTCACCGTCTTCGGCACGAACCCCCGCACCCCCGCCGACAGGGCCCGTTTGAGGTGGCCGGGGCGGCCATGACTGGTCACGATCATGGTCCGGCAGGACGGCAGTTCGGCGCGCAGGTTTGTGGCCACTGTCACACCGTCCGCGCCCGGCATCTCCAGATCCAGGACGGCCACATCGGGCCGGTGGGCGCGGGCCATCGCCAGGGCCTCGGGCCCGGACGCGGCCTCGGCGATCACCTCCAGGTCGTCCTCGAGGCCGAGCAGCGCGGCGAGCGCGCCCCGGATCAGATGCTCGTCGTCGGCGAGCAGCACCCGTACGCGGCTCATCGCGGCACCTCCGCCGTCAGCCGGAACATGCCCTGGCCTGCCGGGCCCGCCTCCAGGGTGCCGCCGAGCGCCGCCAGCCGCTCGCGCAGTCCCGCGAGGCCCGAGCCGGGTGTCCCGGCCGGCCGCTCGGGCACGCCGTCGTTCTCGACGACCAGCGTCGCGGTGTGCTCGCCGAGCGCGAGGGTGATGGCCACGCTGCGCGCGTCCCCGTGCCGCAGCACATTGGTGGTGGCCTCGCGCACCACCCAGCCGAGCGCCGACTGCGCCTCGACGGCCAGGCCGTCGGCGGGCCCGCTGTACCGGCAGCCGATCCCGGCCGCCGCGAGGACACCCCGGGCCCCCTCGATCTCCACGCCGAGGTCCGCCTCGCGATAGCCGCGCACCACTTCCCGTACCTCTCTCTGCGATTCCTGGGCGATGCGCTGCACCTCCACCATCTGCGCCACCGCCTCGGGCCTGCCGCGCTGGGCGAGCTGGACGGCCAGCTCTGCCTTGAGCGCGATGACGGCGAGGTTGCGGCCCAGCACGTCGTGCAGGTCGCGTCCGAACCGCAGCCGCTCCTCGGCGACGGCGAGCCGCGCCTCGGTCTCGCGGGCCCGGTCGGACTCCCACATCACCGACAGCGTCCAGGCGCCGCAGCGTGAGACCGTCAGGGCCCAGGGGCCGCACAGCGCCACCGCGACGGCGAGCGTGACCACGAGCCCCAGCGGCACGCCGACCGCCGCGAAGAGCGCCGCGACCGGGATGCCGAGCAGGGCGAACCGCAGCAGGAACGTTCCGCGCGGCACCACCAGGCAGTACGCCATGGCGAAGGGCAGCACCAGATACAGCACGACGAGCAGCAGGGCGCCCTCGCTCATGCCGTGCGCCACGCGCAGCGCCGCGATCAGGACGAGCGAGAGCGCGCACAGCGCCGCCGAGAGGGCAAGACCCCGGCGGGGCATCTCGCCGCGCCCCAGATACAGGTCGACCGCCCGGCGGTGGACGCGGATGCCCTGGAAGGCGCCGGCCGCGCCCGCCGCCATCGTGGCCACGCCGAGCGCGAAGGGCAGCGGTTCGTGCCGGAGCCCGAGCAGGACGAACGGCACGTCCCAGCTGAGGAAGAGGAACCAGATGCTGCAATCCCACACGAGGCGGCTCTGCGTCTCCACCTTCTCGGCCCGGCTCAGGTCCCGCCAGCGCCGCCGCAGCCCCATGTGTATCCGGCCCAACATCCTTGCCCGCCCCCCTGTCTCAGCGCCGCGGCTCCCAGCGGAAGCGCCCCCGCGCGACCAGCACCGCGATGAGCGTCCAGACAACCATGACGAGCAGGTCCCGCAGTACCTCGCCCACCCCCGCCCCGCCGGTCAGGCCGCCCCTGATCAGACCGATGACCGGGGACAGCGGCAGCAGGTGGCACACGGCGGCGATCCGGTCGGGCAGGACGTCCAGGGGCACGACCATGCCGGAACCCCCGATCGACAGGAACATCAGCGGCATCACCGCGATCTGCGCGCCCTCGGCGGTCCTGGTGAACGCGGCGGTCGTCGCGGCGAGCGCGCCCATCAGCCCCATGCCGAGCAGCAGCCCGACGACCGCGAGCCACGCCGTGCCGGACACGGACACGTGCAGCAGCGCCGCACAGCCCGCCGCGAGCAGTACGGACTGGGCGAGCCCGATGAGCACCGAGGGCAGCGCCGCGCCGGCCAGGATCTCCCAGTCCCGCAGCTCCCCGGTCCGCAGCCGCTTCAGGACGAGCTCTTCACGCCGTACGACATAGACGCCGACCAGCGTCGAATACACCGCGAACAGCAGCACGTAGCCGACCGAGCCCGGCAGCAGCACGGTGCCCACGGTGAGGCCGGTCCGCTTCAGGTCGATGCCCGCCACGGTCCAGCGCATCGTGTACGTGAGCATGGCGGGCAGGACGAGGACGGTGAACAGGGCGGCCTTGTTGCGGCGGAGCAGGGTGAGTTCGGCGCGCCCCAGCGCCTTCATGCGGTCCGCCGTGGTGAGGAACGTCCGCTCCTTCGCCCGTGCCGGGCTGCCCACCGCGTCCAGGATCGTGCTCATCGAACGGTCTCCTTCGCTCCGCGCCGGTCCTGCGCGATCTTCAAGAACGCCTCTTCGAGCGAGGCCGAGCGCACATCGAGCCCCCGCAGCTCGACGCCGCTGTCCCGGGCCCACACCAGCAGCTCGGTGGCCGCGAGTTGGAGGCTCTGGGTCTTCAGCCGCACGGTGCGGCCCGCCGTCTCGTGGCTGGTGACGCCGAGCCGGCCGAGCGGCGGCAGGTCGCCCAGGTGGTAGCCGTCGGGCAGGTCGAAGCAGAGGTGCGAGGGCTGGGCCGCGACCACGTCCTCGACCCGCCCGCTCGCCGCGATGTGCCCCTCGTGCAGGATCGCGAGGCGGTCGGCAAGCGCCTCGGCCTCCTCCAGGTAGTGGGTGGTCAGGAGCACGGTGGTGCCGCCGTCGCGCAGCGCCCGTACCAACTCCCAGGTGGCGCGCCGCCCTTCGACGTCGAGACCGGTGGTCGGCTCGTCCAGGAAGAGCACTTCGGGCCGTGCGAGCAGCGCGAGCGCCAGATCGAGCCGGCGCTTCTCGCCTCCGGAGAGCTGTTTGACCCGGACGCCCGAGCGCCCGCCGAGGCCGACGAGTTCGAGCGCGTCGGCGACCGGCCGGGCGCCGCTGGTGCACCCGGCCCACATGCGCAGGGTCTCGGCGACGGTGAGTTCGGCGGGGAAGCCGCCCTCCTGGAGCATCACACCGGTACGGGGGCGCACGGCGGCCCGTTCGGTGTACGGGTCGTGGCCGAGCACCCGCACGCGGCCGCCGCTCGGCGGGGCGAGGCCTTCGAGGAGTTCGACGGTGGAGGTCTTGCCCGCGCCGTTGGTGCCGAGCAGCGCGAAGAGTTCACCGCGCGCCACGGAGAAGGAGATCCCGGCGACGGCCTCGAAACCGCCGGCGTAGGTGCGCCGCAGCTCCTCGACCTCGATCACATCTGCCGCGTCCGCTGTGCCTGCTGTACTCGCTGTACCTGCTCTGCCTGCCATGAGTTCAGCGTTCCGCGCCGGGCGGGGCCGCGGCAGTGCGCGCTGTCATCGCCGCGCATGACAAATGTCAGCGGCGTCCGCGCGCGACGCACACGACGAAGGCCCCGGTTCGATGAACCGGGGCCTCACGTGCTTCCTGAGCGGACGACGAGATTCGAACTCGCGACCCTCACCTTGGCAAGGTGATGCTCTACCAACTGAGCCACGTCCGCATGCCTCCGACCAGCTCTCACTGGGCGGCGCGAGCACTACTCTACCTGATCCACAAGGACCGTCGGCAGGCAATGCAGAGCGGGTGACAGGAATTGCACACTGCGCCTCCCCCCTGGAAGGGGGGTGTTCTACTACTGAACTACACCCGCACGCTCCGGTGGACCGGGCCTTTCGGCCTTGCCCCTCGGCGTGTTCCAGACTCTAGCTGATCAGCAGGGGGGGTGTGCAACTCCGGTGTCCGGGGCGGCCGCAGGGCCGCCCCGGACACCGGGGTGTCAGCCTGTGTCAGCTCGCCTCGGCGAACGCCTCGTAGACCTTCTTCGGGATCCGGCCCCGGGCCGGGACGTCCATCTTGTGCGAGCGCGCCCAGGCGCGGACCGCCGCCGGGTCGGGGGCGACCGCGGTGTGCCGGTAGGTCTTCCCGGACTTCGACTGCTTGCGGCCCGCCAGTACGTAAGGCGCGAGCGCCTTGCGCAGTTTCTTTGCATTGGCGGGATTGAGATCGATCTCGTAGACCTTTCCGTCCAGGCCGAACGTGACTGTTTCCGCCGCTTCTCCGCCGTCCATGTCATCGGAGAGTGTGACCACTACGCGCTGAGCCACGGATATCGGATCCTTCCTACGGTCTCGCCGCTCGCACGTACCTGACGTGCGGCGATACCGGCCTTCCGGCTGTTATGGAGCAATGTCGTTCTCGCTGGGATTCCTTTGTACAGCGACACCCATTGCAAGGTGAACCCCAGCCAATTGCATCAGCGTGTCTCCACGCAATGACTTCGGAGACTTTTTCTCGGGATTTTTCCCACCTGTTGTCGCCGCCGAAACCGGAACGTGATCGGGGTCCGATCATATCTACCCGCGTAGATTTTCTGGACGGGTACTCTGAGGGAACCGCCTTCGCACCACACCACACCGGGAGTGCCAGTGGCACGCGTCGTAGTCGACGTCATGCTCAAGCCGGAAATCCTCGACCCGCAGGGACAGGCGGTGCAGCGCGCACTGCCCCGTCTCGGCTTCGAGGGGATCGGCGACGTACGTCAGGGAAAGCGTTTCGAGCTCGAGGTCGAGGGGCCGGTCGACGAGGCCGCCCTCGCCCGCATCCACGAGATGGCCGAGACCTTCCTCGCCAACACCGTCATCGAGGACTTCACCGTCAAGGTCGAGGAGCAGTCCAAGTGACCGCTCGTATCGGCGTCGTCACCTTCCCCGGCACGCTGGACGACCGGGACAGTCTGCGGGCCGTCCGCGTCGCGGGCGCCGAGCCGGTCTCGCTCTGGCACCGCGACAAGGACCTCAAGCAGGTCGACGCGGTCGTCCTGGCCGGCGGGTTCAGTTACGGGGACTATCTGCGGGCCGGGGCCATCTCCCGGTTCTCGCCGGTGATGGAGACGGTCATCGAGCAGGCGAAGGCCGGCCTCCCGGTCCTCGGCATCTGCAACGGCTTCCAGATCCTCACCGAGTCGCACCTGCTGCCCGGCGCCATGCTCCGCAACAACCACCTGCACTTCATCTGCCGCGAGCAGAAGCTGCGGGTGGAGAACGCGGAGACCGCCTGGACCGCCGACTACACGGCGGGGCAGGAGATCCAGGTCCCGCTCAAGAACATGGACGGCCGGTACGTCGCGGACGAGCGCACGCTCGACGAGCTGGAGGCCGAGGGCCGGGTCGCGTTCCGCTACCTGGACACCAACCCGAACGGCTCGCTGCGTGACATCGCCGGCATCACCAACGCCGCCGGCAACGTCGTCGGCCTGATGCCGCACCCCGAGCACGCCGTGGAGCCGCTGATCGGTACGGGCCGTACCGACGGCCTCGGATTCTTCACCTCGATCCTGAAGAAGCTGGTCAACGCCTGATGACTCTCGACACTGTTCTGCACGCCGCCGAGACCCCGGACGTCGAGCAGCCCTGGAAGGAGCTCGGCCTCAAGGAGGACGAGTACGCCCGCATCCGGGAGATCCTGGGCCGCCGTCCCACCGGCGCCGAGCTCGCCATGTACTCCGTCATGTGGTCCGAGCACTGCTCGTACAAGAGCAGCAAGGTCCACCTGAAGCAGTTCGGCGAGAAGGTCCCCGACAACGACGCGATGCTGGTCGGCATCGGGGAGAACGCGGGCGTCGTCGACGTCGGCCAGGGGTACGCGGTCACCTTCAAGGTCGAGTCGCACAACCACCCCAGCTACATCGAGCCCTACCAGGGCGCGGCCACCGGCGTCGGTGGCATCGTCCGCGACATCCTCGCCATGGGCGCCCGCCCGGTCGCGGTCGTGGACCCGCTGCGCTTCGGCGCGGCCGACCACCCCGACACCCGTCGCGTGCTGCCCGGCGTCGTCGCGGGCATCGGCGGCTACGGCAACTGCCTGGGTCTGCCCAACATCGGCGGCGAGGTCGTCTTCGACTCCTGCTACCAGGGCAACCCGCTGGTCAACGCCGGCTGCATCGGCGTGATGAAGCACGAGGACATCCACCTCGCCAAGGCCTCCGGCCCCGGCAACAAGGTCATCCTGTACGGCGCCCGCACGGGCGGCGACGGGATCGGCGGCGTCTCGGTCCTCGCGTCGGAGACCTTCGAGTCGACGGGCCCGGCCAAGCGGCCCGCCGTCCAGGTCGGCGACCCCTTCCAGGAGAAGCTGCTCATCGAGTGCACCCTGGAGATCTTCAAGGAGAAGCTGGTCGCGGGCATCCAGGACCTCGGTGGCGCGGGCCTGTCGTGCGCGACCTCGGAGCTGGCGAGCGCCGGTTCCGGCGGCATGCGCGTCGAGCTGGACACCGTGCCGCTGCGTGACTCCTCCCTCTCGCCCGAGGAAATCCTCATGAGCGAGTCGCAGGAACGCATGTGCGCGGTCGTCGAGCCGCAGCACGTCGAGCGCTTCATGGAGATCTGCGAGAAGTGGGACGTCATCGCCACCGTCATCGGTGAGGTGACCGAGGGCTCCCAGCTGGAGATCTTCTGGCACGGCGAGCAGATCGTGGACGTGCCGCCGCGCACCGTCGCGCACGAGGGCCCGGTCTACCACCGCCCGTTCGCCCGCCCCTCCTGGCAGGACGCGCTCCAGGCCGACGACGCGGGCAAGCTGCCGCGTCCCGCCTCCGGTGCGGAGCTGAAGGACCAGGTCCTGAAGCTGGTCGCCTCCCCGAACCAGGCATCCAAGGCGTGGATCACCGACCAGTACGACCGTTTCGTGCAGGGCAACACGGTGCTCGCGATGCCCGAGGACGCGGGCATGGTCCGCATCGACGAGGAGACCAACCTCGGCGTGGCCATGGCGACCGACGGCAATGGCCGGTACGCCAAGCTCGACCCGTACACCGGCGCCCAGCTCGCGCTCGCCGAGGCCTACCGCAATGTGGCGGCCACCGGCGCGAAGCCGCTGGCCATCTCGGACTGCCTCAACTTCGGCTCCCCCGAGGACCCCGACGTGATGTGGCAGTTCGCCGAGGCCACCCGGGGTCTCGCGGACGGCTGCCTCCAGCTCGGCACCCCGGTGACCGGCGGCAACGTCTCGCTCTACAACCAGACTGGGGAGACGGCCATCCACCCGACCCCCGTGGTCGCGGTGCTCGGCGTGATCGACGACGTCAACCGGCGCACCCCGATGGCGTTCGCCGAGGAGGGCCAGCTGCTCTACCTCCTCGGTGACACCCGCGAGGAGTTCGGCGGCTCGGCGTGGTCCGAGGTCGTCCACGGCCACCTCGGCGGCCTGCCGCCCCAGGTCGACCTGGACCGCGAGAAGCTGCTCGGCGAGATCCTGATCTCGGGGTCGCGCGACGGCATGATCGACGCCGCGCACGACCTGTCCGACGGCGGTCTGATCCAGGCGGTGACCGAGTCCTGCCTCAAGGGCGGCAAGGGCGCGCGTCTGGTCGTGCCGGACGGTCTCGACGCCTTCACGTTCCTGTTCAGCGAGTCGGCCGGCCGCGCGGTCGTGTCCGTGCCGCGCTCGGAGGAGCTGCGCTTCACCGACATGTGCGGCGCGCGCGGCCTCCCGGCCACCCGGATCGGTGTCGTGGACGGCGACAGCGTCGAGGTGCAGGGCGAGTTCGGCCTCGGCCTCGACGAGCTGCGCGCGGCCCACGAGGCGACGATCCCGGCGCTCCTGGCCTAGTACGCGTCAACGCGTCGGCCCCGTACCCCTGCTGAGGGGTACGGGGCCGACGCGCGTCCAGGCGGCGACCAGGTCGGGCTCGTCGGCGGCTTCTTCGGCGGCTTCTTCGGCGGGGGCGGGCCGGACGTCGTCGGGCAGCCGGGCGGCGAGCACGGCGGCCACCACCATGACGCCGGCCGCCACCAGGAAGACCACGTCCATCGCGCCGGTGAAGCCGTGGGTCGCGCGCTCCCGGGCGGCGCGGGTCAGCCGGGCGATGGCGCTGGTCGAGCCGCCCGGCACCTTGGTCTCGTAGACCCGGCTGAGCAGCGTGCCGAAGACGGCGGCGCCGAGCGCGTTCCCCAGGGTCTGGAAGAACCGGATGCTGGTGGTGGCGATGCCCAACTGGCCGACGGGGGCGGCCCCTTGGACGTACGGGATGAGCTGGCCTATGAGCAGGCCGAACCCGCAGCCCATGAGGAGCAGGGCGGCGCGGATCAGCCAGAGCGAGGTGGCCGTGTCCAGGGTGGCGAGCGTCGCCAGGCCGAGGGCGCAGGCGGTCGTGCCGGTCAGCACGAAGGTCTTCGTGCGCCAGCCCCGCTCGGCCAGCCGCCCGGCGCCCAGGCCGACGGCGGTCATGCCGAGGGCCATGGGGATCAGGTAGAGCCCGGCCGCCGCGGGCTCGATGCCGCGCACGGTCTGGAGGTAGACCATGACGTAGACGAGTGCGCCCATCATCGCGGCACCGAGCAGCCCCTGGATCGCGAAGCCGTACCGCAGCTGGGGCACCTTGAACATCGAGAGCGGCAGGACGGGCTCAGTCGCGCGGGTCTGGCGGCGCAGGAACAGGGCGAGCGCAAGGACGCAGGCCACGATCAGGCCGATGATCTCCGGCGAGTCCCAGGCGTACTGCTTGCCGCCCCAGCTGGTCGCCAGGAGCAGTGTGCTGGTGAAGGCGGCGGCGAGTGCGGCACCGAGGTAGTCGACGCGGTGGCGGACGGATGAGACCGGGAGCTTCAGTACGAGGACGGCGCCGACCAGGGCGGCCAGGCCGAGCGGAAGGTTCAGGTAGAAGATCCAGCGCCAGTTCGCGTGGTCGGCGAGGGTGCCGCCGATCCAGGGGCCGATCGCCATGCCGGTCCCCCCGACGATGCCGCCGGCCCCGCTCGCCCTGCTGCCGCCGGCGGGCGAGAGCTGGGCGAGCACCACCATCGTGACGCTCATGAGCCCGCCGCCGCCGAGGCCCTGGAGGGCGCGGGCCGCGATCAGCTCGGGCATGGACTGGGCGGCGCCGCACAGCGCGGAGCCGAGCAGGAAGACGGCGAGGGAGCCGACGAGGACCTTCTTGGCGCCGAGGCTGTCGCAGAGCTTGCCGTACAGGGGGAGCGCGGCTGCCGATGCGAGCGCGAAGGCGCTGATCAGCCAGGGGATCTTGTCGACGCCGTGGGCGGGGTCCAGATCGCGGGCGATGGGGACGGTGGCCGCCGAGACGATGTTCATGTCGAGCACGGCCAGCAGGATCGTGGTGACGCAGACGATGAAGCCGATGAGGGTCTGGGCCCGGGTCATCAACGGGGCGGCGGCAGGGGTCGGGGTGGTCTGGGCGGTGGTCTCGGCGGTGGTCATGAGCACCACCATGGGGCTGTTTCTGTACTGAGTCAATCTTTCATCCGGGATTAATTTTCATCCTGGTACAGTGATCTCCATGACGGACGGTGAGGGGCTGCGCGAACGCAAGAAGCGGGAGACCGGGATGCGGATCTGGCGCACGGCGCTGGATCTGTTCACCGAGCGCGGTTTCGACCATGTCTCGGTGGCGGAGATCGCGGCCGCCGCCGACGTGTCCAAGATGACCGTCTTCAACTACTTCGGCACCAAGGAAGACCTGGTCATCGCGCCGATGATGAACCACGTCGGCGATGTCGTACGGGCCGTGCGCGAGCGCGCCCCCGGGGAGTCGGCGGTGGCCGCGGTACGCCGCCAGTTCCTCGCGATGATCGAGGCGCGCGACCCCTCCGTCGGACTGAACGACGACCCCCGCGCGCTCCAGGCCCGCCATCTCGTCGTGAGTACGCCGGGGCTGTTCCAGCGCGCCTCGGTCGCCTTCCTCGCCGCCGAGCGCGAGCTGGCCCAGGCCCTGGCGGAGGAGGGCGGGGACGCGATGCTCGCCGCCGTGGCCGCGGCCCAGCTCACCGGGGCCCGCCACGCGCTGATCAACGAGCACCACCGGCGCATCCTCGCCGGGGAGTCCGCGCTCTCGGTCGCCGCCGGTGCCGTCGAGCGGGCCGAGCAGGCGTTCGCGCAGGTCGAGCACGGTCTGAAGGGGTACCCGGGTCCGGCGTAGGCTCGCCCGCATGCCACCGGCCAAGAAGCGCACCCGCAGGTACGACCCGGCGAAGACCCGGGCCGCCGTCCTCGCCCAGTTCGCCCACGTACGCGACGCCGTCCGGAGCCTCACGCCCGAGCAGCTGGCCCGGCCGACCCGGCTCGGGGACTGGACCGTGCGGGAGCTGGCCGTGCACCACACCATGGCGCTCGGCGCGCTTGAGCGGGGGCTGGCCGGGCCCGCGCCGCTCAAGCAGGAGCTCGCGCTGCTCGACTGGCCCTCGGCCACGCGGGGTGCGGCGGCCCAAGTCGCCGACGGTACGCGGGAGTTGACGGCCTCCGTCGCCGATCTCGACGCGCTCTTCGAGGAGCGGGCCGTCCGGGCCGCCGAGCTTTTTGCCTCAACGGAGGACGGGCGGCTCGTGCCGACGCGGTTCGGTGCGATGAGCTTCGGTGACGCCCTGGTCACCCGGGCCGTCGAACTCGTCGTCCACACCGACGACTTGAACGACGCGCTGCCTCAACTCGGCGTCCCCTACGACCGCCAGGCCCTCGCCGCGTGCACCCGGCTGCTCGCCGACGCGCTCGCCGTGAAGGCACCCGGCGGCTCCGTCGAGGTGCGGATTCCGCCGTACGCGGTGGTCCAGTGCGTGGCGGGCCCCAAGCACACCCGGGGCACGCCGCCCAACGTCGTCGAGACCGACCCGCTCACCTGGGTCCGCCTCGCCACCGGGCGCATCGGCTGGGCCGAGGCGCTGGACGCGGCGAAGGTCGCGGCGAGCGGTGAGCGGGCGGACCTGACGGCGGTGCTGCCGGTGATGGGGTGATCAGGGAGGACCGGGCGAACTCAGGCGAACTCAGGCGAACTCAGGTGTGATTACGGGTACTTGAGAAGCGTCGCGTCCGTCTTCTCCCAGGCGGCGCGGAGCTGGGCGAGCCGGGCCGGGTCGTCCGTCGCGCGGTCCGCCTGCTCGCGCCGGTCGGCGGCGAGGTTGAACAGCTGGTCCTTGCCGCCCCGGCCCCGGTAGTACTTCCAGTCCCCGCGCCGCAGCGCCCGCTCGCCGCGCACCCGCCAGAACAGGTCCCGCTCGCGGGGCCGCTCGCCGCGCAGCAGGTACCCGGCGAGGCTGGTGCCGTCGAGGGGATAGGCGGGGTGCGGGCGGGCCCCGGCGAGTTCGAGCAGGGTCGCGGTCCAGTCAGGGGAGAAGTTCGGCACGTGGCTGACCTGGCCGCCGTCGATCCGGGAGGGCCAGCGCACGATGGTGGGCACGCGGATGCCGCCCTCCTGGAGCGAGGCCTTGTTGCCGCTCAGCGGCCAGTTGTAGGAGAAGCGCTCGCCGCCGTTGTCCGAGGCGAAGACCACCAGGGTGTCGCGCTCCTGCCCGGAGCGCTTGAGCGCGTCGAGCACCGTGCCGACCGACCGGTCGAGGTCCTGCACCATCTCGGTGTACTTCTCGACCGAGCCGCCGTCGTAGTGGAACAGCGCGTTCGGCTCCCCGGCCTTGATGCGGCGCACGACTTCGGCGCTCTCCTCGGTGTCGCCGTCGGCTATCCAGGGCCAGTGCGGGGTGGTGAAGTTGAGGTTGAGCAGCCAGGGCCGGTCGTGCTCGCGTCGCACGTACTCGCTCGCCCGCTCGGTCAGGATCCGGGTGTAGTACCGCAGGTCCTTGTACGCGGCGTCGCCCTCGTACAGGTCGTACTCCCCGCCGAGGCCCAGCTTGGAGTAGTACTCCAGGGCCCCGCCGAAGTTCCCGAAGAACTCGTCCCAGCCGGACTTCGTGGGCGAGTAGTCGGGGAGGTAGCCGCAGTGCCACTTGCCGATCAGGGCGGTCGCGTAGCCGGCGCCGCGCAGCAGGGACGCGAGCGTGGGGTGGGTCGGGTCCAGACCCACGCCGCGGTCCGCGATGGGCTCGGCGAGGCCGCCCTTCGTACGTCCCGGGAAGCGCCCGGTGTACAGGCTGAACCGGGTCGGGGAGCAGGTCGCGGAGCCGGAGTACGCATCGGTGAACCGCACGCCCTGGCGGGCCAGGCGGTCCAGGTTGGGGGTGCGGATGTGCGGGGCCCCGTACGACGACAGGTCGGCCCAGCCGAGGTCGTCGCCGAGGATGAACAGGATGTTGGGCCGCGCGGAGTGCCGTCCCGGGGCGGCGCGGAACGGCCGCTCCTTCGGGCCGGCGGCGGCTTCGGCGGTCTCGGCGGCTTCGGCTTCGGCGGCGGGCAGCCCGACGGCGGCGGCCGCGGCGGTGGCGCCGACCGCGCCGCCGAAGGCGCGGCGGGACAGTTTCCGGGTGTGCGAGGGCACGGAAGGGCTCCAGAGGAAGAGGTGGGAAACGGCCCCGAGGGACGCCAGGGCGTCACGGCCCGGCCGTCGGGGCGGGGCCGAGTCGTCACGGCCCGGCCCGTGCGGGCGGGGGGTTCAGGGGGCGGGGTCTGGGGCGTACTTACGCGCAGCGACAGATGGCGCTGGCGACACGGACCAGGTCGACGTGCCGGCGCTCGACGAGCGTGACCGCGAGGTCACTCAGAGGCTGCATGGTGCACGAGCCTCACGCAGCGCACACGTACCTGTCAATGAGCGTCCCGAAGGGCGGGACCGGAGCGGACCGGAGCGAACTCCGTCACACACGACCTGGTCGCAATCCGTCACCGCGAGCGGTCGCACATACCGCGAACGGTTCCGGGGCGGCCCGGCTCACCTGCGGTGATGTCATCTCGAAGGGGGCTGGTGTGCACCGTGGGCGCCCGAGGCGCGAAAGCTACAAAAGCGGTCGGGGTGCGCAGCTGTCGGTATCCCCAATTCGGACCAGTGGTCGATCTCGCCTACACTCGGTGGCGTGCCACGTGGTGACGGACGACTCAACCACGACCTGCTCCCCGGTGAGAAGGGCCCCCAGGACGCTTGCGGCGTCTTCGGTGTCTGGGCTCCGGGTGAAGAGGTCGCGAAGCTCACTTACTTCGGGCTCTACGCCCTCCAACATCGGGGCCAGGAATCCGCGGGCATCGCGGTCAGCAACGGCTCCCAGATCCTCGTCTTCAAGGACATGGGACTTGTCTCCCAGGTCTTCGACGAGACCTCACTCGGTTCCCTTCAAGGTCATATCGCGGTCGGTCACGCCCGCTACTCGACCACCGGTGCCTCCGTGTGGGAGAACGCGCAGCCGACGTTCCGGGCGACCGCCCACGGCTCGATCGCGCTCGGCCACAACGGCAACCTGGTGAACACCGCGCAGCTCGCGGAGATGGTCGCCGAGCTGCCCAAGGAGAACGGCCGGGCCACCCAGGTCGCCGCCACCAACGACACCGACCTGGTCACCGCGCTGCTCGCGGGCCAGACGGACGGCGACGGCAAGCCGCTGACCGTCGAGGAGGCGGCCGCCAAGGTCCTCCCCCAGGTCCAGGGCGCCTTCTCGCTGGTCTTCATGGACGAGCAGACGCTGTACTGCGCCCGTGACCCGCAGGGCATCCGCCCGCTGGTGCTCGGCCGCCTGGAGCGCGGCTGGGTCGTCGCGTCCGAGAGCGCCGCTCTCGACATCTGCGGCGCCAGCTTCGTCCGCGAGATCGAGCCGGGCGAGCTCGTCGCCATCGACGAGAACGGCCTGCGTACCTCTCGATTCGCAGATGCGAAGCCCAAGGGCTGTGTCTTCGAGTACGTCTACCTGGCGCGCCCCGACACCGACATCGCGGGCCGCAACGTCTACCTCTCCCGGGTGGAGATGGGACGCAGACTCGCCAAGGAAGCGCCGGTCGAGGCCGACCTGGTGATAGCGACTCCGGAGTCCGGCACCCCCGCCGCGATCGGATACGCCGAAGCCAGCGGCATCCCGTACGGCTCGGGCCTGGTCAAGAACGCCTACGTCGGCCGTACGTTCATCCAGCCCTCGCAGACCATCCGCCAGCTCGGCATCCGGCTCAAGCTGAACCCGCTGAAGGAAGTCATCCGGGGCAAGCGCCTGGTGGTCGTGGACGACTCGATCGTCCGCGGCAACACCCAGCGCGCCCTGGTCAAGATGCTCCGCGAGGCGGGCGCCGCCGAGGTCCACATCCGGATCTCGTCGCCGCCGGTGAAGTGGCCCTGCTTCTTCGGCATCGACTTCGCCACCCGCGCGGAGCTGATCGCCAACGGCATGACCATCGAGGAGATCGGTACGTCCCTGGGCGCCGACTCGCTCTCGTACATCTCGACCGACGCGATGATCGAAGCGACGACGATCCCCAAGGACAACCTGTGCCGCGCCTGCTTCGACGGCGTGTACCCGATGGAGCTCCCCGACCCCGAACTGCTCGGCAAGCAGCTCCTGGAGTCCGAGCTGGCCTCCGGCCCCGCCGCGACCGCGGCCGCCGACGCCCTGCGCCGCCCGTAAAACCCCGCAGTACGACACGAAGGTTCCCCGTCACATGCCTGCCGAATTTGATCAGCGTGCTCCGCACACGGGCACTGGCGCCAGCTACGCAGCCGCGGGCGTCGACATCGAGGCGGGCGACCGCGCCGTCGAGCTGATGAAGGAGTGGGTGAAGAAGACCAAGCGCCCCGAGGTCCTGGGCGGCCTCGGCGGATTCGCCGGACTCTTCGACGCCTCGGCCCTCAAGAGGTACGAGCGCCCGCTGCTCGCCTCCGCCACCGACGGCGTCGGTACGAAGGTGGACCTCGCCCGCAGGATGGGCGTGTACGACACCATCGGCCACGACCTCGTCGGCATGGTCGTCGACGACCTGGTCGTCTGCGGCGCCGAACCGCTGTTCATGACCGACTACATCTGTGTGGGCAAGGTCCACCCCGAGCGGGTCGCGGCCATCGTCAAGGGCATCGCCGAGGGCTGTGTGCTCGCCGGCTGCGCCCTGGTCGGCGGCGAGACCGCCGAGCACCCGGGCCTGCTCGGCCCCGACGACTTCGATGTCGCCGGCGCCGGTACGGGTGTCGTCGAGTACGACCAGCTGCTCGGCGCCGACCGGATCCGCGAGGGCGACGCGGTCATCGCCATGGCGTCCTCCGGTCTTCACTCGAACGGGTACTCACTCGTCCGGCACGTGGTCTTCGACCGGGCCGGGATGACCCTGGAGAGCCACGTCGAGGAGTTCGGCCGCACGCTCGGCGAGGAGCTGCTGGAGCCCACCAAGATCTACTCGCTGGACTGCCTGGCCCTGACCCGCACCACCGAGGTGCACGCTTTCAGCCACATCACCGGCGGCGGTCTTGCCAACAACCTGGCCCGGGTCATCCCGGACCACCTGCACGCCACGGTCGACCGCTCGACCTGGACGCCGGGCGCGGTCTTCGACCTCGTCGGCAAGGCGGGCGACGTGGCGCGGCTCGAACTGGAGAAGACGCTCAACATGGGCGTCGGCATGATGGCGGTCGTGCCGGCCGGCTCGGTCGACGTGGCGCTCCAGACCCTCGCCGACCGGGGCGTGGACGCCTGGGTCGCGGGCGAGATCCTGGCCCGGGGCGACCACCGCGACGGCGCCGAACTGACCGGCGACTACGCCAAGTAGCAGCACGTGCCGGGCCGCGCCGGGACTCCCGGGCGCGGCCCGGACCGGTTTCGTCCACCGTCACGACGGCAGTACGAACACGACGGCAGCACGAAACCCGGTCAGGGGCGAAGGCCCCGGACCGGGTCGGTGTGCTCAGAGCAGCGACCATCTACGGTGCTGCGAAAGCGGGATCAGCGAAGTCAAGCGCCGCGGCGCTGCGACGACGGGCCGGACTCTTCGTCCTCGTCCTCGTCGTCATTCCCGTACAGCTCCGCATAGCGGGCGTACGGGTCGTCGTCCTCCTCGTCCTCCAGTGGCTCCGCGTTCGGCGGTTGGCTCACTGTCGGGCGAGGAGTAGATGCGCCCAGCTCGTTGGCCAGACGCGACAGGTCAGTCCCGCCGCTGCTGTACTTCAGCTGGCGGGCGACCTTCGTCTGCTTGGCCTTTGCCCGGCCGCGCCCCATGGCTCGACCCCCTCGGTGACGGGGCTCGACGGCCCCAGAGTCTTGACACGCGTTCATGATCCGGAACGGGCTCTCCGTGGAGAGACCGCGTCCGTAGAGCTTCAACGGTACCTGCTTCCGTGGCCATACGGTACGCCGCCCGCATGACGCGCCACTTGGCAGAACCAACAAAGCACGCTGTCCTCGCTGGTCAACCGCGATTTTAACCTCTTCTTGGCGCCCGACCCGCCGACCGGCGTGAGTCTTGTCTCCCAGCGCGGCCGGCGGGCACGGGGAAGGCTCAGTGTTGACGTGCCTCCGCCATGCGCTGCTCGGCGATCCGGTCGGCCGCGGCGGCCGGCGGAATGCCGTCTTCCTTCGCACGAGCGAATATGGCCAGCGTGGTGTCGAAGATCTTCGACGCCTTGGCCTTGCACCGGTCGAAGTCGAAGCCGTGGAGCTCGTCGGCGACCTGAATCACGCCGCCGGCGTTCACCACGTAGTCGGGCGCGTACAGGACCGAGCGGTCCGCCAGGTCCTTCTCCACGCCGGGGTGCGCGAGCTGGTTGTTGGCCGCGCCGCACACCACCTTCGCGGTGAGCACCGGCACGGTCTCGTCGCTGAGCGCGCCGCCGAGCGCGCAGGGCGCGTAGATGTCGAGCCCTTCGGTACGGATCAGCGCGTCCGTATCGGCGGCGACCGCCAACGCCCCTTCGGAATGCAGCTCGGTGAGGGCGCGCACCGACTCCTCGCGCACGTCCGTGATCACGACCTCGGCGCCGTCCGCCAGCAGGTGCCCGACGAGGTGCCGGCCGACCTTGCCCACGCCCGCGACGCCGACCTTGCGGCCGCGCAGCGACGGGTCGCCCCACAGGTGCTGGGCCGAGGCCCGCATGCCCTGGAAGACGCCGAAGGCGGTCAGCACGGACGAGTCGCCCGCGCCGCCGTTCTCGGGGGAGCGGCCGGTGGTCCACTGGCAGGTGCGCGCCACGACGTCCATGTCGGCGACGTACGTGCCGACGTCGCAGGCCGTCACGTAGCGCCCGCCGAGCGAGGCCACGCACCGGCCGTAGGCGAGCAGGAGCTCTTCCGTCTTGATCGTCTCGGGGTCACCGATGATCACGGCCTTGCCGCCGCCGTGGTCGAGCCCGGCCATGGCGTTCTTGTACGACATGCCGCGCGACAGGTTGAGGGCGTCGGCGACGGCCTCGGCCTCGGTGGCGTACGGGTAGAAGCGCGTTCCGCCCAGGGCGGGGCCCAGGGCGGTGGAGTGGATGGCGATGACGGCCCTGAGCCCGGTGGCTCGGTCCTGGCAGAGCACGACCTGCTCATGTCCGCCCTGGTCGGAGCGGAAGAGGGTGTGCAGTACGTCATCGGCTCCGGTCACATCGGTCACGGTGGTGACTCCCAAGTACGAAGCGGCGGTTGGCGGTCCGCCTGAGGGTGGGGCGGGCCTGGTTCGGGAGCAGGGTAAGTCCTACGCGCCCGTAGATCAGGCCCAGTGCCGAGGATCACCTCCGCGAGGACGATCCGGGCGGGCGCCCGTGGGACGATGCGGGGCATGGCGGTGGTGTCCTCTGTGCTCGTTCCGTACGCGTCCTACCTGCGGGTGTACGAGCCCCTTGCCGCCTTTCCCGAGCCCGAACGCGGCCATTGGCGACGTTACGCGGAGCGCGGACGCACTCCCGATGCCCAGGACGAACTCCGGCGCGCGCTGGCCGACTTGGTGGCCGTCCCGCCGGTCGCGGTGCCGGTGCACGAGAGCGGCGAGGCGTTCGTGGCGGAGGCG
This sequence comes from Streptomyces sp. NPDC006711, assembly GCF_042869775.1. Lineage (NCBI taxonomy): Bacteria > Bacillati > Actinomycetota > Actinomycetes > Kitasatosporales > Streptomycetaceae > Streptomyces > Streptomyces sp. NPDC006711. The sequence goes on from NZ_JBIAGO010000001.1 coordinate 881,967, forward strand.
GACGGCGTGGTGTGCGTCTGCCCCTGGCGGACCCGGCTGCGCGGGTGGCAGGCGCTCGAAGGCCTCGCGGGCCAGTTCCCCGAGCCGGTCCTGGACGCGCTGCTGCCCGCGGTGGTGCGCCGGGAGGCGGAGGCGGACTACGCGCGCTGGCGGGAGCGCAACCCCGACGCCCGCCCCTGGATCTTGACCAGTGTTTGGCACATCCCTGTGACCTGGTTCACGGTCTTTTCGGACGAAGAGCGCGAGTATGCACCGAGTAAGGGCGCGAGCGCGCCCGTGCTGCGCTACCGCACCCCGATGGTCCAGGCGCGGCGGCGCCTGGCGCGGGCCCTGCGGACGCTGCGGGAACACATCGGCGAGGGGCCGCTGACCGAGGGCCTGGTGGACGTCGGGCGGTGGTTGGAGGAGTTCCATCCGCGTTCGCTGGTCGAGCTGGACTACGGCGGCCTCGTGCACGCGGTGGCGCCCAGGAGCCTGGAGGCCGACCGTTCGGCGGCCGACGTGGCCGAGGGGATCGCCGCGCTGCGGGCCGGGGACGAGAGCGTCGCGCGGGAGGCGTACAGCCGCTTCACGGAGCGCTGGCGGCCCGTCAAGGAGCGCCGGATGGCCAACTGAGGCCGGACGGCGGCTTCTGACGGGTTTTCCGGTGCACCGGCGGCCGCCCCAGGACGTAGGTCCTGATCCGGGCCTTTGCCTCAAGCGTGATGGAACGCACTTAACTCGCCCTTGCGCCCAGACCCCACCCTCGTGCCAAAATAGGACAAGGGGTCCGGGGAGGATCCCTTCCGCCCAAGTAAGGGTGGATTGCTCGGTATTGCTCGCTATGGGGGGTCTGACGACTCCTGATCGCTCTGTGACTGATCGTCACGGTGGCGTGACTGTCCGCTATGGCATGGTCCATCGGCTTCCGTCGCTGATGAACACCTGGGAGGGCAATTCCATCGGTTTGGCCGACGTGGCTGGACGGATGGTGTAGTTGTAGTGCCGAGGACAAGCCGTTCGTCCTATAACCGACTCGGCTCGCGTCCGCCATTTCGGGCAACGCGGGTCAAGGTGCAGAATTTAGAGGAAAGAACCGAGAAGGTTCGGTTCTCCCGAGGAGGCCGCTCATGACCGCTCGCACCCCTGATGCCGAGCCGCTGCTGACCCCGGCTGAGGTCGCCACGATGTTCCGCGTGGACCCGAAGACGGTGACCCGCTGGGCCAAGGCTGGCAAGCTCACGTCCATCCGCACGCTGGGTGGACATCGCCGGTACCGCGAGGCAGAGGTCCGCGCACTGCTGGCGGGTATTCCGCAGCAGCGCAGCGAGGCCTGAACAACACCCCAGTAATCCGGGCGTTCCGGGGCCCCCACCCCGGCCGAGCCCGCCTATAGCTCCACACGGCGCCCTGCCCGCCCCAACGGGTGGTGCGTCGTCGATCGCGCTGGACTCCGCCGGGTCCAGCGCGATTTTTTTATGTCCGGCCTTGTCCGGCACATCCGGCACTTCCCCCGGCCGGCCCGTGAAGTGTCCGTGGCGGGGCGTTCCGATACCTCCCGGACTGCGCCCGTGAGAGGGGTGCAATTGCACATATTAAATCGGGACGTTGTAGGGGAGGTGTAAGTTCGCCCACTCCGAAAACTCGTTCCGTGACTCCGGTCACACCCACAAGTCCCGTTCAGGCAGAGCCTTTCACCGCGCGGGCGACCGGGACCGCGCCATTGGTCACCGGGTGGGGGGACTTTCGTCCTCGGGGTCCGCGGAGTCGGTGGGGACGGAAACCTCCATGGCGAGCCGCAGGAGGCGATGGCAGACCGCGCAGTGCCGGGTGAGGTGGCGATAGCCCAGAGCGGCCGACAGATGGGCGCGCAGCAGCGCGCGCGTCTCGTGCCTCACCGATTGCGATGCCGACGCCGCCATGCGCCACCTCCTGGGCAGCCCCCGCTCCCCTTCCTTGCAGGGGTACCGGCGCCGGCCGCGCCCGTCAAGAGCGCGGACAGGGCACCGGCAGGGGTGGCGGACAACGACGAAGGCCGCACCCGGTGGGTACGGCCTTCGTGGTGTGCCGGCAAACGCCGGAGCCCGCATCCGGGTGGGATGCGGGCTCCGATTCACGCGGTCCTGACGGGATTTGCTGTGTCTGTGCGCGGCTTCGCCGCGGGGCGCGGCCTGCGGGGTGTGCCGGCAAACGCCGGAGCCCGCATCCGGATGGGATGCGGGCTCCGACTGACGCGGTCCTGACGGGATTTGAACCCGCGGCCTCCACCTTGACAGGGTGGCGAGCACTCCAAACTGCTCCACAGGACCTTGCTTCGCAGCCCGTTGTGCTTGGCTGCGAGTGAGACTGTACAGCAGGTGCGCTGGTCAGGTCGAACTCACTCTCAGCGATGCGCCCGCTACGGCGCCACCGCGTCGATCGCCTTCACGATGCGCTTGTCGGAGACCGGGAACGCCGTGCCGAGCGCGTGCGCGAAGTAGCTCACCCGCAGCTCCTCGATCATCCAGCGGATGTCCAGGACCTGCTGCGGAACGGGCCGCCCCGCCGGCAGCTGCTCCAGCAGCCAGGCGTACTCGTCCTGCATCTCGTGGACCTTCTCCATGCGCGTGGTGTCGCGCTGCACCGCCGTCGGCATCTGCTGGAGCCTGCGGTCCACCGCCACCAGGTAGCGCATCAGGTCGGGCAGCCGCTTGAGGCCGGTGAGCGTGACGAAGCCCGACGGCACCAGCGCCGCCAGCTGCGTGCGTACGTCCGCCACGTTGGCGACCAGGGTCAGGCTGTTCGTGGCCTTCAGGCGGCGCTCACAGGCCTGCCAGGCGGCCAGGATCTGCTCGACCTGGCCGACCGTGCGCACCGTGGTGTCCACCAGGTCCGCGCGGACCTTGTCGTGCAGCGCGCGGAACGATTCCTCGTCCCACGCCGGACCCCCGTGGTCCGCGATCAGTTTGTCCGCCGCCGCCATGGCGCAGTCGTCGAACAGGGCCTGGATCGAGCCGTGCGGATTGCGGGACAGCGCCAGCTTCTGCTGGTTGGTGAGCTTGTCCGAGGCGAACTTGGCGGGGTTCACCGCGATGTTGAGCAGGATGAGCTTCCGGGTGCCGCGCCACATCGCCTGCCGCTGCTCGGCCTCGGTGTCGAAGAGCCGTACGGAGACGGAGTCGCCCGCGTCCACCAGCGCGGGGAACGCCTTCACCGGCTGGCCGGCCCGCCGCGTCTCGAAGACCTTCGTCAGGGTGCCGATCGTCCACGTGGTGAGGCCCGAGCGCTCGATGGACTCGCCCGAGGGGCCCGCGGTCGCCGCGGCGGCCTTGGAGAGGGCCTGGCGTGCCTTGGGGCGCAGCTGGAGCTTGAGCGCTTCCAGGTCCTTGTCCTCGGCCAGCTTGCGGCGCCGCTCGTCGACGATCCGGAACGTGATCTTGAGGTGGTCCGGTACGCGCGTGAGGTCGAAGTCGTCGGCCGTGACCGGGACGCCCACCATCCGCTGGAGTTCCCGGGCCAGCGTCACCGGAAGCGGCTCTTGCAACGGCACCGCGCGGTCCAGGAACTTCGCCGCGTAATTCGGCGCCGGCACGTAATGGCGCCGGATCGGCTTCGGCAGGGAGCGGATCAGCTCCGTGACGACCTCCTCGCGCAGGCCCGGGATCTGCCAGTCGAAGCCCTCGTCCGTGACCTGGTTGAGGACCTGGAGCGGCACGTGCACGGTCACGCCGTCCGCGTCCGCGCCCGGCTCGAACTGGTAGGTCACGCGGAACTTCAGCGGGCCCTGGCGCCAGGAGTCCGGATAGTCGTCCTTGGTGACGGCCCCGGCCTTCTCGTTGATGAGCATTTCGCGCTCGAAGTCGAGGAGTTCGGGCTCCTCGCGCTTCTTGTGCTTCCACCACGAGTCGAAGTGCGCGCCCGAGACGACGTGGTCGGGCACCCGGCGGTCGTAGAAGTCGAACAGCGTCTCGTCGTCCACCAGGATGTCGCGGCGCCGCGCGCGGTGCTCAAGCTCCTCGACCTCGGTGAGCAGCTTGCGGTTGTCCGCGAAGAACTTGTGGTGGGTGCGCCAGTCGCCCTCGACCAGCGCGTTGCGGATGAACAGGTCGCGCGAGGCCTCGGCGTCGATCCGGCCGTAGTTGACCTTGCGGTTGGCCACGATCGGCACGCCGTAGAGCGTGACCCGCTCGTACGCCATCACCGCGGCCTGGTCCTTCTCCCAGTGCGGCTCGCTGTAGGTGCGCTTGAGCAGATGCTGGGCGAGCGGTTCGATCCACTCGGGTTCGATCTTCGCGTTCACCCGGGCCCACAGGCGCGAGGTCTCCACCAGCTCCGCCGACATCACGAGCTTGGGCTGCTTCTTGAACAGCGCCGAACCCGGGAAGATCGCGAACTTGGCGCTGCGGGCGCCCAGGTACTCGTTCTTCTCGGTGTCCTTGAGCCCGATGTGCGAGAGAAGTCCCGCCAGGAGCGAGGTGTGCACGGACTGCTCGGGCGCGTCCTGCTCGTTGAGGTGGATGCCCATGGTCTTGGCGACCGTACGCAGCTGGGAGTAGATGTCCTGCCACTCGCGGATGCGCAGGAAGTTCAGGTACTCCTGCTTGCACATCCGGCGGAAGCTGGAGGATCCGCGCTCCTTCTGCTGCTCGCGCACGTAGCGCCACAGGTTGAGGTAGGCCAGGAAGTCGCTGGTCTCGTCCTTGAAGCGGGCGTGCTGCTGGTCGGCCTGGGCCTGCTTCTCGCTCGGGCGTTCGCGCGGGTCCTGGATGGAGAGCGCGGCCGCGATGACCATGACCTCGCGTACGCAGCCGTTCTTGTCGGCCTCCAGGACCATGCGGGCCAGGCGCGGGTCCACGGGGAGCTGGCTGAGCTTGCGGCCCTGCTCGGTGAGGCGCTTCTTCGGGTCCTTCTCCGAAGGGTCCAACGCGCCCAGTTCCTGGAGGAGTTGGACGCCGTCGCGGATGTTGCGGTGGTCCGGCGGGTCGATGAAGGGGAACTTCTCGATGTCGCCGAGGCCGGCCGCGGTCATCTGGAGGATGACGGACGCGAGGTTGGTCCGCAGGATCTCGGCGTCGGTGAACTCGGGCCGGGTGAGGAAGTCGTCCTCGGAGTAGAGCCGGACGCAGATGCCGTCGGACGTACGGCCGCAGCGGCCCTTGCGCTGGTTGGCGCTGGCCTGGCTGACCGGCTCGATCGGCAGGCGCTGCACCTTGGTGCGGTGGCTGTAGCGCGAGATGCGGGCGGTGCCGGGGTCGATGACGTACTTGATGCCCGGGACGGTCAGGGACGTCTCGGCGACGTTGGTGGCGAGCACGATCCGGCGGCCGCTGTGCTGCTGGAAGACGCGGTGCTGCTCGGCGTGGGACAGGCGCGCGTACAGGGGGAGGACTTCGGTCGAGCGCAGGTTCTTCTTGATCAGCGCGTCCGCCGTGTCGCGGATCTCGCGCTCACCGGAGAGGAAGACCAGGATGTCGCCGGGGCCCTCGGCCTGGAGCTCGTCCACGGCGTCGCAGATCGCGGTGATCTGGTCGCGGTCGGAATCTTCGCTGTCCTCTTCCAGGAGCGGGCGATACCGCACCTCGACCGGATACGTACGCCCGCTGACCTCGACGATCGGGGCGTTGCCGAAGTGGCGCGAGAACCGCTCGGGGTCGATGGTCGCCGAGGTGATGACGACCTTCAGATCGGGGCGCTTCGGCAGCAGCTGGGCGAGATAGCCGAGCAGGAAGTCGATGTTGAGGGACCGCTCGTGCGCCTCGTCGATGATGATCGTGTCGTAGGCGCGCAGCTCGCGGTCGGTCTGGATCTCGGCGAGCAGGATGCCGTCGGTCATCAGCTTCACGAAGGTCGCGTTCTGGTCGACCTGGTCGGTGAAGCGGACCTTCCAGCCGACCGCCTCCCCGAGCGGGGTCTTCAGCTCCTCCGCGATGCGGTCCGCGACCGTGCGGGCCGCGATCCTGCGGGGCTGGGTGTGGCCGATCATGCCGCGCACACCCCGGCCGAGCTCCATGCAGATCTTGGGGATCTGGGTCGTCTTGCCCGACCCGGTCTCACCCGCGACGATCACGACCTGGTGGTCGCGTATCGCCTCAAGGATCTCGTCCTTCTTCTGGCTGACCGGCAGCTGCTCAGGATAGGTGACCTCCGGCGCGCGGGCGGCGCGCCGGGCGACACGCTCGGCGGACTTCTGGGCCTCGGCGGCGATCTCGTCGAGCACGGCCTGCCGGGCCTCGGGCTTACGGATGCGGCGGGCGCCTTCGAGACGGCGGCCCAGGCGGTGGGCGTCGCGCAGCGAGGCCCCGTCGAGCAGCGGCTGGAGATCGGCGAAGGAAGTAGACATACCTGATCCAGGATCTCACCCGCGAAGGACGAGTGGCGAACGCATTTCGCCGCACTCGGGCACCCACCCCGTACCATTTCGGGCATGGTCCGCTCCCGAGCCCCGCGCCGCCGCCTCACCGCGGTGCTGCTTACGGTGCTCGGCGTGCTCGCGGTGGCGCTGTGCGGACCGGTCCCCACCGCTTCGGCCGCGCCCGCCGCTTCGGTGGCGCGGGTGTCGGCGCCGGTGACGGCGGACCGCGCGGACGCGCCCGTCTTCAGGGACCGCTCGGGTACGCCCGGCTGCCGCCAAGGCGGCCGCCACCAGGACTCCGACCCGGCCGCGCCGGTCCGCGTGCGCCCCGCGCACGACCACGCCCCGGTCCTGGAGGACCGCGTACCGCCCGCCGCCCTCGGCGCCCTGTACGCGGCCCACCGCAACCCGCCGGTGCGCGGGCCCACGCTCAGCGCGCCCACACCCGTCGAACTCTCGGTGCTCAGGGTCTAGACGGCCGGTCCTCCTCCCGCGACCGTCCGTCCCCTTCTCGTACGCGCCCCTCACCGGCCGTGCGCGTACGCCCCCGGAGTTTTCGCATGCCCAAGAACACCAGGCCCGCCGCCAAGTCCCGCAAGCCGTTCATGATCGGGGCGGCCGTCGTGGCCGCCGCCGCCGTCCTCGGTATCGCCTCCTACCAGGCGAGTTCCCCGGACCCGAGGCCCACCGTGGCCGGCTCCGCCGCCCCCTCGTCCCCCGAAGGGGCTGCGAGCGGCTACCCCGAGCTGATGAAGCTGGCCCGGCGCGACGCGGGGGACCCGCTCGCCCGGGGCCGCGCGGACGCGCCGGTCGTGATGATCGAGTACGCCGACTTCAAGTGCTCCTACTGCGGCAAGTTCGCCCGCGACACCGAGCCCGCCCTCGTGAAGAAGTACGTCGACGACGGCACCCTGCGCATCGAGTGGCGCAACTTCCCGATCTTCGGCGCGGAGTCGGAGGCGGCCGCGCGCGGGGCGTGGGCGGCGGGGCGGCAGGGCAGGTTCTGGCAGTTCCACGCGGCGGCGTACGCGCAGGGCGCCAAGGAGAAGGGGTTCGGCGCGGACCGGCTCAAGGAGCTCGCCGGTGAGGCGGGCGTGCCGGACGCGGCGCGGTTCGCGGCGGACCTCGACAGCGACGCGGCGAAGGCGGCGGTGAAGAAGGACCAGGACGAGGCGTACGGTCTCGGCGCGAGCTCCACGCCGTCCTTCCTCATCAACGGCACCCCGCTGGCGGGCGCCCAGCCGATGGACGAGTTCGCGAGGGCCGTCGACGCGGCGGCGCGGACGGCCCGGGCGGCGAAGAAGTGACCTCCCACATCGGTTACCTCGCGGCGTTCCTCGGCGGCCTGCTCGCCCTGCTGAGCCCGTGCAGCGCGCTGCTGCTGCCGGCGTTCTTCGCGTACTCGATCTCCAGCCGCACCCGGCTGCTCGCGCGGACCGGCATCTTCTACGCGGGCCTCGCCACGACCCTGGTGCCGCTGGGCGCGGCGGGTTCGTACGCGGGCCGCCTCTTCTACGGCCACCGCGACCAGCTGGTGCTCTTCGGCGGCTGGCTGATCATCGCGCTCGGCGTCGCGCAGATCGCGGGCATGGGCTTCGCGAGCCGGCGCATGACGGAGCTTTCGGGCCGGATCCGCCCCACGACCGCCCTCTCGGTGTACGCGCTGGGCGCGGTCTACGGCCTCGCCGGGTTCTGCGCGGGGCCGATCCTGGGCAGCGTCCTGACGGTGGCGGCGGTGAGCGGAAGCCCGGTCTACGGCGGCCTGCTCCTCGCGGTGTACGCCCTGGGCATGGCGGTGCCGCTCTTCCTCCTGGCCCTGCTGTGGGAACGCTTCGAGCTGGGCGGGCGACGGTGGCTGCGCGGCCGTGCGGTACGGCTCGGCCGCTTCGAACTCCACACCACGTCGCTGCTGTCGGGCCTGTTCTTCATCGGGCTCGGCGCGCTGTTCCTCGCGTACGACGGGGCGACGGCGCTGCCGGGTCTGCTCGACGTGGACGACTCGTACGCGGTGGAGGAGTGGACCAAGAGCGTCGCCGCGGCGGTCCCGAACTGGGCCCTGCTGACGGCGCTGGTGGCGGCGACGGCGGTGACACTCGGCGACCGGGCCCGGCGGGCGAAATCCCGCCCGGCGGAGGAGCCCCTGAGCGAGGAGCCCTGAGCGCGGGCCACGTACGCGGTGGGGGCCGGCACCAGCCCTGCCAAGGGGCGCGGGGAACTGCGCGACCGGCCACGTACGGCCCGCACGTGCGGAATCCTGGGGTCCCGCCCCAGACCCCGTGCGGGCCCGGCCCGTCCAGGGCCCGGGTACGGAGAAAGCCCCGTACCCAAAAGGGCCGGGGCTTTCCGGTGGTGGCTGGGGCCGGGGTCGAACCGGCGACCTATCGCTTTTCAGGCGATCGCTCGTACCAACTGAGCTACCCAGCCACGTAGTTCACCGGGGTGAACTACAGCGGTCCTGACGGGATTTGAACCCGCGGCCTCCACCTTGACAGGGTGGCGAGCACTCCAAACTGCTCCACAGGACCAAGCTTGCGCGAGACCAAGTCTCGCACAGGATTGTGCGTGCCCCCAACGGGATTCGAACCCGTGCTACCGCCTTGAAAGGGCGGCGTCCTGGGCCACTAGACGATGAGGGCTAATTGGCCCGCCTGGGCGCTTCGCAGCGCGTCGGGGACGTGAGAAGCATATGGGATGCGGGGAGGTATCGCCAAAACGGTTTCCAGCGACCCCGGGGGAGGGCGTTCCTGGCCGCCCCGCCGGGGGTCCGCGCCGGGTTCCCCCCCGGCGGGGTCCCGCCCGGCCGGGGCGCACTCGGGCCGGGCGGGGCCGGCGTACTTGGCCGCCGGCCTCCGGGCCCCCGACCGGGGCCGCCGTACTCCGGGCCGCCCTACCCGGGCCGCCGCACTCGGGCCCCCGCACTCGGGCCGGCGTACTCCGGGCCGCCCCACCGGGGCCGCCCCGCACTCACGCCGCCCCACCGGGGCCGCCGCACCCGACCGCGCCGTACGCGCGCCAACCGCAAGGGGGTCCTCAGCCCCAGCCCAGTTCGTGGAGGCGTTCGTCGCCGATGCCGAAGTGGTGGGCGATCTCGTGCACCACGGTCACCGACACCTCGTGGACCACGTCCTCGGCCGTCTCGCAGTGCCGCAGGGTCGGGCCCATGTAGATCGTGACCCGGTCCGGCAGCACGGCCGCGTACCACTCGCCCCGGTCCGTGAGCGGGGTCCCCTCGTAGAGGCCGAGCAGTTCGGGGCCGGACGGATCGGGCTCGTCCTCCACGAACACGGCCACGTTGTCCATGAGCCGGGTCAGCTCCGGCGGGATCTTGTCCAGGGCGTCACTGACCAGCTCTTCGAAGGCGTCACGCGTCATCTCCAGCACACGGTCCATTGTCCGGGACACCCGCCCGTTCCGGCGGTCGCGGGGACGGGGTGATGTCCGGGCGCTCCCGTTCGGCGGCCGCGCTCGGACGGATGTCGGGCGCAAGCCGGGCCTGGCCCGGGCGTGTCCCCCGTGGGGGCGCGGGAGTTGGAACGTACGACCCCACCGCTTCCCGTGTCCCGGAGGTTCCCCCCGTGCGCCAGTTGACCACCCCTGCCCGCCTGGCCGAGCTGGCCATGACCGTCCTGGTCCTCGCGGCGTCGGCTGGCTGCATGAGCGTGAGCGACGAGGAGGGCAGGCCCAAGCCCTCGGTCTCGGCCGGGCAGCACGGCGAGGCGGCGGCCCGGCCCGAGGAGGGCAAGGGCGGCGCGGGCGAGGTCATCAAGGGGCGCCCCGGCAAGCACGACCCGAAGGCGGCCGGCGGGCCCTCGGGAGCGGCAAGACCGGGCGGGGCCCCGGCGCCGGGGCCGGCCGTGCCGTCGGCGGGCGCCAACCCGAAGCCCGGCGGCGCGGGCCCGGCCAAGCCCTCCCCGGGCGCGCCGACGCCGCCGCCCCCGACCCCCACCCGTTCGATCCCCGCGCCGCCGCCGGTCTCGCCGCCCCCGCCGCCGGTCTCGCCGCCTCCGCCGCCGGCCTCCCCGTCCACGACGCCGGGGGCCGACACGCACAACAGCGCACTGCGCCGGAACCAGGCTCCGATCGATCAGGAGCCGACCGCATCACCGCAGGTCGGACCGGTTTAGGGGGACTCGGTTTGCCTTAGGGGGGTGAGGGTGCGTATGGTAGTAGATCGTTTGATCCCATTGCCCGGCCCTCTTAGGTGGAAAAGCCACAGAAGAGCGCCGTGTGGCGCGTACTCTCCCTAGCCGTGGCTGACCGCATTGAGGCGGTCGAATTGCGAATTCACGGAGTTGACGGGCGCGTGCCGAGACTCCGGAAGGTTTCGCATTTCGCATGTCCATTTCCAGCACTGACCACTCCGTCCTGCCCGAGAACGAGAACATCGACTCCGTCGAGGCCGTCGAGAACGCCTCCGTCGAGGCCGTCCAGAACGACGTCGTCGAGGCCGTAGCGGCTTCCGACGTCATCGAGGTCGTCGAGATCGTCGAGTCCGAGGCGGACGAGAACACCGAGCCCGCCGAGCCCACCGTCACCTTCGGCGCCCTCGGTCTGCCCGACGGCGTCGTGCGCAAGCTCGCGCAGAACGGCGTGACCAGCCCCTTCCCGATCCAGGCCGCGACCATCCCGGACGCCCTGGCCGGCAAGGACATCCTCGGCCGTGGCCGCACCGGCTCCGGCAAGACCCTCTCCTTCGGTCTGCCGACCCTGGCGCAGCTCGCCGGCGGCCACACCGAGAAGAAGAAGCCCCGCGCGATCATCCTCACGCCGACGCGTGAGCTCGCGATGCAGGTCGCGGACGCGCTCCAGCCCTACGGCGACGTGCTCGGCCTGAAGATGAAGGTCGTCTGCGGCGGTACGTCGATGAGCAACCAGATCTACGCCCTGGAGCGCGGCGTCGACGTCCTCGTCGCCACCCCGGGCCGTCTGCGCGACCTCATCAACCGTGGCGCCTGCTCGCTCGCCAACGTCCAGGTCGCCGTCCTCGACGAGGCCGACCAGATGTCCGACCTGGGCTTCCTGCCCGAGGTCACCGAACTGCTCGACCAGATCCCCGGCGGCGGCCAGCGGATGCTGTTCTCCGCCACCATGGAGAACGAGATCTCCACGCTGGTCAAGCGCTACCTGACCAACCCCGTCACGCACGAGGTCGACAGCGCGCAGGGCAACGTCTCGACGATGACCCACCACGTCCTCGTGGTGAAGCCGAAGGACAAGGCGCCGGTCACCGCCGCCATCGCCGCCCGCAAGGGCCGCACGATCATCTTCGTCCGCACCCAGCTGGGCGCGGACCGCATCGCCGAGCAGCTGTGCGAGTCGGGCGTGAAGGCCGACGCGCTGCACGGCGGCATGACGCAGGGCGCCCGTACGCGCGTTCTTGAGGACTTCAAGAAGGGCTACGTCAACGCGCTCGTCGCCACCGACGTCGCCGCGCGCGGCATCCACGTCGACGGCATCGACCTGGTCCTCAACGTGGACCCGGCGGGTGACCACAAGGACTACCTGCACCGCTCGGGCCGTACCGCCCGCGCCGGCAAGTCCGGTGTCGTCGTCTCGCTTTCGCTGCCGCACCAGCGCCGCCAGATCTTCCGGCTGATGGAGGACGCGGGCGTCGACGCCTCGCGCCACATCATCCAGAGCGCCGGCGCGTTCGACCCGGAGGTCGCCGAGATCACCGGCGCCCGTTCGCTGACCGAGGTCCAGGCCGACTCCGCGAACAACTCGGCCAAGCAGGCCGAGCGCGAGGTCGCCGAGCTCACCAAGGAGCTGGAGCGCCTGACGCGCCGGGCCGGCGAGCTGCGCGAGGAGGCCGACCGCCTGGTGGCGCGTGCCGCCCGCGAGCGCGGTGAGGACCCGGAGGTCGCGGTCGCCGAGGTCGTCGCCGAGGCCGAGGCGGAGGTCGCGGCTGTCGCCGCCGCCGCTGCCGTGCCCGCGCAGGCCGAGGTCCGCGAGGACCGAGGTGGCTTCCAGCGCCGTGACGACCGGGGCAGCTTCGACCGCCGCGACAACCGTGGTGGCGACCGAGGTGAGCGTGGCGGCTTCAACCGCGACAACCGCGACAGCCGTGGTGGCGAGCGCGGCGGCTTCAACCGTGACCGCCGTGACGACCGTGGTGGCGACCGCGGTGGTTTCCAGCGCCGTGACGACCGCGGTGGCGACCGTGGCGGCTTCCGCCGTGACGACCGTCCCTCCGGTGGTTTCCGTCGCGACGACCGTCCCTCGGGTGGCTTCAACCGTGACGACCGTGGTGGCGAGCGTGGCGGCTTCCGCCGTGACGACCGTCCCTCCGGTGGTTTCCGTCGCGACGACCGCCCTTCGGGTGGCTTCAACCGTGACGACCGTGGTGGCGACCGTGGCGGCTTCCGTCGCGACGACCGTCCCTCCGGCGGTTTCAACCGTGACGACCGCGGCGACCGTGGCGGCTTCAACCGCGACCGTCGTGACGACCGTCCCTCCGGTGGCTTCAACCGTGGTGGCAGCGACCGCCCGTTCAACCGTGACCGCCGCGACGACCGTCCCGCCGGCGGCGGCTTCCGCACCGGTGGCCACGACCGCCCGCAGGGCCGTCGTGACGAGCACCGTGGCACCGGCACCAGCACCGGTTCCTTCGGGCGCCGTGACGACAAGCCCCGCTGGAAGCGCAACGGCTGATAGTTCAGCCGCCGCCGTCGCCTGACGGTTCATCAGGGCCCGTACCCCGCCTGCCCGGTGGCGTACGGGCCCTTTTGCGTGCCCCGGACCCGGCCGCCCCCGATGACCGGCCGATCCGGTCCGATCGACCGGGTCCGATCCGGGCCGATTCCGGCCACCCGTCGGCGCATGCCGTACCCGTGCGCGGGGAATCGCTGGGGGCATGACAAATGACGTCGGCACCACAAGCGAGGGAAGCCCGGGGTCGGACGAGGAACGCCTGGCGCAGCTGGGCTACAAGCAGGTGCTCGCCCGCCGCATGTCGGCGTTCTCCAACTACGCCGTCTCGTTCACGATCATCTCGGTGCTCTCCGGCTGCCTGACGATGTACGCGTACGGCATGAAGACCGGCGGCCCCGCCCTCATCACCTGGGGCTGGGTGGCGGTGGGCCTGATGACGCTGGTCGTCGGCCTCGCGATGGCCGAGATCTGCTCGGCCTACCCGACCTCGGCCGGGCTCTACTTCTGGGCGCACCGCCTGGCCCCGCCCCGGCAGGCCGCCGCCTGGGCGTGGTTCACGGGCTGGTTCAACGTGCTGGGCCAGATCGCTGTGACGGCGGGCGTGGACTTCGGCGCGGCGTCGTTCCTCGGGGCGTACCTGAACCTCCAGTTCGGCTTCGAGGTCACCCCGGCGCGCACGATCGGGCTCTTCGCGGCGATCCTGCTGCTGCACGGGCTCCTGAACACCTTCGGCGTGCGCATCGTGGCGTTCCTCAACGGCGTGAGCGTGTGGTGGCACGTCCTGGGTGTGGTGGCGATCGTGGCGGCCCTGGCCCTCGTGCCCGGCACGCACCGCTCGACGTCGTTCGTCTTCACCGGCTTCGTGAACGAGACGGGCTTCACCAACAGCGTGTACGTCGTCCTGATCGGCCTGTTGATGGCCCAGTACACCTTCACCGGGTACGACGCGTCCGCGCACATGACGGAGGAGACCCACGACGCCTCGACGGCCGGCCCGCGCGGCATCGTCCGCTCCATCTGGACGTCCTGGATAGCGGGCTTCGTCCTCCTGCTGGGTTTCACGTACGCGATCGGCTCGTACGACACCCAGCTCAACTCCGACACGGGCGCGCCCCCCGCCCAGATCCTCCTGGACTCCCTGGGCGAGACCGGCGGCAAGCTGCTCCTTCTGGTGGTGATCGGCGCCCAGCTCTTCTGCGGCATGGCGTCGGTGACGGCCAACTCCCGCATGATCTACGCCTTTTCACGCGACGGCGCACTGCCCTTCTCGCGCCTGTGGCACACGGTGAGCCCGCGCACGCGCACCCCGGTCGCGGCGGTCTGGCTCGCGGCGGGCGCGGCGCTGGTCCTGGGCCTCCCGTACCTGATCAACGTCACGGCGTACGCGGCGGTGACCTCGATCGCGGTCATCGGCCTCTACATCGCGTACGTCATCCCCACCCTGCTGCGCCTGTTGCGCGGCAACGCCTTCACCCCGGGCCCCTGGCACCTGGGCCGCTGGTCCCGCCCGGTCGGCATCGTGGCGGTGGCCTGGGTGACGGTCATCACGGTCCTGTTCATGCTCCCCCAGGTCTCCCCGGTCACCTGGGAAACCTTCAACTACGCCCCCCTGGCGGTCCTGGCCGTCCTGGGCTTCGCCACGGCATGGTGGCTGGCATCGGCCCGGCACTGGTTCCTGCGGGGGGAGTGAGGAGGGAGCGAGCGGGGCGGCTTGCGGGGCGGGGCGCGTCGGGGTGGCGGCCCTGGCGGGCGGGCCCGACACGCTGGTCCCGCACCCGTGACGAGCCCGACAACGGATACCCGATCGGCTGCCGGGCGCTGTCCGGCTATGCTCTGGGGTGACTCGCCAAGGGCCATTAGCTCAATTGGCAGAGCAGCGGACTTTTAATCCGTTGGTTGTCGGTTCGAGTCCGACATGGCCTACATCGAGTGGCGGAGGGCTTACCCCCTCCGACCTGCACGGGAGCGCCCCGGCCGGGGATCATCGGCTGGGGGCGCTCCTGTGCTTTGGGGGCCGCCACCACGAGTCCACGGCCCCAAGGGCATCAAGCCGGCCGTCCAAACGTGCGCACTTGACGCCGTCGCCGCCCGACGCAACAGCCCACCACGCAAAACGCTCGGCTGAGACATCCCAGCCGAGCACCTTGCAAAGCTCCTTGACCAGCCAGTTGATCACTGTGACGCGACGACCGCCGGAATGCGCCTCTCGGCAGTGGGAGGCGTCACGCGGGTAGCGTCACCCCCAACAAGCTGACGCGGTATAGCCCGCGTAGTTGTCGTTGTAGACGTAGAACCAACCGTTGCCGTTCGATGTCCCGCAAGCGGTGTACCGGCCTCCCAGGATGACGCCATTCGCACCACAGGCCCACGTCTGCCCCTTCAGGGCGGTGGTCACCAGAGTGGCACTGGTACTGGTGCTGGCGCGGATGGCCACGTTTTCCACTGCTGTCGCCTTGCCGTCGCTACAGGCCGTGTTGGACCTGAGCTGGGTCGAGCCATCCGCCGCACCGGCAACTCCCGGAAGGCCAAGGCCGACGACGGCGGCAACCGCCAGCGTCACCGTCAGCCTCGATCGCATGATCTTTCCCATTGGGCCCCCTTTGATCGGCATTTGCGCAGTCGGCACCGACAAGTAGCGCCCCAGCTCCGCACCCGGTCAAGCGCCCTGGATGAGGTTGACCTGTTTTCTACGAGAGCTTGTGGTTGGGGAACTGAAGACACGTCGGTCGGCGCGCTTTGCCGCGTCAGGGCACTGGTGGCCCGGGCCTGAGCGCGGATGTTTCGAGGTGGGGCGGCATCCGGAGCGATGGGGCGCCGCCGACCGGGGTGTCCGGCTTCGGCGTCCCGGACGCCTTCGTGCCTTTGGCGTCTAGAGGCCTTCTATGATGCGGAAATCGCGCTCGACGCCGTCGGACATGGCGAGCAGCGCCTGCTGGTAGGCCTCGCTGGCGTGGGCTGCGACGGCCTGTTCGAAGCTGTCGAACTCGATCAGAATGACGCGCTCGGTGACGCCCTTCTCGTGGGCGACGACCCGCCCGTCGCGGGAGAGCAGCCGCCCGCCCCCGGCCGCGACGGCCGGAGCGGCCAGCTTGTTGTAGGCAGCCAGCTTCTCGGGGTCGGAAATGGCGCGGTAGACGCTGACCCAGTAGCCCTTGGCCATGAGGAACTCCAATGTTCGTGAAAGTGCAAATGGGTGATTGCGGGAACGGGGTGCTCGGCGCCCGGTGAGCTGGTCGGCCTGGACGGTTACGTACAGGCCGAGCAGTACGCCGATGGCCAGCCTTGCACGTGGCGCGGCGTTCGGATCGGGGAGGCGGGCGGCGAGGGCGGCGATGACCTGCGGGGGGTCACTCCGGGTGCAGGCCGTGTTCCGCCAGCCAGGCGAGCAGGTCCCGGCGCGTGGTCCCGACGAGTCGGCCGCCGGTGAAGCGGGGGTCGTCCGTCACCTCCGCCACGCATCCCGCGGGGAAGGCGAACGCGTGCGCTTCCTCGTCGGTCGTGAACTCGGCCTCGGCCAGGACCAGTCCATCCAGGTGGCCCCCGAAGACGTCCACGCCCAGGGGAGCCACGCTGTAACGCGTCTTGGTCAGCACCTCGGCCGGCAGCGTGGCGAGCAGGTCGTACTCGGCGGCCGACAGGTACGTGTTGGTGATCAGGCCTTGTACGCCCCCGGTGCCGCCCGGGCGTCGCGCCGGCACCTTCTGCGTCAGCTTGCGTTCGAGGGTGCCGTCCGGGAGCTCGACGCGGCGCAGTCGCAGGCGCGTACCCGTGAGATACCGGTCGGTGATCATCCGGGTGGCCGTCACCGTCGACGGGTCCGGCGGGCCGGGCATCAGGAACCGTCGTTCGCGTTCGACGCGCGCGTACTTACCGGGGAGAAGGGCCGAAGCGCCCTGGTGGGCAGGGGAGTTGGTGTCTGACACCCGGGCAGTTTCGCAGCCGGGCGCCGGTTCAGGCGACCGCGCCGAGGACCGGCGCCCAGATCGCGCCGGTGAGCGCGGTCACCGCCTGCTGTTCGGTGAGCGGGGGAGCGGGGCGGGTCGGCTTCGGGGTGTGGGCGCCGTCGCCGCCCCCGGTGCTGTTCCACTGGACCAACTGCACTTGCGCGCCAGTGGACTTGAGGGTCACCGTCACCGTCCAGCGGTGGGCGGTGTCGGCGCGTACCGGCTGCTCGGCCGCGTTCACCTGCGTCATCACCCGGGCGCCGCCGGGAAGGGCGGCGCTGCTCGGCAGCTCGCTCACCGCGCACGTGTCGCCCTTGGCGCGCGCGGGCGTCTGCTCGCAGCTCAGCCCGTCGCCGTCCTTCAGCGGCAGCTTCAGCCGTACGGCCGAGACGCCGACCCGCGCGGCGCCGTGCCCGTCGTCGAGGGTCACCTCGCCGTTGGCGACGTATCCGGCGGACGGGTCGGACGGGTTGTTGCTCTGCCCGGTCGCCTCGCTGAACCGGGCCCCGGGGAACGTCTTCTCCACGGCCTGGATCATCTCGGTGTCCTTGATCTCGGAGCGCGGCAGCGCGAGCGCGGCCGGTTCGATGTCGGAACCCGTGGAGTGAGGTGCGTGGAGGGCGGCCAGCTCGCCCGGGAGCACCAGGGCGGTCGCCGTGAGCACGGCGCAGGCGCCCGCTCCGATGAGGACGGCGCCGGCTCCGCGCCGCCGCCGGCGGGCCCGGCCGCGTTCGACGGCCCCGCTCACCAGCGCGGTGAGGTCGGGTTCGAGGGAGTCGGTGGTGCGGCGCAGGGCGTGGGTCAGGTCTGCTTCGAACGGCATGCTGGCGTCACCTTTTCTGGCGGCGGATGTCCTGGTGCCGGTGGGTTCGGCGCCGGGAGGGAGAGGTGGGTGGGGTGGGCTGGAGGCGGGCCGGGGCTCAGTGCGGGACCAGGTCGGTCAGGCTGTCGCCGAGCAGCGCGCGCAGCCTGCCGAGGGCGCGGGTGCCCTGGGAGCGGACGGCGCCGCTGCTCAGCTTGAGCATCCGGCCGGTCTCCTCGATGCTGCGGTCCTCCCAGTACCGAAGGAGCAGCACCGCCCGGTCGCGGGGCGGGAGTTGGCCGAGCGCGTCGAGCAGGGTCAGGCGCAGCGCGGCGTCCGGGCCGCTCGCCGCGTTCTCCGGCATGGCCGCGACGGGGCGTTCGCCGGAGCTCCGCCGGCGGCGCAGGCTGAGGAAGGCGCGGACCAGAACCGTCTGGGCGTACGCGGCGGGGCTGTCCGCGCGGGCCACCCGGTTCCAGTGGACGTACACCCGGCTGAGGGTTTCCTGGACCAGGTCCTCGGCGAGGTGGCTGTCGCCGGCCGCGAGCACGTACGCCGAGTGGTACAGCGCTCTGGCCCGCGCGGCCACGAACTCCAGATACGCGTCCTCCTGTGCTGGCTTCACTCGGTCCCCGCCCGTCCGGTCGTTCCTCGATGCGCGTGCATACCCCTGATGACTACGTGGGACGGCAGGATGTCGCGCGCTCGCGGCATCGTTTCTTCACGGGTTCACGGCCCGCCGGTCAATGGTGCGGAGCACCCCTCCGAATGGCGTACAGTTGTGTTTACCGACGCGGGGTGGAGCAGCTCGGTAGCTCGCTGGGCTCATAACCCAGAGGTCGCAGGTTCAAATCCTGTCCCCGCTACTGAACGAAATGGCCCGGCACTGTTCACAGTGCCGGGCCATTTCGCGTTCAGGCGGACGGGCGCTCGGCGCGGGCGGTGAGGCGTTCCCCGTTGCGGTGGCCGATGTCGGCCTTCTGGTCGTCGGTGAAGGGCGAGCTCTCCAGGAAGGAGCCTGGCGGTCCAGATCGTCCACGCCGCCGCCAGTGGCGCCATCCTGACCTGGCTGTCGGTGCCCGAATCCATGCGCGACCCCGCGCTCCTCGTCGCGCTGCGCGAATCCATGGTGTCCACCGTCACCACCCGCGAACCGGCCATTCAGGAGCAGGGCGCGGCCGGCGCCGCCCGCGCGCTGCGGGCCGCGCTGCCCGGCCAGAACGTCCTCAGCGAAGCCGAGGAGCGTCTTCTGGCGGAATGGCCCCGCCGGCTGTCCGCGTAGCCGCCGGGGCGGGGCGGGCCGGGGCGCGCGGAGGCCGGCGCCCACCCGCTTGGACGCTTCCGACTCGCCCCGCGCCGCGTGAGGGGCGAGGCTGGACTGGTGCGGCAGCGAGCAGAAGGCGAAAAGCGCCTGGTACGGGCGCTCCCCGTACTCCTCGTCGTCGGCGGCTTCGCCTTCGACGCCTCGACCCCGCCCGATCTGACGGCCGCCGCCCTGTTCTCGGGCGCCCCGGTCGCCGCCGCCCCGTTCTACTCGGGCCGTGGCACCGCGGCCGTGGGGCTCGGCTCGGTCGTCGCCATCGTGGCGCTCTGGTTCATACACGATCTGCCCAACCTCGGCGAAGGCGCGAGCGAGCTGTTCACCGTGCTCACGGTGAGCGCGCTCGCCCTCGTCATCAACCGCATCCTGCGCCGCAGCGGCGAACAGCTCGCGTCCGCCCGCGTCATCTCGGAGACCGCGCAGCGCGCCGTGCTGCCCACGCCCGCCGCCCGGATCGGCGGCCTGCACGTGGCCGCGCGGTACGAGGCGGCGCAGGCGGACGCCTTCATCGGCGGGGACCTCTTCGCCGTGCAGGACACGCCGTACGGGGTCCGGCTCATCGTCGGTGACGTACGCGGAAAGGGGCTCCAGGCGGTGGAGGCCGTCGCCGTGGTGATCGGCGCGTTCCGTGAGGCGGCCGAGCACGAGTCCTCCCTGGAGGCGGTGACCCAGCGCCTGGAGCGGGCCCTTGCCCGCGAGGGCACCCGGCGCGACCGGCTCGACGCGGTCGAGGGGTTCACCACGGCGCTGCTCGCCGAGATCCCGCACGGCGACGGCACCGTACGCCTGGTGAACCGGGGTCACCCCGAGCCGTTCCTGCTGCACCCGGACGGATCCCTCGACATGGTCGTGCCGGCGGAGCCCGCGCTGCCGCTCGGCATGTCGGACCTCGGCGTGTGGCCGGACCGGGCCGATGTGCGTCCCTTCCCGCCGGGGACGACGCTGCTGCTCTACACCGACGGGCTCTCCGAGGCACGCGACAGCCAGGGCATCTTCTACAACCCGGGCGCCCGCCTGCGCGGCGCGATCTTCCCGGGGCCCGACGAGGTCCTGGACGCGCTCGTCGACGACGTACGCCGCTACACGGGCGGCGGCGCGAGCGACGACATGGCGCTGCTCGCGGTGGCCCGTCCGATGGAGGGTCAGCCCGAGCGGCGACGCACGGTCAGGATCGTGAAGTAGGGGCGCGGCGGGCCGTCCCGAGGCGGGAAGGCACGGATAACAATTGACACACCGTCAGGAAATGGGAGCGACGGAAGTGGCCTTGAAGGGTCGTCAACTTGCCTGATTTGTCCGGACAATGGGCGGTAAGCCCGGGCCATGGCTGTTAACGATCAGTGGGGAACGGCTTGGAATCAACCCCCGCCGTCTATTAACGTTCGATAACGCAGCGCGGTCGTACCAGCCGTCGCACAGGCGGCACCGTGCGCATGCGCCGAATCCCGCGAGGGAGCCGGGGAACCACCGACTTGGGGCGATCGCGACGTCCGCCATGGGCGCTCGCGGAAGGCCTTCCTGCTCCGGACCCTCCCCCGAGCCCGGACGGCCCGGGGACCCCCGCCGCCGGCCCGGTAGGCGAAAAGGATGGAAAGGAGCGCGCCCTCGTGGCGTCCAACGAGCCTGCCTTCGGCACCTCCGCCCCCTCTGCTCCGCTGTACGGGGACGCGCCCGGCGAGAACGAGAGCTGGGAGGAGTGGGACCCCACCGAGGAGTCCGTACGCTCCGTCCGCGGCCGGCACCGGGTGGCCAAGCAGCGCGGCGGGCTCGCCCGCAGCTCCACCGTCCTCGGCGTCGGCGTCATCGCCGCCGTGGGCGCGGGCGGCATGGCGACCGCGCAGCCCAGGCCCCCCGTCTCCATATCCCTGCCCGACTCCCTCACCGACAACCTGCCCGGCCTCGGCTCCCTGCCGGGCGTGGGCGGGCTCGTCCCGGGCGACGACGGCGCGGACGTGTCCGAGAGCCCGGCGGCCCGGGCCGACCAGAAGATCGCCGGGGCGCCGCTGACCATGGCCGGGCTCTCCACCGGCGAGGCCGAGGCGGGCGTCACCGACGCGGGTGAGGCGCTGCGCGCCCGCATCCTGCACCAGGCCGAGCAGCAGCGGGCCGGGGCGGCCGCGGAGGCGAAGGCCGCGGCGCAGAAGGCGGCGGCCGAGCAGGCGGCCGCAGAGGCCAGGGCCAGGCAGGACGCGGCCGAGGCGAAGGCCGCCGCCGAGAAGAAGGCGGCGGACGAGGCGGCGGCGAAGAAGGCCGAGGAGAAGCGGCTGGCCGAGCTGGCCGCCTCCTACTCCCTGCCGGTCGGCTCCTACACGATCACCTCCACGTTCGGGGAGGCCGGCTCGATGTGGTCCTCGGGCCACCACACCGGCCTCGACTTCGCGGCGCCCACGGGCACGCCGGTCAAGGCGATCCACTCCGGGACGGTCAAGTCGGCCGGGTGGGCGGGTGCTTACGGCTACCGCACGGTCATCGCGCTGGATGACGGCAGTGAGCTCTGGTACTGCCACCAGTCCTCGCTCGCGGTGACGGTGGGGCAGACGGTGTCCACGGGGGAGGTGGTGGGACGGGTCGGGGCCACGGGGAACGTGACGGGGCCGCACCTGCACCTCGAAGTGCACGCGCCGTCCGGCACGGGCCTCGACCCGATGGCGTGGCTCCAGTCCAAGGGCCTGACGCCCTGAGCCGGTCCCGGGCGCGGGCGCGGGCTGCGCGTGGCCGGCCGCGCAGGTCCGCGCGCCGCTGACCACCTCGTACCCGGCGCGGTTGTTGGGGTCTGCCCCGGCTCGCGGGGACCACGTCGGCCTGTCCGCCTCCGCCGGGGGTGGAATAGGCGGGCCCGGCGGGGAGTTGGGAGGAGCCATGACTTCTCTGCGTGTACTCGGCAGCTCCGGCCTCTCCGTCCACCCCCTCGCCCTCGGCGCCAACGTCTTCGGCTGGACCGCCGACGAGGCCCAGTCCTTCGCCGTCCTGGACGCCTACACCGAGGGCGGCGGCAACTTCGTCGACACCGCCGACGCCTACTCCAAGTGGGCCCCCGGCAACTCCGGCGGCGAATCCGAGACGATCATCGGCAAGTGGCTGACCAGCCGGGGCAACCGCGCCGACGTCGTCATCGCCACCAAGGTCGGCGCGCACCCCCGGTACGAGGGGCTGGCCGCGAGCACCATCAAGGCCGGTGCCGAGGAGTCGCTGCGCCGCCTCGGCACCGACTACATCGACCTGTACTACACGCACTTCGACGACCTCACCGTCCCCGTCGAGGAGATCGTCACCGCCCTCGACCAGCTGGTGCGGGACGGCAAGGTCCGTGCGGTCGCCGCCTCCAACATCACCCCCGCCCGGCTCCAGGAATCCCTGGACTTCGCCGACCGCGAGGGCCTGGCCAAGTACGTGGCGCTCCAGCCGCACTACAACCTGGTCTCGCGCGACACCTACGAGGGCGCCCTCCAGGACACCGCGTCGCGCGCGGGTCTTGCCGCCGTGCCGTATTTCGCGCTGGCCGCCGGGTTCCTCACCGGCAAGTACCGCCCGGGCAAGTCCGTGGACAGCGCGCGGGCCGCCGGCGCGGGCAAGCACCTGGAGACCGAGCGGGGCCGCAAGGTGCTGGCCGCGCTCGACCGGATCGCCCAGGAGCACGACGCCGAGATCGCCACGGTGGCGCTCGCGTGGCTGGCCGCCCGCCCCACCGTCGCCGCGCCCATCGCCTCCGCCCGCACGGTGGAGCAGCTGCCGGCGCTGCTCGCGGTCGCCGAACTGGAGCTCACCGACGCGCAGATCAGCGAGCTCACGGCCGCCTCCGCGTGACCGGCGCCGGGCGGACTCAGGGGACTCAGGACCGGTAGGGGTTGTGCTGGGCGCCCGGCGCGGGGCTCGGGAACGGGTCCGGATGTCCGTGGGGGGCGTACCCGGGACGGGGTGCGTCGGGGCGCTGGCCATACGGATTCTGGGCGTGCGGGTGCTGCGCGTACGGATGCTGGGCGTGCGGGTACGGGGAGCCCGGGTACGCGGGGCGCGGTTGCGGGGGCAGCCAGATCCGGCCCGCCGCGCCCGCCGCGTACAGCAGCGCCGGGCCCGCGACCGGTTTGCGCTCCCACAGATGGTGGAGCAGTTCCTGCTCGCGGGCCGCGAAGTCGGGGCTCGGGCCGGTGGCGCCCGCGCGGCGGTAGGCGCGGTGGCGCAGGAAGGCGAGCGTGGTCGCGAACGCCTCGTACTCGGCGACCGCCCGCGCCGCCGGCTTCCCGCCGAAGCGGTGGTGGGCGAAGTCCCGGGCCATCGCGCGGGCCCGCATCGACGACAGCGCGAGCGGTTCCGCCGGCCCGAGCCAGCCGGCCGCCGCGTACGCGGGCAGCTCGGCGGCGACCGTACGCAGCTCGCGCTGCCGGCTCCCTATCGCGAGCCAGGTGAGCAGCCCGAACACCGGCAGCATGACCGCCCCGTACACGAGGTAGAAGCCGTACGGCCCGAACAGCGTCGAGCTGTTCCACAGGGCGTGCATGCCCATCGCGAGGACCAGGCCGAGCAGCGGAAGGGCGACGCGGCGCAGCCGCCTGCCGGGCGGCGAGAGCGCGGCCAGGCCGAAGCCGACGCCGGTCAGGGCCGTGAACAGGGGGTGCGCGAACGGCGACATGACGACCCGTACGAAGAACGTCGCGGCCGTCGTCGAGCCGCCGCTGTGGCTCGCCTGGTCCTCACCGAAGGCGTTGCCCAGGTAGAGGATGTTCTCGGTGAAGGCGAAGCCGGTCGCGGTGAAACCGGCGAAGACCACACCGTCGACGATCCCGTTGAAGTCGCGCCTGCGGAAGCGGAACAGCAGCAGGACGGCCGCCGCCTTCGCGCTCTCCTCGACGATCGGGGCTATGACACTGGCGCCCAGATGGTCGGCGGACGAGGGGTCGGCGGTGGCGGTGGCTATCCAGCGCGTCGCGAACGAGTTGGCGATGATCGCCACCAGGGCGGCGGCGCAGGCGCCCCAGGCGAGGGCGAACAGCAGGTTGCGCCAGGGGCCGGGGTCGACCCGGTCGAGCCAGCGGAACGCCGCGCCCAGCAACGGCACCGGAAGCACCGCGAGGCCCAGGCCCACCAAGAACCCCTCGGTGCCGGTCTGTTCCCGTACGAGCGCGACGATGACCAGGCCGCACAGGGCGAGCAGGGTGATCAGCGCGCCCGCGCGGACCGCCTTGGAACGCCAGAAGTCGCGGCGCGGGCGGTAGCGCCACTTCGACCGGTCCGGCGGGACCGTCTCGAACCGGGGCTCGTCCGCGCACGGCGGCACCGGCCGGGGCGCGAGGGCCTGGCCGGACTGCGGGGGCGCACCGGCGCCCTGCCCGGGGTGTGGGCGATGCGGAAGCGGCTCGAAGGACACGGGACGACCCTAACGAGCCGCACTGACAATGCGCGACGGCGCCCGCACTACCCGCTGTGGGCGCCGGTGGTGGCGGGCCCGGTGCGCGCGACCCGGCGGAACAGCAGATCGTGCACGACGTGGCCCTTGTCGAGGCCCTGGCCCTCGAACCGGGTCAGCGGGCGGAACGGGGGGCGGGGCGCGTAGCCGCCGCCCTCCACGGTGTTCTCGAAGTCGGGGTGGGCCTCGAGGACTTCCAGCATCTGCTCGGCGTAGCCCTCCCAGTCCGTCGCGCAGTGCAGTACGGCGCCGGGCTTCAGCCGCGTGGCGGCGAGGGTCAGGAACTCCGGCTGGATCAGGCGGCGCTTGTGGTGGCGCTTCTTGGGCCAGGGGTCAGGGAAGAACACCCGCATGCCGTCCAGGGCGTCCGGCTCCAGCATCTCGCGGAGCAGGATGATCGCGTCGCCGTTGGCCACGCGGATGTTGGTCAGGCCGCCGCGCTCGGCGAGGCCGAGGAGGTTGCCCTGGCCGGGGGTGTGGACGTCGACGGCGAGGATGCCGGTGGCGGGGTCGTCGGCGGCCATCTGCGCGGTGGCCTCGCCCATGCCGAAGCCGATCTCCAGGACGACGGGGAGGCCGTCGAACAGCTCCGCCGGGTCGATCTTGCGCAGCCCGTCGATGTCGAAGCCCCACACCGGCCACAGGCGCTCCAGGTACTCGCCCTGGCCGGTGGTGACGCGGCTGCGGCGGGGCTGGAAGCTGCGGATGCGGCGTTCGTGGTGCGAGCCGGCGGGGTCGGCGGCGGGGCCGCCGGGGAAGCGGGGTGCCTTGTCCCTCGGCAGGACCTTGCCGGTCGCTGGGGCCGGGGCTTCTGGGGTGCGGGGGTGCTCAGACACAATGCCCCCATCCTAAGACCCCGCTCCCTCAAACCCGGCCCGGCCCGACCCACGCGCTGGGTATGCCCACGCGGGCCAGCACCAGCCCTGCCGGGGGCGGCGGGCTGTATGTGCGGGTCGGCACCAGCCCTGCCAGGGGCGCGGGGAACTGCGCGGGGAGCGACCACGGTCCGCAGCCGACCTCCCTGGGGCTCCGCCCCAGACCCCGTTCGCGCCTGAAGGGCGCTCGTCCTCAAACGCCGGACGGGCTGGGTTTGCCTCCATGGGCCAGCACCAAAACCTGCCGGGGGCGACCGGGCTGGGGATGCTCATGCGGGCCAGCACCGGCCCTGCCAGGGGCGCGGGGAACTGCGCGGGGAGCGCCCACGGTCCGCAGCCGAGCTCCCTGGGGCTCCGCCCCAGACCCCGTTCGCGCCTGAAGGGCGCTCGTCCTCAATCGCCGGACGGGCTGGGTTTGCCTCCATGGGCCAGCACCAAAACCTGCCGGGGGCGACCGGGCTGGGGATGCTCATGCGGGCCGGCACCAGCCCCGTCAGGGGCGCGGGGAACTGCGCGGGGAGCGACCACGGTCCGCGGCCGGGGTACCTGGGGCTCGGCCCCGATACGGGCCCGCGCCGAGACCGTCAGGGGCGGCCGCATTGACGGGGTGCGCGCCGGCCCACCCGGCTACGCGTCGCGCAAAACCCTCAGAGCGCAGGACGCGACCTCGCGGCCGATGGGGAGGGACGCCGTCGCCGCGGGGCTCGGGGCGTTCAGGACGTGCACCGTCCGCGGCGCCTGACGGATCAGGAAGTCGTCCACCAGCGTGCCGTCCCGCAGCACCGCCTGCGCCCGCACCCCCGCCGGCGCGGGCCGCAGATCGGCCTCGGTCACCGAGGGCAGCAGCCGCCGCACCGCATCGGTGAAGGCCCGCTTGGACCAGGAACGCCGCAGCTCACCCGCCCCGTAACGCCAGTGGCGCCGGGCTATGCGCCACGAGCCCGGCCACGCGAGCGTGCCGGCCAGCTCGCGCGGCCGCACCGTGCGCCAGTCGTACCCCTCGCGGGCCGCCGCAGGCACCGCGTTGGGCCCGACGTGGACCGAGCCGTCCACACCCCGGGTGAGGTGGACGCCGAGGAAGGGGAAGGCCGGGTCGGGCACCGGGTACACCAGGCCCTTGACCAGGCCGGGCCTGGCCAGCTCGTAGTACTCGCCCCGGAACGGCACGATCCGTACGCCCAAGTCGTCACCCGCGAGCCGCGCCACCCGGTCGCTGTGCAGCCCCGCGCAGTTGACCAGGGCGCGGGCGCGCAGCACCGTACCGTCGGCGGTGCGCACGGCGACGCCGAGCGGGGCGCGCCGGTCGACGCGGACGACCTCCGCGCCGTAGCGGACCTCCGCGCCGGACAGCTCCGCCAGGCGCGCCGCCACCGCCCTGTAGTCGCACACCCCCGTCGTACCCACGTGGATCGCGGCGAGGCCGGTCACCTCCGGCTCGTACTCCGTTATCTGGGGCGGGCCCAGCTCCCGTACCGGGATGCCGTTCTCGCGGCCGCGTTGGACCAGCGCGTGCAGCCGGGGCAGCTCCGCGCGCTCGGTGGCCACGATCAGCTTGCCGGTGACCTCGTGCGCGATGCCGTACCGCGCGCAGAACTCGACCATCTCGGCCGCGCCCCGCACCGCGAAGCGCGCCTTGAGGGAGCCGGGCCTGTAGTAGATGCCGCTGTGGATGACCTCGCTGTTGCGCCCCGTCTGGTGCCGGGCCGGGCCGGGCTCCTTCTCCAGGACCGTCACGCGTGTCCCGGGCGCCTCCCGCGTGAGCGCGTACGCCGTCGACAGGCCCACGATCCCGCCGCCGACCACCAGCACGTCGCAGTCGTACGTCGTCGTCACCCAGGCACCTCCCACCCCGGTTCGCGTCTTTCCCGGAGGACGGCCCCGGACCCCCTCACCACATACTGCACTGGCCCACTGACAATCCCGGTAAACGTCCCGGACGGCCGCTACGCCGGGGTCACGAGCAGCGGCCTCGCGCGTTCGCGCAGCTCCGCGACCCTCGGCTCGTCCCCGTAGGGCTCCAGGCGGTGCAGCAGATCGCGGACGTACTCGGTGGTGCGCGCCGAGGAGATGCGGCCCGCGACCTCGACGGCCCGGGTGCCGGCCGCGCACGCCGCGTCCAGATTGCCCGATTCCAGCTCGGCCACGGCGCTGACCACCAGGCGCAGGCCGTGCGAGCGGACGAACTCCTCGGTGGGCCGCGACAGGGCCTGCTCGGTGAAGCGGCGCACCTGGCGGGGCGCCTTCAGGTCGCGGTAGCACTCGGCCGCGTCCGCCGCGAAGCGGTCGTAGGAGTAGAAGCCGAGCCAGGAGGGGTCGCAGTCGCCCTCGCGCGAGCGCTCCAGCCAGGACTCGGCGGCCTTGAGGGCGGCCTCGGCCGGGTGTCCGTCGCCCGCCTTGGCGTGGGCGCGGGCCTCCACCAGGCGGAAGAAGGACATGGTGCGGGCGGTGGCCAGGCCCCGGTTGCGCTCGACGGCGGCCTGCGCGAGGTCGACGCCCTCGTCGGCGAAGCCCCGGTAGGTGGCCTGGAGCGACATCGAGGCCAGCACATAGCCGCCGAGCGGCACATCGGCGGCCGCGCGCGCGAGGCGCAGGGCCTGGATGTAGTAGCGCTGGGCAGCCTCCTGCTGGCCGGTGTCGAAGGCCATCCAGCCGGCGAGCCGGGTCAGCTCGGCGGTCGCGCCGAACAGGGCCCGCCCCACCTCGTCGCTGTAGGAGCCGAGCAGCAGCGGGGCCGCGTCCACCCGTAAGCACTCGGGCACCATGGACGAACGCCAGTCGCCGCCGCCGTACTTGGAGTCCCAGCGGCGCGCGTCCTCGGCGGCCTCGCGCAGTTTGGCCACATCGCTGTGGCCGACTTTCAACGGTGGCAGGTCGGTCAGGTCGGTGCTGCGGGCCACCGAGGAGTCGGCCGGGGTGATGAGCCAGCGGGAGGCGGGTGTGGCGTAGGCGCTGACCGCGAAGGAGCCCGCGAGGGACTGCCAGATGCCGCCGCCCGCGCGCCGTCCGGCCAGATCCAGCCGGTACAGATCGGTCGCCGAGCGCACCGCCTCCGAAACGTCGCGCGGGAAGGCGAGCCCGACCTCGGGGGCCGGGTCCGCGTCCGCGAGGCCGATTTCGTGCAGCGGGACGGGCCGGCCCAGCTTGGCGCCGATGGCCGCGGCTATGAGATGCGGCGCGGCGCCCTGGGGCACCATGCCCTTGGAGACCCACCGCGCCACGGACGTCTTGTCGTAGCGAAGGGTCAGGCCCCGCTGCGCGCCCAGGTCGTTGACCCGGCGGGCGAGGCCCGCGTTGCTGATTCCCGCGAGGGCGAGAACGGTGCCGAGCTTCTCGTTGGGCCCGCGTTGCTCCCTGGACATGCGCCACCCCTCGACACAGACGGCGTTCCCCGGGTGGTGTGGTGTCCGGTTCGTCGGCCGCAAAAGCATGTGGCCGTGCCCTCGGGAATATGCCACCCGTGAGGAACAGCAGTAAACACAGCGTAGTTCGCCGCATCCCGACCGTTAAGGGGCGGTCTTCCGTATGGCGAGATTGTTTTCCGTACGGTCGCCCGCCGACGCCCCCGGCGCCGGCCCGGGCGCGGACGCGTTGCGCCGGGGGTGAGGCGGCGCCGGCCGCCGCCGCGCTCCCGACGTGTGGCCGTGCGCCCGGCCGTGCGCTCTCGCAGGGCCCCCAGGGGGACGCTTCCATGTGTGGTGCGTGGGTCGGCCCGCCGCATGGATACGGCGGGCTGGGGGACACCGCCGCCTCAATCCCCGCGGGCGGCGGACCGGTCCGGGAGGCGAACGGCGCCTCCCGGACTGTGTGTTGTGGGCCTCCAGAGACGCGTGGGGCGACGGTCCCGGCGGCCAAGAATGGCCGGATATCGCCCCTCGCCGGAGCGGCCGACGGCATCTCGCCGATCCCGCCCGGCCTGTCCCGTACGTCCCGGGAACGGTGTCAATCGGCCATCCCCCGGCGTGTGTTCACTTGGCGTGCGCGCGGCCGGTAGCCCCTCTTGGGCGCGGTTGTCGTGGCAGCATGGGGTTCCGGCCTCCTCGGGCCCCCGTGGAGCGCCCTGACGGGAAGTCGTCCCGGCCCAATCTGACGTGACGTCAGAAGGCGGTCGGCCCGGGGTTGTCCACGAGTTGTCCACAGCCTGTGGAGGCGCGATGCGATGGTTGGTGGGGTGGAGCAGCGTCGCCGCAAGCTTCCGCACGACCACGTACGGAACGACCGCGTACGGAACGACCACGTACGGAACGGGCGCGTACGGCGCTCCCGACGGCTACGGCCACGGCCGCACCGCCGGCGCGGTCGGCGAGCCGGACGAGGGCCGCACGGTCCACCCCGTCGGCGCCCAGCTCCTGTGGGGCGACCCGGATCCGCTGTGGGCCGTGGGGGACTGGCGCCCCGACGAGATCCGCCTGGTCAGCGTGGGCGCCGACACCCGCCTCGCCGTCCTCGGCTGCTGCGCCGCCACCGATGAGGAGCTGCGCCTCGGCCTGTTCGCCGCGCGCGGCGGCGCGCTGCGCCACCTGTCCGCGTGGCCCGGCAGCTACACGGCCGTCGCCCAGGTCGCCCGCCGCATCACGGTGGTGGGCGACCTGGCGGGCGCCCGGCCCGTCTTCCACACCCCCTGGGCCGGCGGGACCGCCTACGCCACGGCAGCGCTCCCGCTCGCCGACCTCATCGAGGCCGAGCTCGACATCGGCCACCTCGCCGCCCTGCTCGCCTGCCCCGACGTACCGGAGGCGCTGGGGGACTCCACTCCGTACGCCGGCGTGCGCCGCATCCCGCCCGGCCACGCACTCGTCCTGCGCGAGGGCTCGCGCGACATCACCGGGTACGAACCGTTCGCCTCGCTCGCGGTGGCCGCGCCCCAGCGGGCGCCCGCCGAGGCCGTGGACGGCGTGCGCGACGCCCTGGTCCGCGCGGTGCGCGCCCGGCTCACCGCGCCCCGGCACGCCCCCGAGACCCCGCCGCCCGACCCGGGCCCGGTCCCCGGCATGGGCCCCGCCGAGCGGCGCGCGGCACGCGGGGGCCCGGCGCCCGGCATCGGCTCCGACCTCTCCGGAGGGCCCGCCTCCGCCACCCTTGCCCTGCTCGCCGCCGGCCTGCCGGGGGCGCCCGGCACGGTGCTCGGCCACGGCACCGGCGCGGGCGAGCGCCTGCTCGCCGTCACCTTCAACGACCTCGCCGTGCCGGGCGGGCGGGCCGAACGGGAACGGGCCGGCGCGATGGCCGCCAACCCCCGCCTGCACCACGTGGTGGTGACGGGCGGCGATGAGGCCCTGCCCTACGCCGACCTCGAAGGCGCCCTCACGGACGAACCTGGCCCCTCCCTCATCACCGCCCCCCGCCACCGCGCACGCCTCCTGTCGGGCAGCGCCGACCACTTCACCGGCAGCGGCGCGCGCCAGGTGATCGACGCCCACCCGGCGCGCCTCGCCGATCTTCTGATGGACCGTCAGCGCCGGCACCTGCTCCGTCCGGCGACGGCCCTCGCCAAGGCGGGCGGCCCCTCGGCCCACTCCCTCTTCGTCCCGCTCACCGTCTACCGCGCGGCCCGCCGCCTGGCCCGCACCCCCTACCGCGCCGGCATCGAATCGGCGGCGGACGCCCTGCGCGAGCCCCGCTTCGACGACGCGGCGAGCCCGCTGTCGATCTCCCTGGCCGCCCTGTCGTGGACCCGGCCGGGCCCCGCTGCCCGCTGGCTCACCGGCGAGGCGCTGGCGGAAGTATCGGTTCGCCTCATGGCGTCGGCGACCCGGCCCGCGCCGAGCCAGCGCCCCGGCGAGGCCCGCGCGTCGGCCGCCCTCGCGCGCTACGCGTCGGACCACCGCGTCCTCGAACAGGCCGCGGAGGTCCGAGGTCAGCGTCTGCACGCGCCCTTCCTCGACAACCAGGTCGTCCGCGCCTGCCGGGCCCTGCCCGAATCCCTGCGCGTCCAGCCGGGCGCCCGCGCCACCATCCTGCGTACGGTGCTTTCGGCGTCCGGGGTGCGCGACCTGCCCCCCGGCTGGGGCGCCCCCTCCCACGCGCCCTCCACGGCCGCCGCCCGCGCGGGCCTGCGCCAGTACACCGACCCGCTGGTCGCCCTCTTCGAGGCGCCGCTGCTCGCCGACGCGGGCCTGATCGAGGCCCGCACGGTCCGCAAGGCGCTGCGGGCCGCCGCCTCGGGCGAACCCCTGCCCCTTGACGGCCTGGCCGACCTGGTCTCCACCGAGCTGTGGCTGCGCCGCCTGCTGGCCCGCAGGGGAACGTGCTGGACGGGCACGGCGGCGCCCAAGCAGCGCGCGGTGGCGGGCGGTGTGACCCCGCCCAGGCGCCCGACGCTGCGGGCGTGAGCCGGGTCCGCGCCGCCTCCCCCGAAGCGTGGGCGCGGCGCGCGCGGGCCGCCCCGCCATAATGAACCCGTGCGGTACCTGATCCTGGGCGCCACGGAGGCGCACGACGACACCGGCACCGCCATACCCCTGGGCGGTCCCCGTGTGCGTACGCTCCTGACCGCGCTCGCCCTGCGCCCCGGCCGCGCCGTTCCCGTACCGGCCCTCATCGACGACGTATGGGCCGAAGACCCGCCCCAGGACGCGCCCGCCGCGCTCCAGGCCCTGATCGGCCGGCTGCGCCGCGCGATCGGCAAGGAGGCCGTGGAGTCCGGCCCGGCCGGCTACCGTCTCGCCGCGCCGCCGGACGCCGTCGACCTGTACGCGTTCGAGGAGCGCGCCGCCCAGGGCGCGGCCCAGCTCGCCGCGGGCGACCCCGAAGCCGCGGCCGACACCCTGCGCGCCGCCCTCGCCCTGTGGCGCGGCCCCGCCCTCGCCGACCTGCCCGACCGCCACGCCGCCGTGCGTCCCGAGGCGCGGCGCCTGGTCGCGCTGCGCCACCGCATCGAGGCCGACCTGCGGCGCGGCGCCACCGACGGACTGCTGCCCGAACTCGCGGAACTGCTCGCCGCCCACCCCTACGACGAGACGCTGCACGCCCAGCTCATCCGGACGCTGCGCGCCCAGGGCCGCAGGGCCGACGCGCTCGCCGCCTACGACAAGGCCCGCCGCACCCTGGCCGATTCCCTCGGTACCGACCCGGGGCCCGAACTGACCGCGCTGCACGCCGAGTTGCTGCGCGAGGAGCCCGATCCGGCCGGGCCCGCCGAGGGCAACCTGCGTCCCCGGCTGACCTCGTTCGTGGGCCGCGAGCCCGAACTCGCGGCGATCCGGGCCGACTTGGTCTCCTCCCGCCTGGTCACCCTCACCGGCCCCGGCGGCACCGGCAAGACCCGCCTCGCGGAGCAGGCGGCGGCCGCGTCGGACACGCCCGCCTGGCTCGTGGAGCTCGCCCCGCTCGACGAACCCGACGCCGTGCCCGGCGCCGTGATCTCCGCGCTCGGCCTGCGCGAGACGGCCCTGCTCACGCGCGAGGGCCAGCCCGCCCACACCGACCCGACCGCCCGCCTGGTCGACGACCTCGCACAGTGGCCGGACACCCTCCTCGTCCTCGACAACTGCGAGCACGTCATCGGCGCCGCCGCCGAGCTCGCCGAAACCCTCCTCACCCGCTGCCCGGGGCTCCGCGTCCTGGCCACCAGCCGTGAACCGCTCGGCGTGCCCGGCGAGGCGGTCCGCCCGGTCGAGCCGCTGCCGCCGCTCCCGGCCCACCGCCTGTTCGCGGAGCGCGCCCGCACGGTGCGCCCCGACTTCGACCCCGGCGCCGACCCCGAAGCCGTCGCCGAGATCTGCCGCCGCCTCGACGGTCTGCCGCTCGCCATCGAACTGGCCGCCGCCCGCCTGCGGTTGCTCACCCCGCGCCAGATCGCCGACCGCCTCGACGACCGCTTCCGCCTCCTGACCAGCGGCAGCCGCACCGTCCTTCCGCGCCAGCAGACCCTGCGGGCCGTCGTGGACTGGTCCTGGGGGCTGCTCGACGACGCCGAACGCGACGTGCTGCGCCGCGCCTCCGTCTTCGCCGGCGGCTGGGACCTCACGGCCGCCCAAGCGGTGTGCGGCGCCACCGACGACCTCGCCGCCCTCGTCGAGAAGTCCCTGGTCATCGCGGTCCCCGCGGACGACGGCAGCGGCATGCGCTACCGCATGCTGGAGACCATCCACGAGTACGCCGTCGAGCGCGCCGCCGAGACCCCCGAGGTGCTGCGCGCGGCGGCCGACGCCCACACCGCCTACTACCGCGACCTGGTCCGCCGCGCCGAACCCCTCGTACGCTCGCGCGAACAGCTCCCCTGGATCCGCCGCCTGGAGACCGAGCTCGACAACATCCGGGCCGTGCTGCGCCGCACGACGACCCCGCCCGGCGCCGACGAGGAAGCCGCCTGCGCGATCGCGCTCGACATGGGCTGGTTCTGGTGGCTGCGCAACTACCGCTCCGAGGGCGCCGCGTGGGCCGGTTCCGTGGCCTCCCTCTCGCCCGTCCCCGCCGACGAGTCCGACCCCCGGTACTGGTCCCGGCTCCACCTCGATCTGCTCCGCTTCTTCCTGCTCTCCGACACCGACCGCGACCAGGGGTTCGCCGACCCGGCGGTCCAGGACCGCCTCAACCGGATCCGGCGGGCCTTCGAGCCGGGAGGCCCCGAGGCGGCCCGTTTCCCCGGGCTGCTCTGGCCCTTCTCCTCCTTCAACACCGACCCGCCCGGTATGATGCGCGACTCCATCGACGCGGTCGTCGCCAACTGCCGCCGCCACGGCGACGACTGGGCGGTCGCGGTGGGCCTGATGTTCCGCACCCATATGGCCATCGACATGCCCGGCGGCTTCGACGGCGTCGACGACGACCTGGCCGAGCTGCGCGAACTGGGCCGCCGGGTCGGCGACCGCTGGATGCGCGCCCAGGTGGCCGGCGCCACCGCCGAGGCCGCGATGACCCGGGGCATGCCCGCGCTCGCCCGCTCCGCCTACGAGGAGGCGCTGCAACTCTCCCGCGAGGTCGGCGCCTACCAGGAGACCCCGTTCCTGACCGCCCGGGTCGGTGAACTGTGCTACCGCGAGGGTGACTTGGACGGCGCCGAGAAGGCCCTGGCGGAGGCGGCGACGGAGGCCCGGCGCTGCCGGACCGCCGAGGCCATGCCCTACGTCCACTCGCTGCTCGCCACCGTCGCCCTCGACCGGGGCGACATCGAGGCGGCGCTCGCCCTGCGCGACCAGGCCATCGACTTCGCCACGACGGGGCCGCCACACTCGCCCCCGCACTTCGTCGCGCTGCTCGACGCACTCGACGCCCGGGTCGCAGCCCTGGAGTCGGGCCCCCTCGCGGGTCTGCGGGGCATGACG
Source organism: Streptomyces sp. NPDC006711 (assembly GCF_042869775.1). Lineage (NCBI taxonomy): Bacteria > Bacillati > Actinomycetota > Actinomycetes > Kitasatosporales > Streptomycetaceae > Streptomyces > Streptomyces sp. NPDC006711. The sequence goes on from NZ_JBIAGO010000001.1 coordinate 916,531, forward strand.
CGGGCGCTGCGCAAGGCGGGCGACAGCCACTGCACCGAGCTCGTCCTGGCCCACCTCGCCGAACGCGCGGCCCAGTTCCTCGGCGACCTCGGCGAACACGCCCGCGCGGTACGGGTTCTGGCGGCAGCCACCGCCTGGCGCGCCGGCATCCCGCGTTCCGTCCCTGAAGCGGAGACCGCGCAGGCCATCACGGCACGGGCACGGCGCGCGCTGACGCCCGAGGAGTACGAGGCCGAGCGCACGGCCGGCGCGGGCCTGACCCCGGCCGCGATCCCGCCGCTGACCGACCCGGCGACCGGCGCCGAGTCGGGCGCCGGGGGAACTGAAGCGCCCGCCGAGCCGGGCGCTGCGGGGAGCTGAAGCGCCTGCCGGGCCGGGCGCCGGGGGAACTGAAACGCCTGCCGAGCCGGGCGCAGGAGGAACTGAAGCGCCCGCTAGGCGCAGCTGATCTGCGACCGCGCCCAGTCGGCGAGCGCCGCCGAGCCGAACGGGCCCTCCGGCTCGACCACGAGCCGGATCGTCCCGCGCCCCGCGAGGTCGGCGTGCACCGGCACCGCCGGGTCCCCGCCCCGCAGGACGGGCGAGCGCCACAGCAGGGCCCCGTCGCCGTAGACCGAGAAGCGCACCACGCCGAGACCCAGCGACAGCTGGTCGACGCCGGCGTACGCGTCGTAGGCGCGGCACTGGCGGTTGAGGTCGATGGTCACCGAGGACCGGCCGTGCACGGTCACCCCGTGCGGATAGCGCCGGTCACCGATGCGCAGGCCGGAGCGCTGCCACAGCCAGCTCGAATCGCCGAGTCGAACTTCGGGCTTGGTGCCGTCGCCGAGCAGTCCGTACTGGAGGCGGTTGACCTGGTAGACGGCCGGGGCGGGCGGCGGCGGGGGAGGCGTGGGCGCCGGCTCGGGCGGAGCGGGGGCGGGTGGTGGCGATGGCCGAGGCGGCGTGGGCCTGGGCCGGGCCGGTGGCGGCGGCGCGGGTTTGGCCACCGGCTTCTTCGGCGCGGGCCTCGGCGGGGGCGCGGGCGCGGGGGGCGCGGGCGGCTCGGGGGAGGGGGGAGGCGGCTGCTCGGGCGGTACGACGGGGGCGACGGCGGGCGGTTTCGCGTCGGGCTTGGGCGGCGGGGAGTCGTTGCCGGCGAGCGCGAACACGACGCCGGCCGCCACCGCGAGGGCCACCGCCGCCGCGATCCCCGCCTTGGCGGGAGCGCCGAGCCCTTCCGACACGGCGGCGGTCCCGGCCGCGCCGCCGGACGAACCACCGCCCGTCGCGGCGGCCGCGGCGCCCGCGCCCGCCGCTCCGGCCGCGCCGCCCGCCACGACCCCGGCCGCCTTGAGCGAGAACCCGGCGGCGAACCAGCCGATGACCGCGACCGGGAGCAGCGCGGGAATCCCGGCGTTGACGTCCTTGAGCTCCACGACGGCGACCCGGCACCTGGCGCACTCCTCCAAGTGCTTGCTGAGCCCGCGCTCGGCCCGCATCCGAAGCCCGCCCCGCGCGTACGCGCCGAGCCGGTCGGCGTACCGCGCGCAGTCCCCGCCTGAGGTCAGCGCGCTGGAGACGTGCGCCTGGAGGTAGGCCTGCTTGAGGCCTTCGCGCGCCCGGCTGGCCAGGACGGCGGTCGCGTTGGCGGTGAGCCCGAACAGCGGCGCGATCTCGCTCGGCGACTCCTCCTCGACGGTGGTGTGCCACAGCACGGCCTGCCACCGCTCGGGCAGCGAGCGGAACGCCCGCATGGCCAGCGTCTGTTCGGCCTCGTGCATGGCGCGCACATCGGCGCCGAGGTCGATGGTGTCGTCGTCGGACACCTCGGCCGAACGCGCCGCCTCCTGCGCGAAGACCGCGAAGTCGTCGACCAGGTGCTCCCGCTTGGCGGTCCGTGTCCAGGACGCGGCGACCCGCCGCACGGTGGTCATCAGGTAGGCGCGCACGGCCTGTTCGGGCCCGGCGCCGCCGCGCACCGCCTGAAGGGTCCGCGCGAAGACCTCCGCCGTCAGGTCGTCGGCGGTGTGCGCGTCCCGGCAGCAGCTGCGGGCGTAGCGGCGCACCGCGCCCGAGTGGCGCCGGAACAGCTCCTCGTACGCGCTGTCGTCGCCGGTGCGCATCGCGTGGATCAGATCGGCGTCGGACTGCCCGACCTCGGCGAGCTCCAGGGCCATGCCCTCACGCAGCCCGCCCTCGCGCTGCGGCGGCACGCTGGTGCCGGGATCGCCGATGCCGTCCATGGGTCCCCAGGGCCCGGGCAGCACGGTGCCGCCGCTCAGGTCCCGCGCCTCCGACGCGTCGGAAGCGGAATCCGCGCCGACCTGGCCGGGAACGGCCGTCGGCCCGCCGAACGCACCGCTTCCGGGACCGCTCAGGGGGCCGCCCTGATTCGGCACCTGGCGGGGCGGACGCGCCCCGCCGGACCCGCCGGGGCCGCCGGATTCCGGGCCGCCGTCGCCCGAGCGCGACTCGTCCCGCTCTTCAACGCCCATCGCGGAAGCTCCCGTAAGCACGCTCAGACCCGACCACCGGGCAAGCGTGCCACAGAGCGCAAGCGGAGCCGAGCCTCAAGCCCGGCAACCACTCATCCGGGGAGACTTACCGCACCCGAGCACTAGCCGTCACCCTTTAGGGGAAGCCTCGAAGATCCGCCGTCGGCGCCCGGAGCCCGCAACTACCGCGATCCAAGCGGCGTTTGAGCCTCAGGCCGGGCGGGAGCGAAGCCCTTCGAGCAGGATGTCCAACAGCCGCGCCGAAGCGGCGGCCTGCTGCGTGGCATCCGGCAACGACGGCGCCGCCGTGGCTATCACCAAGAGCACGTCCGCGACGGTCACATCGCGGCGCAGCGCGCCGGCCGCCCGGGCCCGTTCGACCAACTGCCCGACCACGGCGAGGAGTTCGGCCGTGCCCGTGCCGTCAAGCTCCTGCTGGGGAGCCGACCGCTGCTCGATCACCCGGCCCCAGCCTGGGCCCTGTTCGGCCGCGCCGACCTGACGCTGCTGCGGCACCCGCGCCTCGTCGAGCCCGTCCCGCACGCTGTCGGAGCGCACACCCTCGGAGCGCACACCCTCGGAGCGCACACCCTCGGAGCGCACACCCTCGGGGCGCATCCCCTCGGAGCGCGCGCCTTCCGGACGTACGCCCTCGGGCTCCCCGGCCACGGCGGCCCCCGCGCCCTCCTCGGCGTCCACACCCACCCGCAGCACCTGCGGCGGAAGCAGCCGTCCCGCCCCCGAGGCCACCGATGTGCGCAGGAAGCGGGAGAGCGCGGACCAGGGCTCGTCCTCCTGGCCGAGCGCCGTACGCGCCTGGTCGGTCAGCCGCGAGGTCTCCTCCTCGGCTATCCGGCGCACCAGGACGTCCTTGCTCGGGAACCGCCGGTAGACGGTGCCCACGCCCACTCTGGCCCGGCGCGCCACGTCCTCCATCGGCGCCCCGTAACCGAGCTCGCCGAACACCTCGCGCGCCGCGCGCAGTACATGCTCAAGATTGCGCTGGGCGTCCACCCGCAGCGGCGCGGAACGCGCACCCCCGACACCCATGTCCGTGCTCACTCGGCCGTTTCCGTCGGATGCCGCGACGACGGCGGTCTGCCAATGAGAGTCCTGCATGTGCATTGATCCCCCGGTATTAATGTCTCCCCCCGGAGACTCCCCGCCCTGACAGCCGGGGGACGGGTCCCTCACCCGGCACCCCGACGGGATACGAACATAGTTGAGCCGGAGTCAATTCAGAAGAGGTTCCTCCGCGCGGCGTGCCCCCCGATCGGACCAAGGACCGAAACCTGACCGAATCGGACCCCGGCCCGCACGTGTCACCCACGGGCTGACCTGCGACTTTGCCATCAAGGGGCACGGAAGGGGCCGACCGCCCCAGGAGCACCCTCCAGTCACACAATTTGTCAGGCCTGTGGACAAAGCCCGGGGCCCGTTGCGTCATGGGTAGGTGACAGAACCTGTGCGGATTCTCGTGATCGGCGGCGGATACGTCGGGATGTACACGGCGCTGCGTCTGCAACGGCGGCTCAAGTCCGAGCTGCGCGAGGGCACGGCCGAGATCACCGTGGTGTCCCCCGACCCGTACATGACGTACCAGCCGTTCCTGCCCGAAGCGGCGGCCGGAAGCATCTCCCCGCGCCATGTGGTCGTCCCGCTGCGCCGCGTCCTGGACAAGTGCCGGATCGTCATCGGCGAGGCCGACCGCGTCGACCACGCCGGGCGCACCGCCACCGTCACCACCCTCGCCTCGCCCGAGGACGGCACCGGCGCCCTCCGCCTGCCCTACGACGAGCTCGTCATCGCACCCGGCTCCGTCTCGCGCACCCTGCCCGTCCCCGGCCTCGCCGACCACGCCATCGGCTTCAAGACCGTCGAAGAGGCCATCGGCCTGCGCAACCACGTCATCGAGCAGATGGACATCGCCTCCTCCACCCGCGACCCGGCCGTCCGCGACGCCGCCCTCACCTTCGTCTTCGTCGGCGGCGGCTACGCGGGCGTCGAAGCGCTCGCCGAGCTGGAGGACATGGCCCGCTACACCGCGCGGTACTACCACAACATCAAGCCCCAGGACCTGAAGTGGATCCTCGTCGAGGCAAGCGACCGGATCCTGCCCGAAGTGGGCGAGGAGATGGGCACGTACGCGATCCGCGAGCTGCGCGCCCGCAACATCGACGTACGCCTGGAGACCCGGCTCGACAGCTGTGAGAACCGCGTCGCCGTGCTCAGCGACGGCGCCCGCTTCCCCACCCGCACCGTCGTGTGGACCGCCGGCGTCAAGCCCGCCCCGCTCCTCGCCGCCACCGATCTGCCGCTGACCGCACGCGGCCGGCTGCGCTGCACCGCCGAACTGCGCGTCGAAGGCGTCCAGCACGCCTGGGCGGCCGGCGACGCGGCCGCCGTCCCCGACCTGAGCGCCGAGCACAAGGACGCGGAGTGCGCGCCCAACGCGCAGCACGCCGTGCGCCAGGCCAAGGTGCTCGCCGAGAACGTCGCGGCGGCCGTGCGGGGCGAGGACGTCAAGCGCTACCGCCACAAGAACGCCGGCTCGGTCGCCTCACTCGGCCTGCACCAGGGCGTCGCCCACGTCTACGGCCGCAAGCTCAAGGGCTACCCGGCCTGGTTCATGCACCGCGCCTATCACCTGAGCCGCGTCCCCACCTTCAACCGCAAGGCCCGCGTGCTCGCCGAATGGACGCTCGCCGGGCTCTTCAAACGCGAGATCGTCTCGCTCGGCTCGCTGGAACACCCCCGCGCCGAGTTCGAGATCGCCGCCGGTGGCGGGCCGCCCGCCAAGGGCCCCGCCCCCCACGACAACTGACGGTTGTCAGTGCGGTCCGTCACACTGGGCGTGTGACCATAGGTGGGCCCATACCTGCACAGAGTGATCCCGCGACCCATGACCGCACCAGCACCGGCAGCACCGCACCCGCAGCAACACACGAGGCTTGGAACACCGTGAACTTCACGCGCTGGAGCGCCCGGCTCCCCGGTACGCAACGCCGCGCCGCAGCACGGACCGACCGCTCCGACCGGGGCTCCGTGCCCGCGGCCCGCGGCGCGTCCGGGCCGCGACCGGAGCCCTGGCCGGACGATGTGACCGAGCCCCCCTCCCTCGACGACCTCTCCGTGCGCGACATCCTGGGCCAGCTCCCCGCCCTGGTGGCGCTGGTGACCGGGCCCGAACACCGCGTCGCGTACGTCAACGACGCGTACGTGGCGGCCTTCGGCGCGCGCCCGCTCGGCGCACCGGCCGCCAAGGTCTCGCCGGAACTCGCCGAGCTCGGCCTGCTCCCGCTGATGGACCAGGTGCTGCGCAGCGGCACGTCCCGCACCGTGAAGTCCCGCCGGATCCAGGGCGCCGGCTCCTACACGGTGACGTGCAGCCCGGTGGAGGTCCCCGGCCAGGCGGAGGGCGGTGTGCTCGTCTTCGCCGCCGACGTCACCGACCACGCGGAGGCCACCGAACGGCTGCGCGCGAGCGAGCGCCGCCACCGCGAAACGGCCGTCACCCTCCAGCGCTCCCTGCTCCCGCAGGAGCTGGAACAACCCGACGACCTGCGCGTCGCCGCCACCTACCAGCCCGGCGGCACCGACGCGGCGGTCGGCGGCGACTGGTACGACGTGATCACCCTGGGCGCCGGCCGCACCGCGCTCGTCATCGGCGACGTGATGGGCCGGGGCGTGCGCGCCGCCGCCGTCATGGGCCAACTCCGCACCGCCGTAAGGGCGTACGCCCGCCTCGACCTGCCCCCGCACGAGGTGCTTCAGCTCCTGGACGGCCTGGCCGCCGAGATCGACGCCAGCCAGATCGCCACCTGCGTCTACGCGGTGCACGACCCCAACGAGGGCCGCCTGGTGTACGCGTCGGCGGGCCACCTGCCCATCCTCGTACGCCACGAGGACGGCACCGTCCACCAGGCCGGCGACCCCACGGGCCCGCCGCTCGGCACCGGCGGCTGGCTGCACACCTCGGGCGCCATCGACCTGCCGCCCGGCGCCACCGCCGTCCTCTATACGGACGGCCTGGTGGAGCGCCGCAGGGAGGACATCGACGAGGGCGTGGCCGCGCTCGCGCGGGCGCTGTCCGGCGCGGTCGGCACCCCGCAAGTGGTGTGCGGCAGGCTGCTGCGCTCGCTCGGCGTGACCGCCGAACACGACGACGACGTGGCGGTCCTGGTCTGCCAGCATCCCGCCCGCACCGGCCCGTCCGCCGAGCTCTTCCACAACGCGGCGCTCGATCTGCTCGGCGGCATCGAAGCGGCCCCGCGCGCCCGGGCCTTCGCCTCCGGCGTCCTCGCCTCCTGGCGCTTCCCGATGGAACTGCGCGACCTCGGCGTCCTCGCCGCGAGCGAGCTGGTCGCCAACTCGCTCCAGCACGGCACCCCGCCGATGCGCCTGCGGCTGCGGCGCACCGACCGCCGTCTGATCATCGAGGTGACCGACGGGGACGACCATCTGCCGCGCCGCCGCCGCGCCGACCCCGGGGACGAAGCAGGACGAGGCATCTCGATCGTCGCGACGATCGCCTCGTCCTGGGGTTCGCGCCGCACGCCGGGCGGCGGCAAGGCGGTGTGGTGCGAGTTCGCGCTGCCGCACTAGCGCGGGCCGCGTGCCCGAGGGGAGCACCCTCTCGGGCACGTCATCGCGCGCCGGGCGCTTACGCGTGGGCGGACGCCTGCTCGGGCAGGTGCACCGCGACCACGCGCGTCCTGGCCGCGAGCATCGGATGGTCCTGCGCGAGCGTCAGCCTCTTGCCGAGGCGCAGCGCGAGGACGGTGATCCCGAGCGAGAACAGGACGAACGTCACGATGTAGGGGCCGTGCAGCGCGGCCCCCATGGGCCCGCCCACAGCCGGCCCGACGGCCAGCGCGAGCTGCTTGACCAGGGCGAACGCCGAGTTGTACTGCCCGACCATCGACTCGGGGGCCAGATCGGCCACCAGCGGCGCCACGGTCGGCGACAGCATCGCCTCACCGAGCCCGAACAGCGCGTACGTCGAGACGAACGCGGCCGTCGCCATCGCCTGGCTGCCGTGCCCGAGCCCGGCGTATCCGGCCACGATCCACGCCACGGCCCACAGCAGGCCGACGGACGCGATGACACTGCTGCGCCGACGGCGCTCCACGAACTTCAGCACCAGGAACTGGGCGGCCACGATGACGGCCGTGTTGGCGGCGAGCGCGATGCCGAGCGTGGCGGGCTTGATCCCGGCGGCCTCGGTGCCGTACGCGGCGAGCCCCGACTCGAACTGCCCGTAGCAGGCGAAGAACAGCACGAACCCGAGCACGCACAGCTGCACCATCGCGCGGTGGCCGAGGAGCGCCCGGATTCCGCCGCCGACGCCCTGTTCACCCTTGGGACGTGCGTCCGAGAGCGCCACCGGGCGCGGCATCCTGGCGGACCCCGCGACAGCGGCGAGCACCAGGAACATCACGGCTTCAACCGAGAAGAGCAGGGTGAAGCTGGAGGGGCGGTTCTCGTCGACGATCTGGCCGCCGATGAGCCCGCCGATGCCGAGGCCGAGGTTCTGGAGGAAGAACTGGAGGGCGAAGGCGCGGGTGCGGGTAGCGGGCCCCGAGCACCAGACGATCATCGTCGCGAGCGCCGGCTGCATGACGGCGGTACCGGCGCCAAGGAGCGCGGCGGACGCCACGGCGGCGGGCACGCTGGAGGCGAAGCCCATGCTCAGCGCGCCAACAGCGGCCAGCAGCGCGGCGCCGACCAGCACCGGAAGCGGCCCCCGCCGGTCGATGACGCGTCCGGTGAACGGCAGCACGAGCAGCGCGGCCATGGCGAAGACGGCGAGCACGACACCGGCCGTGGTCGCACCCAGATCCCGCACCTGGGCCACGTACACATAGAGGTACGGAACGGTGAACCCGAGCCCGAACGCGCTCAGCGCGTTGCCCGCCTGGATCCGGCGCATCGCAGCACCCATCGCCTTGGTCACACTCACCACCTTGAGTCCTGGAAGTTCGAGGCCCTGAGCAGGGCACGGAGCCGGAGGGCTCGAACGTGAAGGGCTCAGGGCTGAAGACTTCAACACTAAAATTAGATCCTTAACAATACACACTCAAGGACTTAGATGCCAACGGATGCCGTGCCATACTCGCGCCATGGCTGAGACCACGGAGCCCAGCGAGCCCGACGGCCCCCAGGAGCCGACCCTCGACGAACAGATCGCCGCCTACCAGCGGGAGTACCGCGACCTCGACCCCCAGGTGGAGAAGGTCGTCTCGGCCCTCGGCCGCCTGAACCGCCGGATGAACGTGGCGTACGGCCGCCAGGTCGCGGCACTCGGCATCAGCAACGCCGAGTGGGAGGTCCTGAAGACGCTGCTCCTTGCGGGCGAGCCCTACCGGCTGGGCCCCGGCGAACTCGCCAAGCGCCTCGGCCTCACCCCGGCCGCCATGACGCACCGCATCGACCGCATGGCCGGCGAGGGCCTGGTCACGCGGGACCGCGACGAGAACAACCGGGTGCGCGTCATCGTCGAGCTGACCGACGAGGGACGCACGAAGTGGCTCGAGGCCATGCGGATGGCCAGCGACTTCGAGGAAGACCTCCTCCAGGACCTCTCCCCGCAGGAGCGCGGAGTCCTCGGCGAGCTGCTGATCCGCCTGCTGCGCCGGGTGGAGCACGCCCAGCCGGACGCGGGCGGCCGCCTCACCGACCTGGACTGAGCAGCACCTGGACTGAGCGGCACCTGGACTGAGCAGCACGGTTGAAAAACCAGTGGACAGGAGCCAGGGCCGGGGTTGACACGCCCCCGCCCGGTCCGTAAGGTTCTTCGAGTTGTGCGGAGCCCACGTGGTTCCGCGCCAACCATCCGCCGCAGGTTTTGCGGCCACCCAACTCAGCACGATCTCCCGACCGGGAATGTTCTCGGCATGCCGATTTCATTTCGATCGGGCCCGGAAACCCCGATTACGGGTTGCCGGGAAAATCCGCTAGAGTTCGGGAGTCGGAACGGCCCAACAGCCGGGAAGACAAGCCGACTTGGCCCCGGGAGACCGGGAATCGGGTCCGAAAGGATCTGATAGAGTCGGAGCCGCCGGAAAGGGAAACCCGCGAGGGAGAACCTGAAAGGCACCGAGGAAATCGGACACGAAAGAGTCTGGTAGAGTCGGAAACACGAAATACCGAAGGGAAGCGCCCGGAGGAAAGCCCGAGAGGGTGAGTACAAAGGAAGCGTCCGTTCCTTGAGAACTCAACAGCGTGCCAAAAGTCAACGCCAGATTGACAACCCCGTCTCCACTTCGGTGGGACGAGGTTCCTTTGAAAAGTCCTGCCGGCCCATGTGGTCGGTAGGCGATGACACAGCGAGGACGCTGTGGACGGGCCGCCTTATTCCGGTGGTTCCGTCCCGCTCTTACGTGATGTGTGCACCCGATTACGGGTAAACATTCATG